>DAOMZH010000052.1:1199-25128 GCA_035437985.1 Polyangium sp. (in: bacteria) | reverse complement strand
CGCAGCCTTATTGACGCAGCTTGCAAGCGGCTGATCGGAACCTGAGGCGTTTCGAGGCTCTGCCAGAGTTTTTCCTCCCAGCCCTCGCGCGGAGTTTTTCCGAAAACGAGGGCGTAAAACCCGACTTCCAAGAGCCGCACGCGCATTCGAATGAGCTCGTAAAATCGAAATCTCCGAATCTCCATCCACAAAAAAATCAAATCCAGAAATACGGCCAGGACGAACACGAAATGTGGGACTCGATCTTGCCCCAACGTAAAGGTCGTGATCGCCGCGCTCGTGCCCACCGCCCAATTGGTCGTCGTATCGAGGCGCGAACGATACGCCGCCATTCGGCCAAGTTCTCCACGATAAAGATGAATCAGCGCCGTCGGTACATCCTTGGCAGTCACGTCCATGGCGTCTAGAATGCTCCAACTCCGACGAACTACCAAGTTTCTGAATGAAATCTCGATTACCGCTCGCGAACGACCGCGGGCCATGCTACTCGTTGCTCAACGTCGAACAGGTTCGAGACCATGCCTTATTCTCCTTTTTCGCTAGGTGATTTTACAACTGAGACGCTGCGCACCTTGCTTTCCGGGCCTTTGCCCGTCGTGGTGCTCGTCCCGGTGGGATCGGTCGAACCGCATGGCCCGCATTTGCCATTACGCACGGATACGATCATTGGTGAATCAGCGGCCTACCGGGCGGCGGAAAAACTCGAAGGACGGAGCGTCAGAGCCTTGGTGGGGCCGAGTATTCCATATGGAGTGACTCGATTTGCCGAGGGTTTTGCGGGGGCGATCAGCGTGACGGAATCGGCGCTCGTGGGATTTTTGCATGCAGTGGTTTCGGGTTTTATTGCGGCGGGTTTTTCCCATGTGTGTTTGGTGAACAATCATCTCGAACCGGCGCACGATGCAGCGGTGCGCCAATCCATCGAGGGAATCGCGACTGGACGGGCGTCGATTGCGTCGCCATTGACGCGCCGCCACGCCCGCACGTTATCGCCGGAATTCAAGAGTGGCGCGTGTCATGCAGGACGATATGAAACGTCGCTCGTGCTTGCAGCAACGCCGGATCTCGTACACCAGGGCCGAGCGGAGTCATTGCCAACGTTGACGACGAGTTTGTCGACGGGTATTCGCGAAGGAAAAACCAATTTCTTGGCCATGGGCATGACCGAAGCCTATACCGGAGCTCCTGCAGAAGCTTCGCGAGAAGAAGGTCTGGATCTTACGGACAAACTTGCCGAGATGATCGTGATCGAAGTGGAAGAGGGTCTGGCGGCGCAACGGTAACGTTGGACGAACAGCCAGAACATTGCTGCCTTTCGAGGTTTGTCGAAGGGTAAAACACGGTGGAGGGGAAAAATATGGACACGGCGAATTGCCGCGATGAGGATCGTTATTTTCGAACGCTCGTGAAAATGATGCAAGGGCAAGCATACCGCGAAATGGCGGCAGCGCAGCTATTTGGATATGGTTTGTCGCTCGTGCCGGACTTGCGCCTTCTGGAACATTTCGTGTGGCAAATCCGCGAGGAGACCGAACATTACAAAGACGTGGCCCGGATGTATCTGGATTTCACGGGCGAAAGCATCGAACCTGCGGTACATGCGCGTTTGGCAACGCGGCCCATTCCTTTCGTGCAAAGCTTCTACGAATTGGCGATGGCCCAATTTCTTTACGATCGTGGGGGATTTTGGCAGCTCTCCGAATACACGGAATCGAGCTACCTGCCTTATCGGCATCTCGTGCAAAAGATCATTCATGAAGAAAGGGGACATCAACTCTTCGGCGAACGATTGGTGCTCGAACTGACGCAGACAGGACAATACGATCCTGAAAAGCAGCAGATTTTCGAGCGTTGGCTCAAACAAGGGCTACTGTCGTTTGGCCGTCCAAACACGGAGGGAGCCAAGTATGCCGTGCGAGTAGGGTTGCGAAAACGCGATCCGGCCATTGCGATGCAGGATTATCTGAATGATATCAAGGCCACGGCTTTGGCTTGTGGTTTGACCGTGCCGCCTTTGGCAACTTTGGGAATCGACGCGCCGGAAGCTGTCGACCGGGTAGCCGGTGGCGCCAAATCCAAACGAACGGAACTACGCGACTCGATTGGTTTCTACGACGTCTGACCCGCAGCAGACTTGACAAGACGCCGCGTTTCGGGTGTTCTGCATCCGCTCGAGGCGTTTTTCATGAACAAAGCTCACCTTAGCGTATTTACTTTCGAGCTGAGCACGCCCGAAGGAAAACTGCGCACGACGTTGCGAATTCCGGGCGAACCGATGCGGCTGGCGGATCTCGCGCGGAGCGTGCTGGGGCTCGACGACGAAATCGTGGGCAAAGCCGTGAAAAAGCAATTGCCAGTGGTTGGTGCTCCTTCGTGCCAAAAAGGATGCGCGTCGTGTTGCGAACAGCTGGTTCCGATATCGATTCCAGAAGCCTTTTTGATACACGACCTCGTTTCCGCAATGTCCAATGCGCGGCAAGAAGCGGTGCTGACTCGATTCATTGCCGCGGAAGAAGTGCTCGAGGGGATTGGAATCGATTCGTACTCCATTGCGAACTCGGGGGATCAATCGGTACGGCAGTTGCTCGTGCAATATCACCGCAGTGGAACGACTTGTGCATTTCTGGAAAACGGCGCATGTTCGATTTACATGTCGCGACCAACTGCCTGCCGTGAATACTTGGTTTCTTCGCCAGCGGAGAATTGTGCGAAAATTGGCGAGGAGCTCGTGACCCGAATTCCGGTTTCGATTCGCATGGCGCAGGCGTTGTCGGGTGTGGCCGCGCGCGTTTTGGGAAACGAACCGCTCCTTCTGCCGCTCGCATTTGCGATCAATTGGGCGGAAAACAACGAAGAAATCGGCAAGCGCCGATTCGACGGGCATATGCTCGTGAATCTGCTTTTGGAGCAATTGTCGGGAAAATAGACGAAGGGTTGGCGAAACTAACCAGCTCCGCCAAACCCGAGACTCGTTTTACCGCGGATCCATCGCGAGCAGTGGCGCACTTGCGACGGGACTCCACGTGAACTTGCCCCCGAGCGAATAAACGAGGGCAATGGGCAACTCATAACGTTCGAGCGTGAACGTCATCGTCACTTCCACTTCGTTTGCCGTAAGCAACGTCTTGCACGCTTCGCTCACCGCTTTGCCATTCACCAAACCCCGTGTCCCGCGATTGGTCGCGATTTTCACATCGCCACACGGAAATGCCTTGGCGACTTTTTCTCGCTCCGATTTACTTCCTGTCTTGTACTTCGTCTCGGCAGCCGCCAAAGCAGCTTTGGTCTTGGCCGCTTCGGCTTTCGCGGCCGCATCGCCAGACTCTGCTTCCTTTTCCGCCTTTTCGAACTCGCTCTTCGCAATGTCGTACGGGACGCGTAGTCGGGCATCGATGTTTTCGCCTTGCAGATTCATCGCCCATTTCACCGTCAATCGTCGCTGCCCCTTGTTGAGCGATGTCTCGTCTACGTGATCGGTGAGCGAAATGCTTTTGACGGTACCGGACAATTCATTTTGCGTGAACGTCACTTCCGGCGTCGTCGCGGGTACGTCCTCGCGCGTAACGTCGAGTAAACTCAGCTTTTGTCGGGCCATGTCTTGATACGTGACTTTACCATCTTTCGGGTACACCAATACATTGCCCGACGCATACACCATATCGCCATTATCGAGTTTCACCTTCTGCAACGTCAGCGCCCGGGAGGGCAATTCGAACGTCAATGGTGAACTCTCGATGATATCCTCGCGCGTGTACCGAATTTCCGAACGCAGCTTGAGTTTCGTCAGCGGCACTGTCGTCGCATCTTTCGGAGCGTCTGCCGCGGCAATCATTTCGAATACGTTCATCCGATTCTCTTTGGCGTCACGCACCGGAAGCAAAACGAGATATCCGGTCGCCTTGTGCCGAATACGTACGTTGTCGCCCGTGAGCGCCAGATCGAAACGCTCGTTATCGAATTCCGAGTCGTACGCCTTGACGAACCGCTTGTTCGCCCGGATCACGACTTTACCCCGCACTTGCGAAGGAGGGAGATCATTCAGCAAGATGGAATCGCAATCGTTCTTGCGCGAGAAAAACCGAATTTTTTCGCCCGGACGCCAAGGATGCTCCAGCGTCGAGCCGCTTTCATTGCGCCAAGCAGTGGGTTTTTCTCCAGTGAACGGATCTGGTTTGGCATCTGCAGGCACGTTGTTGTAATGGAGGGTAAACGAGGTCGTGTAAAACTCGCCAATTCCCTCGGGAACGAGCCGACAATCAACGTCACGATCACCCTGGATGAAATGGACTTCCCCGTCAAACCAAGGCCCCACGAGCACTTCGCCCGTGTCATTGGTCGCTTCGATGATCACGCCAATACCGAAGGAGTTCGAAGAGTCGCGCGTCGTGTACGAACCATTGTCCCGCACATTGGGCATTGCGCGTTCTGATGAATACGGGTGAAACAGCTGAAAGTCTTTGATGACCGCCTGAATTCCACCAGGCAATTTCGGCGCAATCGGTTGATTCACCGCCCCCTGCTCTGCCGGTCCCGGTGCCGCAACCGATCCCACAGCCGATGCAGAAGCAACTGGACCTCCCCCTGGGACCCCTCCTTCACCCCCTTTCTTGCCACAACCAACGGAAAAGCTCGATATGACCAGCGCAGTTGTTATCGCGCCGAGCGCGCTGCGCATACGATTGTCCTGTCGCATGGCGCGCACCGTGCTCGCATTCGCGCCGAGAAGTCAATGGTTTTTAGCGTCGTATCCGTGCCTTGTTCCGACAAACGGAACGGTCTCGCGTTGGTCCTGGACTACGGTGGCTAAAAAATCCGGCCCCCAGACCGCCCTTCTTTCGGACGCCCCACGAGTTCGTCCCGAAGAGCGTGCCACGTCGGCGTGCCTCGTCGCAGGTATTCCACGGTTTGTTCGTATTGCCCCGCCGTTTTGCGATACAAGAGCTCCGACAACTCAGTAGCAATCGGACAATCCGCATGCTCCAAATAATCGAGTATTTCGTCTTGCTTGACTTCACCAAGCGGCGATACGCGACGAAAACGGAATCGCGGCGTGCGCAAACCGAGCTCGGAATCCGATTCCCAACTCTTGAGAACATCCGCGACAGGGGCCAGTTTTTCGAAGCTGAATTCGAGCGACAACATCGCCACGATCCGGAGATCGTCCGGACAATCGGGAGCCAATTGATCCCGAACGAATCGCAACCACGCCAAGAGTGATTCGGAGTCGAGGTAGGCCCAACGATCGCTGGCGCGTTCCGCTTCGCCAGCGAAAACCTGCCAATCGAGCCACACAATGGGCATACCCATGCCAGTGCGTCGCGCGGCGCGAGCTTTGAGGGCCAAGACAATCGGCCCGTCGGTGCGCAATTCCGTCCGCAATTTGGCAGCAATTCGGGCACCGAGGTCTCTGCTCGCGGTTTCCTCGGAAAAACTTGCAATACGCTCGGCAGGAAACGTCAAGGGAATGCGTTGAATTCGCAGGCGCTCGCCACCATCGACTTCAATGCGGTCGATGATTTGTTTCGAAAGCAAATCCAATCGATTGCCGGGTGTTCCCATTCCCACCAGGGCCATGACCCGGCGCTTCGAATCTCGCGCCAAATCCGAAACATGGCCGAAGACTCGACTACGCTGTTCTTCGCGGTTCAACCATTCTGGTGGTAAATACGATAACTCTGACGGTCCCGTCACGATCGCCCGTGTTTTGAAGGCCGAATAATTCGCGTGCACGACGGGCGTGAGCCACTCGAAGCCCAATGTCGAGCGACCTTTGTCGTCCAAATCGTGCAAGGATTCGATGGGATCTCGTCCTTCCTCGAGCCAAGCTCGGATCCATTGCATGGCAAATTCGCTCGCCGCGCTGGAAAACGCAGTCGTCGCGTTGCTCACGACAATGGGCACTTCGGGCAAAAGCTGGTGGCCGCCCGATTGCAATCCTGCTTGTCCGGTTTTGCAACCATTGAGGACGACGACACTCGGCGCGTATTTCTTGATTTCCTGGGCAAACTTGCGAATGGGAATACGTTCGACCGCTGCTTCCCCCAAAAGCAAAAAGAGTTCTTCCCCGTCACTTTCGCCGTGACCATAATAATAAACGATATCCGGATTCATCCCGGCAAGAGCTTCGGAGACCTCTCGAAATTCCTGCACCACACGAAACTTTGGCGAAGAGGTATGTCCGGGAACGAGCGATTCGATGAGCCGGCGCAAGGCACTGACATGTGCATCAGTGCCAATCGCGGGCATGCTTTCATAATCAGGGGCGACGACGAGAATGCGTCCAGGCGGGGAAAACTCTCGTTGTTCAGCGGGCTGTTCGTCGCGGGAATATTCGAATGTCCAGCCCTGGTCCATGAGCAATCGACCGCCGTACATCATGGCGCGCAGAGGCAAACCTTGCAGGCGCGGGTCCTGCGTGCAAATGCGCACGCGTAATGCTTCGCGAATGGGATCGACGCGCAATCCGTCATCCAAGCGCTGAAATGCACGGCGTAGTACCGGGCCAAACGCCGGTTCGTCCCCGAAAAACGCTTCGAATAACGCTGCCCCCGCTTGGTCTAGGGCCACTCCGCGTAAATTCGCCGCCAGTTCCGATTCCTCGCCGCGGGCCAAAAGTTGCGAAAGCGCGAGCAAACCGTGGTCGTCTCCGACCCGATACATGGTTCCAACCGCCGCGAGCGGAACGCGACGTTCGCCCACCACGCCAAACCCGGGCACGACGTAGGTGCACACGAGGTCATCGCCGCTGCGCTCAGCACGAATGGTCAATTGATATCGAACTCGCTGGCCGGCCATGGTCGTTTTTTCCGTAACGATACTACCTCAATCCGTCGTCTCTGGCGAAAAAAACACTTGCGAATTTGTGGCAACTCGGCAAACCATGAAGACGTGGCTGGCATCGTTTCACGCATTTTCGAGCCGCTCGATTGGGTTCCTGCGCCGCTGGCCTTTGCCAATGCAGCCATCGCTGGAGTCGTCGAGGCATTTATCTTGTTGCGGTACGATTTCGGAGCATCAGCCCGTTGGTATGTACGCGCTGCGCCTTTCGCAGCAATCGTGTTCATCACGACCCTCGGGTTGCTTTTCGTCGTCTTCAGTCGGCCGGTCGTGGTACGTCGCGAAACGGGCACATTTTTCGGGCGTATGGGGCAATATTCGGGGCATTTCGTGCGCATATTTACACTCAATGCAGTCATCGCCCTCATCTGCGTCGGTCCAGTGCTCTTTTACCTCGAGACCCAAAAAAAGCTTTCGCCGAGCAGCGTGAGCGTCAGCACGGACAAACCCAAACCAGTTGCAAGCGTAGTCGCGCCGCTTGACTCCACGATACGCCCCGACGAACCTACTCCGCCCGCTTCCGCAGACACAGCAACGCCAGCCCCCGCTTCGTCTGAATCGTTCGCGACTCCGACGAGTCCCGCGGCGCCTGCTCGCGCACCCGCCGCAGATGACCCATGAATAATCACGCCCGGCCAAACTATTTGCATCATGCCCAATCGTCTTGATCTTGCTCTGCTTCTCGCTCGCGCCGATGACGGTGCAGCGGTCGTTTCGCGGCCGTTTGCGCAAGAAGACGCGCGCCGAATGGACAACCCCAACGACGCGACGAAGTCGCAAAAAATGTCCAATACGGCGGCGGATCCGAATAACCTCCTGGAACAACGTTATGCCGTGCTGGCGCCCGAGGGTCAACGGGGCGAACGACTGCTCGATTTGGTGCGACCTTTGCTCGAAAGTCGTTGTGCTGAACAAGGCGGAAAACCGATCGTCATCGAACGTTTGCCCGGGAACACGGACCTCGCCCAGGCGCGGCAATTCCGCGATCGCCAACTCAAGAAAAATCCACCACGTTATTGGCTGGCTCTAGGCGATTTGCACGAAATGTCATTCGAAGCGACGTCGGTCTTGGCCTCGATGGCGTTCGTCGGACGACTGGGTTTTTCCCGGGATGAAGATTACGAAGCGTATGTGAGCAAAGTGTTGCGTTGGGAAAACCAACCTTCGCCGAGTACGTCTGGCCAAACTGTATTATGTTCGGTGCGCGACGGATCGGAGGCCACGGGGCTTGCGTATCGCGCCCTGATGCGGCCGCTCGAAGACGCATGCGCGCGTGAGCGCGAGCAAGAGCAGTTTCGAACAGCACGGCTCGAACACATCGAAGCGACGAGTTTGTCCAAAATCGAAGCGGTATTTCGGAGCAATGAACCGACGGTTTTGTTTTCCTCGAGTCACGGACTTGGGCCGCCGCGTGGCGGGTACGATAACTTCGAGCAACAGCGTCGATTGTCGGGAGCCATGTGCATCGGCAAAGACCGAATTACTGCGGACGAGGTCAAGAACGGCGCGTTTTTGAACGGAGGGATTTGGTTTTACCTGGCTTGTTATGGGGCAGGAACGCCGGCCCGAAGTGCATTCACGACTTGGTTGAAGGCCCTTGCGGAACAAGGTGCAGTGGGTCGAGATGCAGCGGAAGAAGCGCTTTCGGGTTTGCCCATGGAAGGGACTGCCCCATTTGTGGCGGCTATGCCCAAAGCTGCATTGGCCAATGAAAATGGGCCGCTGGCCATGATTGGACATATCGACATGGCCTGGAGTGCATCATTTGCCGACGCGCAATCGGGCGAAAATCGACAAACCATGCGTTTTTTCGGCGCGCTCCGGGCCCTGGTGGAAGGACGACGCGTCGGAATCGCCCATGGCGAACTTTCGAGGTTTTTCCTGGATACATCCGTGGCCCTGTCGGATATGTATGAGGAAGAAAAACAAGGCACCGCGACCCTCGATGATCACGAGCGCGAATTGCGGAAAGCGCAGCTCTGGATGCGACGGCATGATTTGGGGCATTATGTTTTGCTGGGGGATCCAGCGGTGCGTTTACCCTTGGCCAGCAATCGCGTGGTGCGGGTCAACCCCGGAGCTATTGCAGACATCGGCGTCATGGAAAAAGCGGCGTTGGCCGTTCTGGGACGGGGCGAAACACCGGAGTTCGTGGCGAAACAAATGGGGCTGAGGGCCGAAGACGTGAAGTCGTGGGCCAAAGAATACGCCGCCGCAGGTCAGGAGCGATTGCATTCGGTGCGACAGAAATAAAATCCGCCCCGATGGCCCCGGGGAGTTCACATTACATTGCAATCCGGAACCGAAGTGCAGAAACGAATCATGGGTCCGGCCTGATCGACATTTTTACTTCGTTGACATGGGACACAGTTTCCTTTATCTGAGCGTTCGAGTTCGCGTCGGATTCTTGCGTCGCGGAGAGCTTGGGGCTCGCGACGGCGTCGAAATTCCTTTGACCACCAAGTAATTCGGGACATCTTGGACGCCAGCGTCGGTTTCCTGCGCAAGGCGAGAGGGCCCGGACGTGTCGGTGAGCGACAGCGGCTGTTCAACATTTTGTTGAACAGTTCTGAACATTTACGAGTGGGGCGCGACGGGGGTTTGTCTTTTTGAACTCGAACGAAGGCGGTGACTCAAGGGCAGCCGTGGTTCGCTTTGTTCCAAAAGATGGGGGCTTTGCCATGTTTTTCGACGATGACTTGCGGATTGCCATCGGCGGAATAGAACCAAGTTTTCGTCGGTTTGTCATGGCGGATGAAGCTCGCGATATCTTCGGCGACGGCGACGGGCGCGCCCCATTGCGTGTTGTGACCGATGTCGTCGATCTGAATGCCAAACTCGGAAATCGGGCGTTTTCCGTATTGTTTGAACTGATAACTCATGCGACACGCGGCCACGGATGTGTCGAGTGAAGCGCGCAGTTCGGCTTCATCGGTGTCGTAGAAAAACGCGTCTTGTGTGGCCCAGAGAATCAGGGTGTCGACGGAAAGTTGCTCGAGGCGACTTCGGTTGTCGACGGCGGACAACGCGCGCGCCGCACCAATCCACGTGCCCATTTTCGTTGCGCTCGTTTCGGGGAGAATTTCGCCGAGAAAGTCGGGGTTTGCCGCGGGATCGACGACCCAGCCGCCAGCGATCCAGGAGAGCGCGTCAGCGTTGGCGTCGAGCGGGGTCAAGTTATATACATCGTCTGGAAAGGTGTAGCCTTGGGCTTCAAAACCAGCTTTCCACGTGCCTTCAACAGGGTCGGCAATGATGTAGTCGTCGAGAACGACGTTACCGACGAGGTTGGCCGAAGTTCCAATCAGGACCAAGCGATCGACTCTATTAGGGTATGACAAACCTATCTCTTGCGCCACGAAACTGCCCATCGAATGGCCCACGAAAGTTGCTCGCGACAGACCTTTTTGGTTCATGAAAGCAATGGCATCTTCCGCCATGTCGCTTGGACGAAAGCAGAGTTCTGGAGCAGAAGCGCATAACGCGGCGGGCGGCATCGACGACGCCCCGTGCCCACGTTGGTCCAGGACAAACACGTGGAGGTGCGAATCGATTTGAAGCAAAGCGTCTACCGTCGGAGCGAATGAACGCCCAGTGTCGGTATAGCCGTGCAGAAAAATGACCGGCTCTCCGGTAGCGTCGCCAAGTTCTTGGTACGCCATCGTTATGCCCGTCGAAAGTTGGATCGTATTTTTCGACAACGTGAAAGCTTGTTCCCCCAAACCCAGCTGTTCGGTCGATTCTTGCGTAACACATCCAACGACGAGAGCCCCAATTCCCATGATGGCTGTGGTGTGCTGCAAGATTGTCTTCACGTTCGTACCTCCTTGGTTTGAACTCAAAACAAATAGAGTTCGTTAGGATAGGCTATCAACCTCGCCAATCTCGGGAGGGGTTCTTTGTGCCAAGCGGTCAAAAAGTTGGGATTGAATGAACCGACGACTGGAGTTCGATGCTGTGCGTCGTAAAGAAAGGAATGCAATCGCACGCTTGACCCCGTTGCAATTGACCGTGCTGAACATTTTTACGCCGACCGTTCGGCGGTGGTTGGATGAAGAGACGTAGAGATTTCCCTTGACCAAAGGCCAAGCGTTGGCCATTTTCGAGGGGCAACCCGGGGCGGGGTTGGAGGTTTGGTCGGTGAAGAATCAAGAAACCATCGCGATGCGATTTCGCCCGACATGGGGATACATCGACGGCATTCGTCATTTTTGCGGACAATTTTGCACGACGGCGGGTACGGATGGCGAATTTGCCGACCGCGTACAGCTCGTAGTGCAAGAACTCCTCGAGAACGCGGTCAAGTACTCGAATGAGCGGCTCGCAGCCGATGTGGAATTCGAATTGTCCCTTGCCGAAAATGGCCCCGATTTCACCATTGCCGCCATGAATCACGGCAGCGCAGAGATGGTTGAAATCTTGCAGCAAGAAATTGCGACCGTGACGGCGATGGATCCGCAGCAGGCCTATAACTTCGCTCTGCGCCGCGCCGTGCGCGGAGGCAACAAAACGAATCGATTGGGCATTGCGCGAATGCGATGCGATGGTCAAGTAGAGCTTTCCGCCACGACGACCCACGACGGTCGCGTGCGGGTACAAGCACGGGGAACCAGATGAGCCAGCTCGAGACACTCGATCCATTCAAGCTTGAAACGGTCAGCTTCGAAATTTCGCCCGCTCCAGTTCTGCAAATTCAGGGCACCATTACCTTGATGAATCCGACCGAGGCGATTGGACCTTATCTCGAACGAGTACACGATGCCATCGTCGCCGACAAACTCCAGGAATTCAAGGTGGACGTGACGCAATTGACTTTCGTTAATTCGTCGGCCATTCGCTTGTTCGCCGATTGGGTCATTCGGGTCGAGGACGGCGGCAAACCCTATGTACTCGTATTCGCCACCGATAACTCGCGCAGCTGGCAACGCACTGCATTTCGCAGCATTGCTTCCCTCAGCGACGATTGTATTCGCATCGTCTCTTGAATCGTCACCTTTGGGATGTCAGGCGCATTCGCGCCACGACGACGACCTGCGCGCCTTCGCTTGCGGCTTCGAGGGTCATTCCCGCTTCGTGACGCACGCGCACGAGCCCCAGCATGGACTTGGTGCCTGGCGAGCCGCGCAGCGCCGATCGATAAAGTTCAGCGGTGTTTGTCCCAACCAATTGTTGGACACGTTCGTGTAAAGCATTGGCGCGTTCTTCGACGCATTCGTTTGCGACCAAGATTTCTACTCCGCCACTCGAATTCGTACGTACTTCCACGTGCACGTCCAATCCCGACGTGCCATGATTCACTGCATTCTCGAGCAATTCGTGACAGGCGGTTCCAAGTTTGTCCCCCAGTTGGCGGGAAAAACGACGCGTCATGTACACGACGACAAACGAACGAAATGTATCGACGACCTGCAAACTAGGCACGAGACGCATCGACAGGAGAACTTGCTCATTCGACACCGGCACTGCAGGTGGTATTGCCTGCATCATCATTTGCAAAGCGCGAATCTCTTCAGGTGTGCCGCTTCCGGAGTATTTCATGATCAATGATCCGATGGGGGTGAACTGCTTTGAACATCCTTGAAATCATCCCCCCAAATACTTGATGACGACAATGGAGCGATCATCGTCACGTTTCGCTGAAAATGCCGCCACGCGGCCCAACAGTTCTTCGACGCAAACTTCGAGCGCCCGATCACTCGAAAGAAGCTCGGCGAGATCTTTCGTGAGTCGCTCGACTCCATATTCCTCGTCGGCGTCATTTCGCGCCTCCGTGATTCCGTCCGAATACAGGCAGAGAATTTCGCCTGGAGCGAGTTGTATTTGCGTAACGGGAACGCGACGGAGCTCGGCGACGAGGCCCAGCCACGGGCCGGTGGTCTCGACGCTCCGTGCGTTTTTTTCAGCCGGATTGACAATGATTGGGTCGCAATGACCGCCAACGCAATCGAAGAGGCCTTGCCCGCGGTGCAACAACAAATGTCCGGTCACGTAATGGTCGCGTCCCAGTCCCTTACCGGAATGCGCGTGCAAAAGGCGATTGACCCGCCGCCAAACTTGATCGCTCGGCAAATCAGGATTGACCTCGAAAACGCTCCGAATGAGCGATTGCGCAATCATCATGACGAGTCCGGCGCCAAGACCATGGCTCGATACATCGCCAATCGTCACCCAGAGTTTTTCTTCTTTCGACAATACATCGTAAAAATCGCCACCGACCTCGTCAGCTGGTTGAATGCTCCCCGCGAACTCGAAATTGGCATGTCGAGGCGTTTGGGGCAACATGGCTTGCTGGATGCTCGCGGCAATTTCGACTTCTCGCGCGAGTCGCTCCTGCGTGCGGGCAATCTCGAGTTTCTCAGCTTCGGACTTGACGAGCGCGGCCTCGTTTTCGCCCAACCTACGGCCCATTTCGACAATACCCAGGTTCGTCGTATCGACCTCGGTCACCCCGACAGGAATTGCCGTTTGTTCGTAATGCCCCTGGCTGATTGCATTCACTTGCTCGGTCATGCGCGTCAAAGGATCGGCAATTCGCCGGCTCATGCGCTGAGCTTGACGCCACAAGAAGACCAAAAACCCAGTATAAAAGACGACCAAACCGACGACCATTCCCACGGCGAGTTTGCTGAGCCGCCGACTCAATGTGAGGGCTTGGGCATCGATTTGCGCACGAGGGACGACCACCATGAGTTTCCAACCCGTTTCGCCAATCGTGTCCCAAGCGATATGATTCGGTTGACCGCGCAAATCGGTCACCATGATTCCGTGCGATTCACTTTCGAGGCGCGTGGGCAAAACCCCTAGGTCATAACGCTTGAAAAGATTGAAGCTCTCGGGCTTGAAGGTGTCTTTCAGGACGGCTTTCTCGTAATCGTGGTTGGTCAATTCGACGAGATTGAAATCCGTTTCGCCACCAGCCGGCAAAGCCAATATCGTTCCCGTTCGGCCAATGAGCATGCCATACCCATTCCAAGGAATTTTCATGTCGAGGACTTTTTTCACCAGCGTGGCGACGGTGATATCCGCGCCAATGACTCCCTCGAGCACGTTGTCATTGTAAATGGGGGCAATACATGACGCCATCCAGCCTTGACCAGCCGGATCGACATAAACGTCCGTCCAAACGATTTCGCGCTTGGGATTGTGCTGCGCATCCGCTTCGTAATAAAAATTGAACTCCGGAATCTTCATTTCAGTGGGGTAAACCTTGAGTACGTCCAGGAACGGATAAATCCGATTCATGGAGTCGGACGTATTCAAATAGGCTTGAACCCAGAGTGGATTCGAACGCACCAGAGATCGCAGCAAGGGATCGAATCGTTCGGTTTTGAGTACCTTTTCGCGCTCGACTTCGCCAACCTTCGTGACCGTGCTGTAATACAAGGCGCTTCCGCCATCATCTTGAATTCGATAATAAACGCCGTTCGGGACCTGCGCATAATGGGCAAGCGCCGCCGCTTTCGCTTCATCGGTCAGATGCAATGGCTCCGTGAACGCACGTGTGACCCCATCCGCCAATACGCCCACGGAAGCATGAACATTACGCAGATCCTGATCGATTGATACAGATTGCCGCGTAGCGATATCCGTTACTTCATTACCAGCGACGACACGAATTGCGGCCAAGTTCTCGTCGCGCACGAGGTTGTTCGAGGCCACGTAAGCGAGAACGAGGACCACTTCGACGAGCAACAAGGGCGTCAGGGCGGTGCGAAAAAAAGCTCGCCAAATCCAGCGAAAGAGTGATTGCGGTTGTGGAGGCGATGATTCGGCCATTTGAATTGACTCACACGGCTGCGGTGATGCCCAAAGGAAACTCACCGTAAGACAATGGCGCGCTGCGCGTCAAGGTTCTTCGAAGGCGACTTCAATTATGGTCCTGAAGCCGCTTTCAAGCATTTGCATATTCGAAACTTGGCAGTCGACGTTTCCAATTCCCTGCGTACCGGGCGACGCAACCTCCCCATTGCCACCACGACCGGGGGCATTGCGTATCGTCTCAGAGCGTGTTGAACAGGCGTCGCGAGCGAATCGTGGCTAGGGAGGCCGGCGGAAGCGTACCTTTACCGACGCCACGATTTGCGCAGCACCTTGGTCAACACGCTCTTAAAAACCGATTGCTTCTCGCACCACATCGAGCGATCATGGCGCTGCAGTTCGTTGTCAAGCAAACGTCGAATACTGCGCCCGCAAGCATTACAGAAAGTGATTTCACGATGGAAACATCCGCAGTTCATCTCCCACTATTGCCCGATAGCCGGGATACATCGAGCCGGGTTCCTCTCCCACCCTATCCTCGAGGCTGGTTTTTCATTGAAAAGTCGGCCAATGTCTCCGTTGGTGAAGTCCGCGCCATTCGCTACTTCGGGCGAGATCTCGTGCTATTTCGAGCTGCAGATGGCACCCCATGCTTGCTCGACGCGTATTGCCCACATCTCGGGGCGCATCTCGGCCACGGCGGCTGTGTCGAGGGCAATACGATTCGCTGTCCGTTTCATGGCTGGAAATTCGATACGAGTGGCCAATGTGTGGCCATTCCTTATGCCAGCAAAATCCCATCAACCGCCAAGGTTCGCGCTTGGCTGATTCGTGAAAAATCAGGAGGTATTTTTGCGTTTTACGATCCAAACGGAATGGACCCACCTCGAGGATGGGAGCCGCCCGACGTTCCGGAACTCGAAGATTCCGAATGGGTCGCCGCGCATTGGTGCGATCGCAAAGTGCGAAGCCATGTGCAAGAAATTGCCGAAAATCTAGCCGATCCTGCCCATATTCAAGTTTTGCACGAACTCGAAACGGGCACCATGACCGCCGAAACCGATGGCCATTTGTTGCAACTGCATACACCCGTCAAGAGCGATGGTGCACGTATTGGAATGCCAGGGTTCGAACTTCCCTTTGCATTTCGGAGCCGCGCCCATGGCCTCGGGTTGCAAACGGTGCGTCTCGAGGAGACGATGTTCGAATCTTTGGTATTTACCACGGCTACCCCGATCGACGGGCAATACGTGCATTTACGCACTGCCATCATGACGCGAAAACTCCCGAGTGAGCAGGCAACGGACATGATTCATCAAATGCTCGTCACAGAAGCCATTGCGAACATGGAGAAAGAAATCACGATTTGGGAGCACAAGATTTATCAAGCCCGACCAATTCTTTGCGACATCGAAGGGCCATTGCCTATTTTTCGGCGCTGGGCAAAACAATTTTACGAGCAGACCTTGGCTCCGAGCGCCGAAGAATAAATGGCTGGAACGGCTACTGTGGGTCGCATAACGCGGCCATGAACGTCGCCTCGGATGTGCGCATCCCAAATAGGTCCGTGAGCGTGGCGCTCGAAATGCATTTGCCCCCAGCCGTGCGTAATGAGAAAACCGCTGAAAACACCGCGGTGTCCACAAGTTTGTCCCCGCAAATAACCAACAACCGATCGCCCGTGGGCGACCACGCAGGCGCCTCGCGTGTGTCGCACGCGAATTCATTGATCGTCACATCGTCGTCTGTCGTGGCAACACGAATCTTGCCGCCTTCGTGCACCGTAGCCAAATAACGTCCATCAGGGCTGAACGATCCTCCAAGGGCACGCATTTCCCGCTTGGGCTCCAAACTCACTCCCCCCTGCTGCGTTTGCATGGAAGTGGCCATGACCGCCTTTCCGGTGGCGGCCGAGACAAACAAATACCTGCTGGCGACTGGACCGACGATCGCCGAAATCGGGTGCGATATTTGGGGATGTTCGATAAAAAGATCATACCGATTGAGTGCCCGCACACCCGATTCCGTGCCCACGATGAAGAGATCACCGTTGATTGACCAAGCCAAACTCAGTGGTTTTTGGCTCATTAGCTCATTAAACATCGTGCTGGTAAAACCACCGGGAACGAACCAACGTACGATGGATCCTCCCTTCGTAATGCCGACGAATCGAGTCCCCTCCTGATTCCAGACGACAGGACCCGTAAGCTTGTCGTTGAGAATCGACAAAGGAGCGCGATCCCCAATCACGCCCTCCCCTGCAATCTCGACAGACCCGTCCCGCAAAGAAAAGACCACTTGGTCTCCCTTGAAATTCCACGCCATCCACGGGTACTCGCCGTCGAGATTGCGAAATGTCAATTCTCCGGGGTCGAAGCGCACGTCCCGCACGCCCACACTGCTGATACGCTTGCCACCCTCACTTTTTATCCGTGAGGGCATCTGCGAGATCCACTTTTGCTGCCCTTTGTTCGTGGCATCGACCTCGTAATAACTCGTAGCCGAGATCAAAGCCCCAACCTTATCGCCTTCCCCGTTCCACCAAGCTTGTCGCGTTTTTTCACGTAAACCTATTTTGCGGGTAGCCGAAGGGAGCTCATACTCGAATTCATGCAGATCTACTTGCGAGGTATCGAAAGGGACACCCAATGAAATACCTTTGGGTCGCAAGACCACCCAACGATCGTGTTTGTCTTGATCAAGAATCGGAAACCACTCTTCGATGTTGCCGCTGAGCGGTGGTTTGGCCAGAACGACGAGATCGGCCACTTTGTGCCGCAATACGTAACGCGCCATCGAAACCACAAGTTCGTCTTGGGGATCACCCAACACGAGATACACGCTGCGCCGAGGATCGGCAACACGTTCGGGTTTGGCCGGGGGGAGTTCGTCCCCGCAGCGCATAAGCACCCATCCATCGGGCGTGATTTCCGTACACGGCACCTGTTGGTCGGAAAAAACCAATTTGGGGCGGTCGGTTCGTCCCGCCGTCGTGCGTCTCCAAAAGCCCACAAGTCCACCCAAAACCTGGCGTGTTCCGTCCGTATTTTCCTGCTCGACGCACCAGCCGCCGCATCCTTCAACGCTCTCTACGACGCACGGAAATGTCGCCGAGCGCCACCAATTGATGCCCGCAATCAGCGCCCCCGCGCCTAAACCACAAGCCAAACCCAATCCCATCCACATACGCCCGCGCCGCTCGACCAAATCCCCTTCCCGCCGCGGCTCACTCGCCCAGGTATCCTCGCCAAACCCAATCCGCTCGAACATCGCTCGGATAGGTTCCGAAAGATCCTCGAACTTCCATGGCAAAATGACGAGCCCTTCGAACCCCTCGGCTTCCAGCGGCCCATAATGACGAAGTTTTTCCTGGACCAACGTCTCCGCGTCTGTCCCGACGAACGAATAGAGAAAACGCACCGCATCTTCCGGCCGGTCCCACAAATCGATAAAGGCGCGCTCAATCTTGTGGGACCGTTGCATGGGCGTCCCAATCCACGGAGTTTTGGCGTCGTCTTTTGCGCGTGCCGCAGCCTCGGCATCGAGTCGCTGTTTCCAAAACGAAATGGTTTTTCCCAGAAGACTTGCGGGAGCAACGCCTTTGCCTTCGGGTGTGCCTTCTGCGCGTCGCAACCAATCAATGAGCTCGGCCCGTTTCGCCGGCGTCCAATCAATCAAATCTCCCGCTACCGTTCCCGAACGCCGGACCATCGGCCACGCCCAAGCCGAGACGGACAAACCTAGCGCCCGACGAATGGAATATCCTGCCTCCTCGTCAATAGGCTGCGTTCCAAACGCACACGCAGCCGCCCATGCCGTCAGGTCCCCGGTCAATTTACGGGGTGGCGCATCTTTCACGTCTGGTTTCCGCCCCAAAGCGAGAAATGCCGCTGCTTCGTCAGGACGAACTGTCGTGATTCCATAGGCATTCGCCACGCGCGAAGCTCGTCCGGGCCCTTCGCCAAAATCCACGAATGCAAGTCGTGGCAAACGCGCTAACATACGTAGGAGTTTACCAATACCCAGTCGCCGGTCCGCTCCGGAATGGCGCATCGACAGGGCCTTGCCGTCCGTGAGAATGGCAATGATGGCAAAGGCCAATTCTTCTTCGACCACCGCGGGAGAAAATACCGAACCATTGTTGCGCACGAGTTTGTCGGGGATAGCCCAATAACGGGCCACTTCTACCTCGAGCCCCACCCGAACCAAGGCCAACGACAATTCTCGACCAATCCGTTCAATCGTGGGATCTTCGGCCGATTCATCAATCCAAATGCATACTTGCCGATGTCGACCACGCCGTTGAAAACGTAATTCCGGGCGGCCTCCTGCCGCCACGGTCGCCAATACGGTCTGGTCCACATCGAGCTCGGTGGTCACGTCATCCGTAATGAATTTACCAATGCCCCAAACGAGGGCATCTTCGGACCGCAAGTCGAGCAATTCGAGGTCCCGCGGCACAGGCGCCCACAATGGCAATTCCGCGGGGCCTTGGCGCGAGGGGGCGGGCGCGCGAGGAGGCAAAATTCGGCGTCGTCGCGCAAAAAGCCAGGCAGCCACTGCCGCAATGAACGACCCGGCACCGAAAAGCGCCGTGCGTCCGGGATAATTGCTCCAAAATGATTGCGCTTCGACCTCGAGCGTCGGCACGAGCGTCGTGAACATTCGTGGATCTGGTTCCGCCTTTGGCGTTTCCACAACGACTGCTGCCACTTGCGCCACGGGTTTCTTGGGCGCATTCGCTGCACCGTCAGCCACTCCGCCATCGGCCATTTCGACGGGTTTGTCGGCATCGAGTCCCGAATCGAATGCTTGATTTGAGGCTGCTAGCGCCGCGCTTGCGTCCTCCGACAAACCCGCGTCCAACGCTGCCGTAGCTGAACCAGGGCCCCTCCATTGCCACAATGCCAAGGCGCCACCAGCGACCACCGCCACCGTGACCGCAATCGTCAAGATAGTACGTCGTTCCAAACTACGCGTCGGTGGAACTTCCTCTGCTCCGGGCTTTTTCGACGTTGGAGCAGGTGGGTCGGGGATCGCCGGCCCGTCGTCGAGTGAAACGATTTCTTGTACTTGGAAAAACGAACGATACAATTCATCGAAACGTTGACGTTCTTCGGCAGACTTGACGAGAATGGCTGCCAAAAGCGCCCGCAATTGGTTTTGGTCAATTTCGTCGATGCGGCCCAATACTTCGTATACGCGCAAAACTTCCCGCGGACCCACGAGGATCTTTGCTTCCCGCAATGCGGCGAAGAACGATTCGAGGCCGCGGGGCGGCTGCATGCTCAAAGCTCCTTGCGGTCCTCGTGGTCTTTGATGAGCGCCCCAATCGCGGGCAGATCGCCAAGACGCGCGGATTCAATCTCCTGGGCAGTTAGTTTCGACCGCGCCGAAAGCAAAATGAGCCACACGAGTAGTTCAGCGGTCGCCGGCTTTTTCCGCAATTCTCGCTTGCGCAATTCAAAAAAACGTTTGACGGCGGCATCGCGCGCCGCGACCTCCAGATTGGGAAAATCACTCGCGCGTGCGTTCACGGCCCGGCGCACGAGGTCCTCGGAAAATTCAATATGATGAAAGATACAACGTCGCAAGAATGGCTCGGGCAAACGCCGTTCGCTGTTGCTCGTGATGATGACGAGCGGCGGAGCACCATTTCCCTGACGAACGATTTTCTCGCCGGTCTCGGGCACGAAAAATTCGTATTGATCGAGGGCTTGGAGCAAATCATTGGGAAAGTCGCGCTGCGCCTTGTCGACTTCGTCGATGAGCACGATGGAACGCGGTGATTCGAGGGCTTTCCACAACGCTTGTTTGTTGCGGAAGTTTTTGGGATCGAGCGGTTCCGTGCGGGAACGGTCGTTGGCAGCATGAAAATACGCGACCGCGTCGAAGCGATAAAAGAGATCATTCGCCACCGATGTCGAACGTACATCGAGTTTGTAGAGACGATCTTCGATTCCCAAGTGATACGCCGCCCAATAGGCCACTTGGGTTTTTCCCGTCCCAGGTTCACCCGTGACGAGAAGTGGAGCTCCGACGAGGAGGGCTGCATTGACGGAGCCGACGAGGTCGTCGTCGGGTTGGTACAACTTGGCGGCTTCCCGATGATTGCCGAGGGTTTTGGGAATTTCTTGCGTTTCGAAGCGTGTTTTTTGGCCTGGGTCGCGCGGAGTATTGCGATCGATGATGCCAAAACTTTGCGTCATGCGTTTGTTCCTTACCCAAGACGAACTGCGCCGTCAATGCTTTGTGCGAATCATGGGGCGCACGGCGGGAACTGCGATTTCCCCGGAACATCGCCGGCTTCGAGGAACGGAATGCCCGTATCTTCGACCACGCCGCCTTCGACGTCCGTTACGCGAAATGTATACGGTCCCGGACCCATACCTTTGTCGTCGATGAAATAATTGTAATCGACGCGCGGTACATCATGCCAAACTCCGTCGCTCGATTGCCATTCGAATTTGGCAATACCGTGTCGATGGTTGCGAATTTGCACGGCTGTCCACCATTGATTCGAACCTTCCTTGAAATGGTAGACGATCGGGCCGGTCACGTCGCACGGGACGAATTGCCAATTGATCGTAATTCGACCATCGAGAAGCGGCGCGAGTTTCTCGAAGGCTTCGGGTGACAAGTCGATATCGCCGTGCACGCAACCAGGGCATTGATCCACGATACGTACGGTGACTTCGCCATTTGGTCCAGTGATATGGGCGCACGTGCCGCAAACATTGGAGTTGGCATAATCGGGGGTGTTCATGGCGCCAATGAGCAATGGTTTGTCGGCGGACGGTCCAAAACTGCACGAGCCATCCCCGGTCGCGTCGTAATACGTGCCGTCGCCCTTAAATGTGGCCGCATTGGCGCAAGCGCTCGCCCCCGACCCTGTCGAGCCTCCTGATCCCATCGAGCCACTCGACGTCATTCCGCCAGATGTGGAGCCGGATTCGGAGCCAGAACTCGCCCCGCCCGAGCCGCCTTCATTTCCGGTATCGTAGTTCCTCGAGCCCCCGCAAGCGGCAAATCCTGCGGCGGCGACAACGGCAAGACCGACAAAACTCAGGAATCGTGACGTCTTTGGGTTGGCCATGAACGCACGATATACCCCTTTTTCACGCGTGTCCATCGCTAGTGGACGACGAACCGAACAACAAATTTGGCCCAAGGTGATCGAAGCTGATATCGCGCGGGCATGCGTGCAGGATCGTTCGTCGTCACGTTGGGTATCTCGAGCTTTGCGATGGGCTGCCCGCTGCTCGAAAAAAACCCCCAAACCGATTCGGTTGGCCCAACGCCGGACGTGGCCGTGGTCAAACCCGCTCCAGCGCCCGTAATCCCGGAAGTCGCCCCGGTCCAAACGCCTGCGATCATTGCCGTAGCGACTCCCAAGACGCCCGTTCCGGCCGAACCAATGGTCGCCCCGAGCGTCGCGGAAATTCCCGAATTGCCCCCGGATCCCGCAGCTCCTGTCGATGCGCCACAAAGCGAACCTGAAAAAGAGGTTATCGAAGAAGCGCCTGCCGAACCCGAGAAAGCGGGGCCCGAAAAAGACGCGGCCCCAAAACCGGCCAAAGACGTCTTCGAACTCGCGAGCATTGCCAAAGAAACTTGGATTTACGCCGAGCCTCGTTGGAAGAGTCAACGCATTGGGTATTTACGCGCCGGGGCCACCGTCGTTCGCAAGGAAAAACCTCGCACGCGTGCGCATTGCGCCGAAGGCTGGTTCGCGATCGAGCCTCGTGGGTACGTGTGCGTCGGGACATACGCGACGCTCGATGTGCATCACCCGATCGCAGAAGCTGCGCGCGCTCGGCCCGTGCGTGGAGATGGTTTGCCGTACACCTACGTGATGAGTCGCAATCCGCCGCCTCCACTGTATGCTCGTTTGCCGAGTGAAAAAGATTTGGCGCAAATTGAACCGGACCTAAAAAACCATTTGCGCAATGTCAAGCTCACGGCGCTCGATTCCGCGTTTGTCGCTCCGCCGGAAGCTGATCCGACACCGGGATCTTTGCTGTATGGCCTTTCTGCTCCGCTGCTGGCAGGCGTAGTGCGTTCCAAGGACGCATTGCTGGCCGGACGAGCCAAAGCGCGTTCGGGGTTTGCCTTGTTATCCACGTTTGACCATGACGAACGTCGCTATGGTTTGACCACGGAATTGGCGGTTCTGCCAATCGATCGCACGCGAGTCATTCGTACGAGCGCATTCGTCGGTTTGCCTTTGCCGGAGGATACGTCGCTGCCGGTAGCGTTCATACGGAGCAAGCAGGCGCGGCATTACATCAAAAACGCGCAAGGTAACATCGTGCCCGAGGACAAACTTGGGTATCGCGTGGGCATAGCGTTGTCTGGAAAAACGGTACGCACAGGCGGCATGACGCTGCTCGAAACGAAGCACGGGACGTATGTGCGCGAGGATCAGGTCGTCAAAATCGATCCGGCGGAGCGGATGCCCTCGTGGGCGATTGCGGGACAAAAGTGGATTGATGTATCGATATTGAAGCAAAGCCTCGTCGCGTATGAAGGGACGAAGCCGGTGTACGTGACGCTGGTGAGCACCGGGGCAGATGGTTTGGGCGATCCGAAAAAGACGCATTCGACGATTCAAGGTGTATTCCGAATTCACACGAAACACGTGACAGTGACGATGGACGGGGACGACGTAGGTGATGAATTCGATTTACGGGACGTACCGTTCGTGCAATATTTCACGGAAGGGTATGCGCTGCATGCGGCCTATTGGCACGATGACTTTGGCATTCCGCGCAGTCACGGGTGCGTGAACCTGGCGCCTCGGGATGCAGCGTGGTTATTCGATTGGACGACGCCGGAGGTGCCGAAAGAATGGCACGCGGGTTTGTCACTACGTGGTGGGACGATCGTGTATACGCATCCGTGAGCGCCCGCGCGTCGCGATATGCGATGCTCGCGATGGCCCGTACACGCCGCTCGCGGAGATTTGATCGTCACAAGTTGCAGTCTGCACGCAGATTCTGCATGTGGCCTAGTCTCACGCGCCTAGCGATCCAACCAGTCTGACTTGGCATGCGGAATGCACATAACGCGCCTGGAGGCAGAGTCATCATGGATTACTTTAGGGCATGCAGCGATCGAAATGCATTTACGCCGTCTGCGGCAGTCCTTTGCGCGCTCATTCTGGGATCAGCCGCATTGGGCATGGCAGGTTGTGATGACGCCGGAACTACAACGAATGGCCAGGGGGGCGACGCCGGAATCGGTGGCAGCGGCGGCGACGCAGGAGCGGCTGGTAATGGCGGCGACGCAGGAGCGGCTGGTAATGGCGGAAGCGCTGGTAGCGGTGGCAGCG
>DAOMZH010000052.1:0-1099 GCA_035437985.1 Polyangium sp. (in: bacteria) | reverse complement strand
GCGGCGACGCAGGAGCGGCTGGTAATGGCGGAAGCGCTGGTAGCGGTGGCAGCGGAAGCACGATCCCGCTCACGCCTGTCGTTTGGGCAAAATCAGCGGGCAGCGTGGTCGAGGACTACGTTGCTATGCTCGCCGTCGATCCTGCGGGTCATCTACTCGTTGGTGGCCGGACGGGGCAAACCATTGATTGGGGTAATGGACCATTACCACCGAAGGGCTCGTTCGACGTCTTTCTTGCGCAGCTCGACCCATCGAATGGGAGCTCGCTCTGGAGCCGGCGGTTCGGGGGCGCCGGTATGGAGGATGCGCTGGATGTCGCGGCGGATTCACAGGGAAACGCCATTCTGGCCGCTCATTTCATTGATACAGCAGATTTCGGTGGTTCGCCGCTCGTCGCTATCGGGACGGGCGGAGACACCGCGGTGGCCAAATACGATGCCAATGGCATGCACCTTTGGAGCAAGGGCGTCGGGCCAAGCAGAGTCAATGCGCAGGTGGCAACCGATGCGGCCGGCAACGTCATTCTCGTCACGAGCTGCTCGGGTACGAACGATTTCGGGGGGGGACCATTGACTGGCAACCCCGGCGACTTGTGCGTTGCGAAATTCGACCCGTCGGGCGCCCATTCATGGAGCAAGCGGTTCAAACCCAATAATGGATCTGCCAGTGGAACTGGCCTTGCCGTGGACACGCAAGGAGCAATTATCTTGTGTGGCACGGTGATGGGAGCAATCAACTTCGGTGGCGATCAAATTGGGGGAGGTGCGTCGCGGGCAGCATTGCTGGTGAAACTCGGGCCGGATGGATCGCACATATGGAGTAAATCATTCAGCAGCACGTCGGAGATGGCTTTCTTGTCACTCGCTCTGGATGCAGCCGACAAGATCATCGTCGCCGGTTTCTTCATGGGCACGGCGGACGTTGGTGGTGGACCGCTGACCGCTGCAATGCATGGGCCCCAAGTGCCCGTCCCCCCGTATGACAACGCGGGATCATACATCTACCGCCGCCCATGCCCAAGCCGCCGGCGGTTGACTGCTGTTGCGATCAGATCCGCAGACCGTCCCGCACGGACACAGTCTAGCCCCCCGCCGCCGCC
>DAOMZH010000051.1:0-25142 GCA_035437985.1 Polyangium sp. (in: bacteria) | reverse complement strand
CCCCCACGTCACCCCCATCCGCCGCGCCAAACATCACCGCGCGCTCCAATTTCCTCTTACGCCGATACGCCGTCGCTTGCAAATGCAAAAACAGTCCCACCTGAATCGGGCCCCCCGAGGCCCCCATGTCCCCCAAATTCTCCGCCACCAAATACACCAGCTTCGGCTCGGGCATCAATGCCGCATTCCGCATGTACGCAATCGATAATTCCCGCCCCCAAACACCTTCGCCCGTTTGGCAAGAAAAAATCGCATCCGTTCGTCCCCCCGTATTCCCTTCCCGCAACTTCCGAAACACCGCCGAAAGCCCGCGCGCATGCGCCCCTGTCCGCTTGTGCACCGGTTCGTCGTCCCGCGACAACGCGACGCCTTCCAACCTCGCCAAGGCCGGAATCCGCGCACTTCGCGCCGTGATCCCCTCGGCCAAGAGCACACACCCTGCACCTTCGCCCGGAATCAATCCATCGGGGTTTTCCGCAGACAACGCCCGATTCTCGTCTTCGAGTCGTTCCAGAGAAACCCGATCACAATACGAGTCTGCGCCGACAACCACCACCGCCCGCGCCTTCTGTTCCGTCAGCATCACGCGCGCCTGATCGAGCGCCTGGAAAAACCCCGCACGTCCAGTTTGCAACGGCCGTCGTGACCAATCCAGCGTCAATTCTCGCGGATCGGTCAAACGTTCGAGCTGCCGCACGACGTCGTATGCTTGCAAAGGCGCCCCGCGATCGGCCTCGGGCAACACCACCAGCACGGGTACCGTGCCAAACCCATTTGTCGACAAACCTTCGAGGCACTCGGTCACGGCCCGCCGAGCAAAAAACAAGATGCGTTCTTCTCGCGTAGCATTCGCGTCGAGTTCCGGGTAAAACGAAGCCCGAATCGGTTCGCCATCACGGCCCATGACTTCGGTGTCCCGAAATCGTGCCATTCCCGCGGCCATCGCGCGCACCGTCACCCCGGAAGTGAGTCCCAGCGGCGTCGATGCTCCCACGCGGACAAACACCGGCGCACTCATGACGGCGAATCCTCCCACGGCTCGAGCAAACGCACGATGCTGTATTCATGGTCGAACATGCCGTCGGGCAAGGCTACAGCCGCGCGCCACGTCAGCGTAAATGTGCCTTCATCGGGCTCGATGACCAATGAATCGAGCGTCATGAGCCGGCGCAACGTGCGGCGTTTGAAATAACTCTTCAACAAAACGCGATGAACAGGCACGACAAACTGCACGTCACCGTCGGGACAAACCCCAGAAAGGCCAACGTCTTCTCCTCCGACAAGGTGCGGCGTGAGCGCTTGGTCCGGCGGCGCAGCTTGGAAAAATCGCATGTCGAAATCCGCGGGCCAGTTGGGCGCGTGCTCGTCAATCCACTTTTGATCGTATGTCCCAGCGTAACTCTTTCGTGGCTCCCAACTTCGCGCAATGGGCCCTAGACCCATCGGCGTCGGCCGATCCCGAATCGAGGAAATCAGGTTCCGCGGATCCTCGAGGTTCGGAAGCGGCTGATAAAGCGCTTGGGTCGCATTCCCGAAAAACCCGCGACCCACCGGATTGCGAGGTTCATACGGACGCACCTCGGCTTCGATGGGTTCCGCCCCGCCAAACGACCTTTCGTACACCAGCGGCATCGAAACGAAGGGACGCGGAGCCGTCGCGCTCAGGCCCCCGATTCCCTGCGACCATACGCGCTCGCCCCAAACCGCAATCTGCTTCGCGATTCGGTTTGGAATGACAAGCGCCACATCAACACGCGTCGTTGCTTTGCCACGCGGCGCCCACACCTGCCCGAGAACCAATACATCCGTGGCCAAACGCAAAAATGTACTTTGACCTTCGTACCGCAAACTCGATGCGTCCGGTTTGCCATGGTACTCGTCAACGACACGAACCGCCGGTTGTTCATCGGTTGGTCGCGGCGAGTCATTGTTAGCTGAACCAGACGAACCCGCTCGTGGAAGTTCGAAACGCCCCGAAACCACCACGAGCAAAAGGGTTGCGCCCGTCAGCGACATGGACGGCAACGAAAGAGCGGCAAACGGCGTGAGGTTTTCCAAGTTTGGCATGGAGCAACGATGCGTTTGACCACGATACCCTGGGCGAAACGATGCGCAATGAAAAAATCGCGCAACGTACATTTTCATGAACTTCGGTTGATGTTCGCGCAGCGCTTGCCTTCGTCCGGACAATCGTGTAGACCTGTGGTTTGTCCTGGACGGGTGACATGATGTCGTACGTCACAATGCCAGACGGAAAGCGAGGTCGCGTGAAGTATCCGAGTTCCACGCAAGATGCTGAAATCACTGCGCTTACTGCTGACGAGACAGATGCTGCAACGACGCCGGAGACCGATACACCGGCCGAACAGTTGCTCGATTTGATCCTCGAAGCGCATGAAGCTCGTTCCCCGGACGAACCATTGCCCGAGACGATCGACGGAGTCGTTTTGGCCCGCATCGTGTCGGTGGATGCAAGTGGCTGCGTGTGGGTGCGGCATCGCGGAGCACCTGAAAATGGCGTGCCCGCACGCGCAATGACGCGCGTGACGAACGATGACGTGGGACGAGACGCCGCACTGCTTTTCGAGGCCGGTCATCGAGACAAACCCTTGGTCATGGGATTGCTTTTTCCGGGTCAAACAACAGTGGATTCGACTCGTTCGCCAGCCGAGAACCAAGCCACCGTCGACGGGCGGCGGGTCGTTCTTTCGGCAGAGCGAGAGATCGTTCTCGAATGTGGTGAAGCGAGCATCACGCTCACGCGCGCTGGAAAGATTCTCATCAAAGGTACGTACGTCCTCACGCGTTCGTCCGGTACGAATCGGATTCAGGGCGGCTCGGTGCAAATCAATTAGAGGGCAAACCTTTGGACCTCCAACGTTATATTTGCGAAGAACATGCTGCGGAAGTCGCGTTTTTGTGGACGCAGCGAGATCGCGCGGTACTCGATCCCAGCTACGATCGTGCCGATGTCGCGACGCTCGACGAACGCCTCGAAACGCATCTCGACGGGCTTCGTCATGCAGCAGAGGTTGGCGTCGAATGCGCTACGGGTTTGCTCGACGAAGAGCTTGGTCCAGGGGAAGCGTTTGTCGCGACGCTCGTGGCCATCGAGCAGGGCGACGTGCGCGCAGTTGCGCATGCGCTCGATGTGGCGGGCGAAGAAACGATCACTGCGCGCGGCATCGTGTCGGCACTCGGGTGGGCTCCTTGGAATGCATTCGAGGCGATCTTGCCGGGATTTTTGTCCAAGCGTTGCCCGCCGGCTTTGCAGCGACTCGGTTTGCGTGCGTGTGCCATTCGCCGCCACCGCCCGCCGGAGGCCGTGCTCGAACTCGCATTGTCGTCTGCAGATCCGCGTTTGCGTGCGGATGCAATACGCACTGTGGGCGAATTAAAGCACCAAACATTCATGCACCACGTGCATCTAGGGTTGGATGACCCGAACGAAACTTGTCGTTTTTGGGCCGCATGGTCTGGGACAGTGCTTGGTGGCGCTCGAGCGCTGGAGTCGCTTTGGACGTACGCTTTACGCGGGCAACAATATGCCGAGCTGGCAGCAATGACGGCAGGCGGGCGTCTCGATGCTCGACGCGTTGCGGGTGATTTGCAAGCGTTCGGGCACGTCGAAGGCGGTTCTCGGGCGGCCTGCGCAGCGGCGGCAGCGCTTGGCGATCCGTTGCTCGTGCCGTGGTTGCTGGAGCAGATGCAAGAGGCCAAGACGGCGCGACGTGCGGGTTTGGCCTTTTCGTTGATGACCGGTGTGAACCTCGGTTACGAGCCGTTCGAGGGTCGAGCACCAGCTGACATTTCTGCGGGACCAACCGACGATGCCGATGACGAAGATGTGGCTACGGATCCCGACGAAGATTTGCCTTTTCCAAACGTCGATGCGGTACGCGATTGGTGGAAGGACGAGCGCGATCGGTTTGTCGTGGGCAATCGATATTTGAACGGAAATCCGCTGACCGACGTTGCCGCACTCGAAAGTATCGTGGAGACCGGCAATCAGATGGCCCGTGCACTTGCAGCGTTGCATTTGACCCTCTCGCAGCCACGACAGGTTTTACCGGAAGTACGATCCGTCGCCTGGCGTTGAGATATTTTACGCCGCTTTGCAAGCCTGATGTTGTTGTAGAGCGGCGAGGAAATGCCCACCTAGCCCCAAGATCTCGCCTGGTTCCTCATCGAGACCCCGAAAGGGCAACCCCGCCCTCGTATCTACCGGCTCCTCCCTCTCCGGAAGCGGTTCTCCTCCGACGAACGGCGTTGCGTCTTTTCCCTCCAAAGCCGCGAGCATGTCCTCGGACAGAAAGAACGTCGACCCCGCATCGAGCTCGGAACCCGCTTGCATACTCGAAACACTTGGCAAGGAAAAACCATTACCTTGCGCGTTTGGCGCAATCGCGGAGGGGAGAATCAGAGGCGCAATTGGCAATTCTGCAGGTTTTTCTGGAGGTACATGATTGGGCGCCGGGGGCCTTGACTCGGACGAACGTTCATGGAAGGGGAGCGCATTTTCTGGATGGATCGTGTCGAGCAGCCGTTCGTCGAACAGGAGGGTTTGTCCTGCATCGGGTTGTTCGTGGCGTGGTGGAGGTGGTGTTAAGGCAAGCGCCAACGTGGAGGGGCCTTTTCGAAAGGGAAGCGCCGATGGTTTGGGCGACGGCACAAGGGCGGAGATCATCGAGACGTCGACGAAGGAAGTGACCAGGATGGATGGATCTTCTTCCACGGGTGGCAGGTCGTTTTCTCCGTTTCCCAAAAGATTCCATGTTGCTTCGAGGTTCGGAAGGGGTCGTCCGGGCAAACCTATTCCTGCGACAAACTGCAAATCGCCGAGATTGAAGTTCGCAGGGATAGGGGCATGGCCGCGAAAAACCAATGCACAGGTCCCTTGATCCACGTCGATTTGAATGGTGTCGAGCCCTGAACGAACGGTTGTACCTTCACGAAAAGGACCCACACGTCCGTACAACCTGATTGCACACGTGGCCGATGGCAATTGCGTGTCGAACTTGAAAATGGAGGAATGCATCGCTTCGAGTCGAATCCATTCGTCTCCACGAAGGGGCTCGAGCTGTTGATCTGCTGGCGCACACTGGAAATATCTCCAATCGAACACGTCCGGCAGCTCCATCGGTACTTGCTCGAGGTCTGTCCAGTCAAACGCGCCCAAGAGACGTGTTCGGACCGGCCATGTGCGGGACAGTGGAGCGAATGCATGCAGGTACGGCGGGACAAACGAATCGTTGGACACGGGAAATTCGACGCTTTTGCGCAGCAGCAGCTCTCTATCTCGGGCCAGCGCAAGGCGTACGCGTACGGATCGCGCGCCTGCTGCGGGCGGATACCACGCATGGCCGCGCACCCAAATTTCGGGCATCATCAGGCACGGAGCCAAGTCTCCAGGTTCGATGCCCGGCCCCTGACTCATCATTCGCTCGGTCGGTTCGAGAGGCCGAGGCGCACAGAGGGTCATTGTTCCGCTCGGAACGAGCGAAAACGTGGTTTTGACGGCGACCGTGGCGTAGAGCTGCTGGTGCTGGGTCCATAGGAAAACGCCGGCGGAAACATCATTCGTTGCAGTGGAAATATCGATAGGCCACGCGGTGTCACTCACGAATGGATACATAGCAGCGTTTGGCGGGGCGAGTCAAACGGTATGACAAACGTTGGGCACTACGGTTCGTTTGGTTTTTCGTCGAACACCTATTGCGCTGTTTTCTGCGCATGTGCCTGACAACGCGCCAAGTCGGCGTGGGCCTGTTCGTCGGAAGAGTCGAGCAATTTTCGACGCACATCGAGCGGCATACAATAGCGGGTCGGCGCCCATAATCGGGGATCATCCGGCCCGGTCAAGGGCGTCAAATCATTCCAAATCGTCACATTGCCATCGTCCGAGGCCGTCGCGATTCGCTTCCCATCGGGGCTCAAGTCCGCCATATTCACGGCATCATTGGATGACCGCAAAAACAATGGAGCGCCACTACCATCTATATTCCAAATACCTACCGTGCCGTCATCGGATGACGAAACAAGACGTTGACCATCAGACGTGAATACTCGCATACCCCGAACGCTCACAACACTCTCGTGCCCCTTGAATTCACGTAGTTTTCCCGAACCATCTGCGTTCCATAGCCGCAATATCCGATCGATCGCTCCGGTTACCACGAATTTCCCATCGGGACTGAATACGGCGCCGTAAACGCCAACTTCATGCTGCAAAACAATGGGATCTCCCGTACCGTCCACATTCCAAATCCGCGCTGTGCTGTCTTTCGAGGCAGAGACAATGCGCTTCCCATCGGGGCTGAATGCAACCGTATATGTAGCCCCTACATGTCGAAAAATGCGCGGCGCTCCAGTGCCATCCGCGTTCCAAATGCGCACCGAAGCGTCCGAACCACACGAGGCGACCGTAAGTCCGTCCGGATTCCAGGCAACGCCGAGCACCAACCCTTCGTGGCCTCGCAAAATCAATGGTTTTTCTCGACTATCCACCACCCAAACGGCAACGGTTCCATCTTCCGCACCGGTCACGACCCGTTTTCCATCAGGGCTCCACGCCAAACTACTCAGTTTGGACGAATATTCGAAGATAATGGGCTCAGCGGTCAAATCATGGGCATTCCAAATACGCAAGGTATTGTCATGAGCCGCCGACGCAATGCGGGTGCCATCGGGGCTCCACGCTGCCCCATAAACTCCCTCCTTGTGCCCACGAAGCACACGCGGCGTGGTCGTTCGTTTTACATTCCAAACGTGGATCACTCCATTACGTTCGACCGACAGGATGTGCTGGCCATCGGGACTGTAGACCAACGTCAAGAAATCATTCCCCGTGTGTAATTCAATCGGGACTCCCGCGCCATCCATATTGGCCATTTTGAAGGCACTCGTATCCCCACCCATGACGAATGTTCGACTATCTGGGCTGATCGCAACGGTTGTTCTCAGGGCGCGATATCCCGCAAATTGAATGGGTTTGCCCGAACCATCTGCATTCCAAACTTTCACCGAACCATCGTTCGCGGCGGTGACGATGCGCTGTCCATCCGCGCTCCACGCAACAATCCAAACGGCATCCTCATGCGCCCCCAATATCGTCGGCTCGGACTTGAGATCCATGCTCCAAACATGGATTTTCCCATCTTGTCCGCCCGTCACGACACGCTCGAAATCAGGACTCCATGTGGCGGTTATGAGATCACCGTAACGGGCGTCGAGTTTTACGGTTTTTCCTGGACCATCAATATTCCACATACCCAAAACACCACCGCGACCTGCCGAAAAAAGGCGCTTTCCATCGGAATGCCACGCAATTCTGAAGACCTGAGACTCAGGCGTCTGAAATACGATGGGCTCTCCCGTTCCATCCGCATTCCAAACGTGAACGGTCTTATCGCTCGATCCTGAAGCAATGCGTTTCCCATCTGGGCTCCACGCAACAGCGCGTACGCCTTGGGTATGGCGCCGATACACAATGGGTTCCCCTGACCCATCGACATTCCAAACCTTTACAGTTTTGTCATTCGAGGCCGAAGCAATACGTTTCCCATCGGGACTCCACGCTGCATATCGGGCGTCGTCATGCGTAAAAGCGATGGAGGCCAAATCGGGTGCGGCGAGCGCCTGCATGGCGAGTTCCTGCCAGCCTCGTGGAAGGTCACCCGATTCGATTTCTCGCAAAAGTGCAAGCATCGTCAAGGGGTCCTTTTGCAAATGTCCCGCCGCCGCCATACGCGTCACGTTGCGCGCACGCGAAGCACTCCGCTCGGCTTCGGCTTTTTGGGCTCGAGCTTCATTACGTTGCGCTTGCGCCTCCATTTCGCCGGCTTGCGCCCGCTCCGCTTCGGTACGTGATTGCACAGCCAAACTCGAAACGATGAACACGACAAACACGAGAATGGCAAATCCCCCGATGACGAGTGTTCGCCGAATACGACGTTCGCGATCCTGGAGAGCCAAAACAGCCTCGACGTACGCCGTCTCGCGAGCATTTAATTCGGCTGCCCCTCGTTCGCCATGCGTTTTCCAAAATCGCCGCGTTTCTTCGGCGGCATCGCCGCGCCAAACCAATCCGTCGGATCGATGATTCGCTTCCCATTCTTTGGCCGCCGTTCGTAACCGACCCCGAAATTGTGCAAAATCGTCAGCTTCGTCAAGCCACATACTCAAGCGCGGCCAACGTTCAATCAACGACTCATGCACCAATTCGACCGTGCTTTCTCCGCCACGAATGCTTTCGACCACCAAGAGTCGCGCGTCAACCAACTTGCCGAGCACGCGTTCCACAGTAGCTACATCGGTGCCACCTATTTCCGACAATTCGCGTCGAGTAGCAATAGCCCGCGTATGCTCGGGCGTCACGAGCCGCAAAATGAGCACCCGCGCCCAATTCTTTTCCGTCTCCGTCATTCCGGAAATCACACTATCGGCGTGACTCGTGAGGGCCCCCTCTACACCGCCAAAAGCTCGATAGCAGGATTCCGTGAGCATGCGCCGCTCGATGTCTCGCCCCGCCCATAACCTCGAAGCCGTAAATTGCAAAAGTGGTAATGCCCCAGTGGTTCGTCCAAGCGTATCGAGCATTTCAGCGACGAGCGTTTCCGATTCGAAACGATATCCTGACGCTTCGGCGGGTGCGACCAAAGCTTGCTGCAATCCAGCACGATCCAAAGGCCCAACGAGCACCGTGCCGCGACTGACTAATTCGGCCAATGTGGAGGAACCCAAGGCCACACGATCGAGGAAATCATGGCGAATGGATACGAGCACGCGCACGGGTGAACTCGGATCATCTGCGACACCCGCCAAACATCGCAAAAACGCTTCGCGTTCGTCTTCGGCAGCCAACGTATAAACTTCCTCGAATTGATCAATGAACAAGAGCGCTCGTTCACGCCTCCGACGGGCTCGTGCACGCACTTGTACGCCCAGGTATCCCGGTTCTTGACGCAAACGCGTCAAAATGGCTTCATTGTCGCCAAGCTCATTACGACTGCTGGGTCCAGAATCTGCGGTGTGACTCGATCGTTGCCACGAATGCTGATGCAACATATCGGAAAGCGCGGCGAGCGGTCGCGGACCAGGACGCATGATAAAGGATTCCCACGCATCACCACCTCGCCGTAATGCCGGAATGACTCCAGCTCGAACCAATGAAGATTTTCCCGCGCCGGAAGCTCCGACCAGAGCCAACAAGGGTTGCTCCACAAGGCGCGAAACGATTTGTTCGACCATGGTTTCGCGCCCGAAAAATCGGGCCGCATCGCGTTCTTGAAACGCAGCTAATCCAGCGAAAGGATTGGCTTCTTCGGATCCTTCTTCGGCCGATGTTCGATGCGGCCTCACGATAGCTTCGAGCTGCTCGACCAATTCACGGGCCGATGCGAGGCGGTCGTCTTTGTATTTGATCAAGCACCGATCGATTACGGTTCCCAGGCGACCAACATCCGGGAATAAATCGCGAATGCTGGGCATAGGGGTTTCGCGGTCCGCAACGAAGGCGAGCGATTCAGGCGATAATGGGGAAAACGGATGATCGCCAGTGACCATTTGAAAAAGGATGACCCCAACGGCCCAAATATCGGTCCGTCCATCGATCGGTTCGCCCCACCATTGCTCGGGCGCCATGTATGCGCGCGTTCCGATCACAACCCCAGCTTCCGTCAATCCAGCCGGCAATTGCCCATTTTTTGATTTGAGCATCGACAAATCAATTCGCGATTGGGTGGCCTCGAAATCAAGGCCCGCGATGACTGAAATCGACGCATCGCCCATGAGTTTGGCAATACCAAAATCGAGCACTTTGACGGTGCCGTTTTCGGAAAGCATGATATTGCCTGGCTTCAAATCCCGATGCACGATTCCGGCTTCTTGCGCACATTGTAATGCGCGCGCGACAGGAAGCATCAATTCTGCAGCACGTGTAGGCGGAACGCCTTGTGTTGCTGGATTCTCGCGGCGATTACGCAGCCATGTCGATAACGTGGTCCCCGGGACATATTCGAGCACCATGTAGGGCAAACCATCGTGTTCGCCAATATCATACAAAGCAACGATGTTTTCGTGGGTCAATTGGGCAGTGGTTCGGGCTTCCACCAAAAATCGGGCGCTCTGTTTGCGATCGACTTTGAGCAAGAACTTGAGCGCCACGCGACGGCCAAGACGCGTATCGCGGGCCAGGTACACTTCGCCCATGCCCCCTTGGCCAATTTGGCGAATGAGTTCGTAGTGACCAACGGTCGTTCCCGGGGCAAACCTGGGTCCGGTAAGCGACGGTCGCGGAGGTGGAACCTCGGTTTCGGTCCGCGTTGGTTCGTCAAAATCGAGCGCCGGCGCAGGTGGGTCCGACATATGCGATCAGGTTACTCGATCCAGCGACGACACAGAAGGAAATTTCTCCCGAAGGCTCGACGACGTTTTCACTCGGCACCAGACTCTGATGGCGGGTACTTCTCTTCCCCCGTTCTAACGCCCGGTAACCTGCGCTTACCGAGCATGACGAACTGAAGGGCAGGGGAGAGTCGGGTTTGGATTCGCTTTACAGTTTCTTTTCCGGAACGCGGAGCGTCATCAACTTCAAGTCCGCGACCTTCATGTCGTCTTTGAAGTCCTTTTTGCATTGCGTGTAGACATCAGGAAACGATTGGGCAAATGGGCACGATTTTACCTCGCCCTTATGACTAAACTTTCCGAAAATGCACGGTGACGAAACCTTATTTGGGAAAGATCCCGCAGTCATCTGCATTTCCTCCAAAACGTCCTTCCTAAAATCTTCGACTCGCTTTTGCTCTTCGGCGTAGGTGTTGCCAATGCCATTTTTATCTAGGTATTTGGGCCATTCGAGCGCCAAACGCGTCCGTCGACATCCTGCCGCAAGCATCGTCAATTGCTTGTATTTACGAAATCCGAGATAAGGCTTGAACGCGAATGCGTGCGGATAGGTTTCTTGTACTGGGGAAATGAGATACGTTTGGGCGACGATCGCCCGTTCGGGCTGGCACGTCATCAATGGATTGGCCATCGGAGCCAGATGATTGATATGTCGCTGCATGCGCAAGGTCTTGAGAACTTTCTCCGTATCGCTCAAGGCCCGCGACCGCGCGAGAACGAAGACGAGTGCATCCTCGGCGCCGGTGTCGGGTGCATTCATTCCCGATGTCAAGCTGAGCAAGTACATGGAATGGACTTTGTCGCCAATCCATTTTGTCCCATCTTTGCCGCTTAATTGGTGCAGATAGGTCAATGCGGTATCGCTGGGGAAGTTATTGAAAACGCCTCCGTCGGCGTAAAGACGGCCCGGCGGGTCGGATTCGCTACCGAAGATTTCGCTGTACTTGCGGCGACGAAATGCGATTGGAAAAGCACTTGCTGCAAGACATGCTTCGACGGCCACAGGAGACGCGTAGCGCGGTGTATCAGGATCGTCCATGCCGAAAAATTCGGGTTTGCCGTCGGTATGGTTCGTGGTCGTGAAGATGAATTTCGCCTTTGTCGATTGCTCATGTTCAATCAGAGAAATCCCCGGCTGCGCGGCAAACGCAATGGTCCGGATCAAATCCGCAATCGACCGAAACCCTAGGATTTCCGCATCCTCGGAAATAGACCCAGGCACAAATCCCAGCGCAAATGCAATCTTGTCAATTGCGTGGACACATTCATGCAGACGCATTTGGGCCAAGTTAGTGAACAAATCGCGCACTTCAACGCGGCTCAATGCCAGGTTCGGTTTGTCTTTGAAGAGCAACGCATTGAGTCCATCCTGAAACATGAACCAATGAGCGCCGTTTTGGGGCTGTTTGAGCATCTCCACGATTCGCGCGGGCCGAAGGTCACGTAAAGGTTTGACCTCTTCGGAATTCCATCGTGTGCGGAGTTTGTCGCGGAGTTGATCGACGACTCCGGGGGGCAACGGCGACGGCGACGTATCCTGCGCCGCGCGATCCAGACCCCAGAATCGATCCCAGAATCCTTTTGGTTTCGGGAGTGATGAAGATGGCCGCAGTGGAGGCAGCGTTGACTGATCGACCCACCTTGGAATATCCAACAAATACCCTACCGCTTTATTGAATTTCGCCTCCGCATCTGCTCGGACTTCAGCGGTGTGCTGGTCATCGTCCGGGATACACGCATCGAGCAGGTACGAAAAAATGGTGCCTACGGAAGCGCCGGCATAAAGATGGGGCGATATTTGATAATCTTTGAATGCCGCAACGGATCCGACTTGAAATGTACCACGAAAAACGCCTCCGGCCGGAACGACGACGTGGAGGCCATTGTTTTCGAACTTCGGGGGCGGGCGCTCTTTGTCCCCTTTGAACATATGAAAGTCATTTTCTGTAATTGGTGATTTGGCGTGGGATTTCTCCGCGGTTTTTGAACCACGCGCAAACTCACCCGAGCAATGTGAGCAAATTTTGGGGGTTGGCTCAAAATAACCTGGTTCTAAACCCTGACGTTTGTCACGCAATGATTTCAAAAGGTCTTTGCATTGAATGAGTTTGCCGGTAAGCTCGTCACTGTCGAGTTGCTTTTTAAGCAAAACACCAAGCGTTCCGTGGCACCCGAGGGCGCACGCCTCGAGCATTTCCGTCTCCGAGGGCGTGGAAAGCGAGAAATACGAAATTGGTCTAGTTGGGGCAATTTCAGTCGTGTGAATCGCCACATAACGCTGGCCATCTGGGCGCTTGCGTGCGGGTTGTCCTGGTGCGCGTTGCAATGCCTCGACCAAATCAGTGACCAAATCAATCACTCGGTACGGGAAGCGTTGATCAAGGGCCGACGTGAGTGACAAGCTATGCAAAGCTGGGTGAACGAATGACCCGGGCTCGGGTAGCGGCTTGTACTCGACTGGCGTGATGGGATCCAGGTGCACACCAAAAAGTCGGAATGGGCCAGATCGACCACACCCGATGAAATGCCCGAGGAGCGGCGCCAATGCATCTTGGGCGACCGTATCTGCATCCATCAGCAAATCGGTCCATTCGCAATGGTCGGGTTTGTTCTCGCCCTCGAGGACGTCACGCATACGTTGCCCCGGGTAAAGTGGCGCGAATGCACACGCGGCCCCGATGATTTTGTCCAACTTGGCATTCGCAGTACCCGGCGTTTTTTTGGAAAACGTGGTTTGATTGTCGGAATCACCTGGCGGGAGACGCTTCGACGCGGACAAATTGGCCACGGTGACAATCAAGTCGACCCGCAAATGTGCCATGAGCGACGAAGTACCCCGTGGCGCATATTGCTCGAAGAGATGCTGAAAGTGGCTTTCTACAACGTTTTTCCCAATCAAACTCTGCTGCATTCCATTTGCCGCGAATATTTCTTGCGCTGCATGCATCTTCCCGTCGAGTTTTGACAAACTCTCGAGCGCGCGACGATATGGAATACGCTTGTGCGCCGCATATGGCAATGCCGCCACGATTCGCCCGAATGCTCTCAATCCTTTTTCCTTGCGTTTCAAGTATTCAACGGTCGACTCGTCATCCGGCGGAGCATCAAGACCGGTCCAAATAGCCGAAATGCAATCGACAAGCTCGCCGAGCGTCAGATCGATCTGCGCTAAATCCCCGACCATTTTTCCAAAAGGTCCAGTAGCTAATTGCTCAAATACGTATTCCGCAGGATTCTCGGGTTTCCCATTGACCATCCGCGACCTGCCACACCACGCATCAATGAAGTCCCGAACGAGCTGCATACGACGAGGCTGTTCAGGGATTTCGACCGCCATTGCCAAGATACCACCCGCCAATGCGCCTGCGCTCGTTCCGGAGATCGCGCGCGGATAATATCCACACATGACGAACGCATGCACGACCCCAGCATGAAAAATGCCCCGCATGCCCGCCTTCATGAGGGCTATTCCGGCATCGTCGTCGATGTGTGGAAGTTTCGTGGGGTCCCGAAATTCAAACGGTGGACGCCGTGAGTTCTCAGAAATAGGCATATTGCAACGCTAGCAAGCATCAGGCTTCGCTGGCAAGATCTATTTCACCAGCTCTGCATGCAATGCAGTCGGGACGAGATGGGCATTGCGTATTCACCGAATACGCCTAACGACGTAATTGCCTCCATCGGATACGTAAAACGTTTTTGATGGGGGGTGATAGACGATATCATAGGGCCCCTTCCATTGCGCACTACTCAGCAAGCCTTCTACATAGCCTCCACCCATGGCCGTTCCACACGTGCAATCAATGGCACAGGGCGGTAGGAGGCCAGAAAGTGTAGTCACTTCGCCCGTCACGAGAGTCTGTTGGCGAATCAAGTGGGCTTCGTTTTCCGTCCAATAGATACGCTGTCCGTCATACGCGATTCCGCGCGGCGTATTGATACGAGCGGCAGGGGCCGGGCCGTCTACATGTCCGCACAGCCCCGTACCGGCAAGGGTCTTGACTTCCCCCGTATTGACGTTGTATTGCCGAATGATGCTTCCTTGCGTTTCGGCAATGAAAATCCTGTTGGATCCATCGGACGTCAGATACCTGGGGCTCGAAAAACGCGCTGTGGACCCAATACCATCTTGGTTGCCTACGGCATATGCTACGCCGGCAAGTGTTTTTACTTCATTGGTCACGGGATTGTAACTACGCAAGACGACAGCGGTCGCATCGACGATATACAAAATGCCATTGAGATACGTGAGCCCGCGAATGGTGTCGAATCGAGCCTGCGGACCAGGACCATCAACCGTCCCGGCCATTCCAGCTGCTCCGGCAACCGTCGTCGTCGTGTACGGCGCATTGATCGAGATACCCCGCAATAAGTGATTGCCGCTATCGGCGACCCATACCGTCGTCCCGTCCGTCGCAAATGCATTGACGTTGTTGAATCGAGCATCAAAACCATAGGCTGCGTCCGCGAATCCAGCCGTGCCAGCAGCGCCAGCGATCGTCTTTACTTCGGCTGTTATCACGTTCGCTGTGCGTACCGTGCTGTTATCACCAAGATACAGGGTATCTCCCCAAATCGCGAGGATCGAATTCGCCGTCAATAATGCATCCGATCCAACGCCGTCCATGAACCCCGTCATACCGGGCTTGCCGATGAACAGCGCTGAACTTCTCTCACGAATACAGTTGGAATCGCACCCATCGTCATTGTTCGGGTTGCCATCGTCGCATTCCTCATTCGCTTCAATCAATCCGTTTCCACAGAATGCCTCAATCGTCCCACCTCCACCCGCCGTCGTGCCTCCTGAACCGCCGTGTCCAGCGGTTCCGCCATTTCCGCCATCGCCACTGGAAGAATTCTTCGTATTGAGTTCCAGACACCCTGTCGCGGCCCATGTGACCATGCCCAAAACAATCGCGACGTTACGTTTCATGCCTACCTTCCTTGCCATTTCCGAACATGAATACCTGATTTCCAATCCCCTGCGGGAAAAAAGACACGGCTATCGTTCGATTATCACCAGTACAAGCACCTATAGCAATCTGGGCCAACGAGAACCTCCAGAACTTTTCTTGTTCTTGCGCCCCCGCATCCGAACGAGTAAAGTGCGCGGATCATCTTGCAAGCCAATGGGCTCCAGGCATTTGACCACTAAAGATGGGCGATACACAAGCTCCCAAGAATTCGCATTTAGACGATTTGGAAACGCCAGAACGTGTGTATGCTCGTTCTTTCGTTGGTGAGCCACCGAGACGCGTTTGGATTCCATTGGCCCTGACGACACTTTTCGTGCTCGCCTGCACTGCAGTATTTGTGCACGATTCGCTGCCGAGCTGGCTAAAGGGCGCGGAAATGGTGATATGGGGCGTGATCATCGGCGCTTGGCTGATCGTCATTTTCAGCTGGCGCACGGTATGGCGCATCTACGTGCATGGCGAACACGTGTGGCAAGCGGGACTCCCTTTCACATTCGATGGCGAAAGTTACAAAGAAACCCTGAGTCGGCGGGCTAATTGGGGACGTTGCGTCGTGTTCGTCGATACGGGCAATGATGATGACGCGACAAACCAGAAAATTGCCGTGCTCCTTCGGGCCGAAGGGGTGCACGAATTGCTGGACCTCGGTGCAGGACGTTTCGAGGTTCGCAGCCCGATGTTCGATACGGTGACGGATTTGGAAGACAACAGCCTATATTCCAATGAGCGTTTGCACCATTGGTTCAAACGATACGCGCAGATGGTGCTCGTACCGCTTCATGCCGTCGGGTTCGTCAAAACGGTTCGTGTCGAATCGCTGCCCAAATCATCGAGGAATTTGGGGAAATAGTAACGACTTGACGCGCACGGCGCCCCGCATCGCGCGCAGCAGAAATCGCGGCAATTGCACGACAGTCGTTTCGAACAACCGAGAATCCGCAAGCGCCGCGGTTCGATGATGCATGATGGCCTGATACGCATCGGACTCGACCATCCGCAAAAATGCTCTCCGCGCTGGATAATGTACGAGAACGACTTCATCCCACGATTCATCGTGGGGAGCGATGACGTTAGTGCGCACATTGCTCATGAAAAATGGTTGTCCACCAACCTCGAAAACCAAAGGCATCACCGCTTTGCTGTACCGCGAATACGCTTGGCGTCCCGTGAGACCTTGCAGGCCGCCCGGACCATAATCCGCAACATCTCGAAACTTCAGCAGATTGAGCATGACGATGGGTTTGTCATCGGGGGTCGTTCGGACGAATTCGTCGAGTTGCTCGCGGGTCGGATTTACAGTTGCCATTGCCCTAGGCTACCAGTTCAGCGGATGCTTGTATAGAAAAATATGTAATCCCGAGCCCTCTCGAACTTTGTCCAAAAACGACTGCAAGATCGAGGGGCCTCGTACGTCAACACGCTCGAGCAACAACTGACCGCGTTGGCGAAATCCCAATGAAGCTACCTTGCGGCGATTTTTCGAGCGCGACGACGAAAAAAAGGATACGAGGTAAAGGAAGATGAATGCCAAAGGTATCTACGAAGTTCTCGCGGCCATTGGGGTGAGTGCATCGATGGCGGCTGGTTGCAACACCTCGCCGGCACCAACGACCGAAGTAGAGGTCAAGCCAGAAGCAAAGGAGGTTCATCCTGCCAATCCTTCGCCGGTACAAACGGCTGTGCAAGCCCCGGTTGTGCAAGTGCCGCCCGTGCAAGTGCCAACGGCGGTTGCTCCCGCGCCCACGAGCACCGGAGAAAAGGCCGCGCCAGTCGTAGCAACTGCGCCGCCTCCTCCAGCGCAGACGGCTGCCACCGCAGGCCGCTCCCTGGCGGCGCCGCGATCTCCCGTGGTGGTTACCGCGGACAAACCAGCGCCTCCGCCGCCGGTGGCTATTGCAACGGTAAAACCCGTCGAGCCGGTCAAAGCCGGCGCAATACCCACCGCAACGACAACGGCAAAAACGACGAAAAAAGGTGGGACCGAAATGAAATGCGGCGAAGGTGCGTGCGGATGAAGCGCGAGGCAAGGCCATTCACATGCCGAATCAGCATCTTTGAGTGCGCTTATCGCATGCGGAAATATACGTGCATCGTGTCTACGGGTCATTTCCGTGATTGCTTTTCGGGCATGATTGTTGAAACATCCCCACCATGCAATACCGATGGCTATCTACGTTGGGTTTGGGAATTTTCGCTATGACTTCCGTCGCTTGTGGCGACGGTGGAACGGGAACAGGAACCTCGTCATCGAGCAGTTCCGGTGCGGGAGGGGCAGGCGGCGAAGGTGGAGGCAGTAGCAGCAGTTCGAGCAGCTCGAGTGGTTCAATGGGATCCGGATTCAACACGTTATGGATTCCTCCGACGCTCGAAGGCACGCAATTCAATCTGAAGCTATCGAAATCAACCAAGGCGTTGAGGGACGGTACGCCCACAGCCACGATGGGCTACAACGACGCTGAGTTCTGGGGCCCGACGTTGATCATGAAAAAAGGTGACGTCGTGCAAATGAACGTCACGAACGACATCGGCGAGGACACCACGACGCATTGGCATGGTTTTCATATTCCGGCCATTACGGATGGCGGGCCGCATCAAATCATCAGTGCTGGGACGACCTGGACTCCATCGTTCGAAGTGAAAAACCAAGCGGCAACGTATTGGTATCATCCGCATTTGCATCATACCACGCAAGCTCAGTTGACGTATGGCGCCGGCGGGCTCATCATCGTGCAGGATGCTCAGGAAGCAGCCCTCGCACTTCCGAGAACCTATGGCGTCGACGACATGCCGCTGGTTCTTACCAGCCGCAAGTTTAGCACGACAAACCAATTTAATCTGATGGACGCGTATGGCGATTACATGCTCGTAAATGGCACGATGTCGCCCGAAGTCGACTTGCCGGCGCAATTCGTCCGCCTTCGTATCCTCAATGCGGAAAACGAGCGGAGCTACAATCTTGGATTCAGCGACAACCGCGAATTCTACGTCATTGCCTCCGATGGTGGATTGCTGAACGCCCCCGTCGCGGTCACACGCCTCGTGATGTACGTGGGCGAGCGTTACGAAATCCTCGTGGATCTTTCAAAAGATGGAGTGGGCTCAGCGCTCGATTTGAAAGCGTACAACGATGGCCAAGCCTTTGGGTTCCCTGGTTGCGAGCCGAATACGACGGGAATGTTTGGCAGCCAGCTCAATAACAAGACTTTCGATGTGCTGCACCTCAACGTGATTGCAGCGACAGCAAATGCCATTACGAGTGTGCCGCAACAGCTGGCGTCGAACGTGTATTGGACGGATGCGGACGTCACTTCGAGCCGCGCGCTCTCCATTACGGACATGGGACCAGGAACGCCATTCACATTCGATGGAGCGGCCTACAACATGGACGTCATCAATCAAAACGTCGCTCTCGACGCAACGGAAAAATGGACGGTCAATAACGGCATGACCTTCAACCACTCTTTCCACATCCATGACGTGCAATTCAAAATCGTTGCGCGTACGGGCGGAGCCGTCGCTGCGTACGAAGGAGGTTGGAAAGACACACTTTTCGTTCCTCGCAATGGATCGGTCAGTTTCATTGCGAAATTCGACGATTTTGCAAGCGCGACCGATCCCTACATGTACCATTGCCACATGACGAACCACGAGGACGGTGGTTTGATGGGACAATTTTTGGTGCAGTGATTCCTACCCAGTACAAACGACTCGGACGACGAAAAGCCTAATGGGCACGGCATCACAATTTCCCTTGGCGTGCCCCACAATTTCCGCTATCATGGGCCCTCGTTTTGCGAGATGACCCATGCGTCGAGAAAAACCCGCCCCCGCTCCCTTCGATCCGCTCGATGAATCCCTCGCGATCCGCATACCGGGCGACAACAAGCTCCGTCCTACGACCCTGGCTTGGTCGACTGGCGAGGAAAACTTCGAATGCGATTGTATGTGGAATTGGGGCGATGGTCCCGAGTCCATCGACGGCAGCCCGCGAGAAATGTATTGGCTCGATCGGGTTCGTCCGGTCCATCGAATTCAGGACCGTGCCGATCGACTGCTCGAGGACGATGCGCGACGGGCACGTAAAGAATACGTTTCGCAAATCAAGCTCCAACTTGGCGCCCAAGAGACAGGTCCCGTTGATTGGGCCCTTCTTGCGGGCGAACTTGGGTTTGCCCTAAGCCAACCCGCGCCGATCGACGATGAGGACATGGACAAACGGTTGCGCGATGTCTTGCACTTCATTCAGCACGCGCCACGTTCTCCTTGGCAAACGTTTGTCTCGACGATTGGCGCGATGCACCCTGATTACACAGCGCTTCTCCCGTGGCTACGGCTACGCGAAGGTCGACAACCATTGACCCAACGCGACAAGGGATTGACATTGCATGTGATCCGCGAATGGGCGCATCGCGTCGTCGGGTCCTATTTGACGCTGCATGTGTTGCGCAGCCAAATGGAGGATCGGCAGCAGATTTCCCGTTTTCTCGGGCTCGTAAAGCAGCGCCGACCGTACTTGCATGACGAACTCGCGACGGCATTCTCCATGGGTGCGGCGACGTTACGCAGCATGAGTTACCCGGCCTTTCGTTTTACCCTGACGATCGCGACGAACCGACGCATATTCGACCTGCGTCCAGTACCGAAGTCGATGACCATCGAGGATTCTTTCTCGATGTCGTCGTGGCATTTTGGTTTCGACGCGCTCTTTGCGCCGGAGGTAGTGCATTATCGATTTTTCGAGGGTGAAGTTGCAGTACCAGGTCATGTGTCCTTTTTCGAGGCGTGTAGGTGTCCGAACGTGAACGAACCGGATAGGATCCCGATCTTGGTGTGTTCGAGTTTCCGGGCGCCGAAGGGCCTATTTGCGGGAGCCCTCGAAGATTTGTTTCGCTTGTTCGAAGCGTTGGCTTGGTCTCGAGGAGCGGAATCGGTGTTTGTCGTTCGAGAACCTTACTGGAAACATGAGGCGGACGTGGATCTCCGTTCGCTTCGCCAAACGCCGGAATTCGCCATCTACACGCATCGCGCGGATCCGGTCATGGAGCACGCGAATGCGCGCATTGGCTCGCCCGTTGCGCAGAGTGGTCAAATCGTCTATCGCTTGCGTAATTGGGTGCAATTCGCAATGTTGCCGGAAAATGAAGCCGAAAGGCAACGGATCGCGTCATTGCCGCGACGTGCGCCCATCCCCACGGTCCTGTCCGACGAACCGCCATTGGGTTTCATATCAGAATTTCCAGTGGTTTTTTGAATGCGTTTTGAAACTTTGGCCGGACTGTTGCAATTGGTTCTCGATGCTGACAAGATTGCGGCATCATGAGAACTGAATCGCCGACGCCATTACCGTTGCCCGACCTGGAACAATGGCTTGCCGCTCCATCGGGCGAACTGAAGCTTTTGGCTGGAACCTCGGGATGTTTTCATCGCGAGGCTCATGAAGTGAATTTGATGTGGTCTACGGAATCAACGATTTTGCGTGTGGCTGGAAACGAGGTCATTCTCGATAGCGAACAACGTGCGAGCCTGTTGCGCCACTTGATTCGCGCCGCGACATTGCCTGCATATCCGCCCCAATTCGTGAGCACTACGGTGACGACATGCATGCTCCGTTGGTCCTGCCCAACCTTCGCCACTGCCGATCGAGAGGGGGAACGAACGTGGTCATCGAGCGTTGGATTCACATTGCCCGAGATGCCCACGCCGCCACCTGATCCGACGGACGAGCTTTATTCGATTGCGTGCGATCCTATGAAATTCGTCGCGAAATCGTAGCTGGTTGCATCCCCCGCGATTTCGTGTAGCATTGAGCGCTCGGAGTTTCTCATGCCCTCGAACCTCGCGCCCGGAACCCTCTTTGCTGCAGTTGGCGACGTACACGGTCGCATGCACGCAATGGTGCGCATGTTATCGGGTTGGGAAGCTTCGACGCGGCAGACGCTTTTATTTGTACTGCAAGTTGGTGATTTCGAGCCCATTCGGCACGAAGACGACCTGAGCTCGTTGGCCGCCCCGGCCAAGTATCGCACCATTGGTGAATTCCCGGACTTTTTTAATGGTCGCGCGGTTTTCCCCTGGCCTGTTTATTTCATCGGTGGCAATCACGAACCGTACGGATTGCTCGATACGATTCCCGACGGCGGACAGGTCATTCACAATTGTACCTACATAGGCCGCACAGGCGTAATCGAAATCGGGGGGCTACGCATTGCGGGACTCTCGGGTATTTTTCAAGCCGACGCATTCGAGCGGCGCCGGCCCAGCCTGCAAGACCTGGGAAAAACATCGAAAAAGGAATATACTTATTTCCGCAAAGACGATATCGACAGCGCGGCGAACTTCGAATCCATTGATATCTTGCTCGTCCACGAATGGCCCGACGGCGTGATTGCTCCCGAACATGCCGACGAATTCGAGAACATTCGACGAAGCTCGCGATACGACGCGGTCGGCAACGAATATGCGCGGTTGCTGATGGAGGTGCTCGAACCACGTTTGGTTCTATGCGGCCATATGCACAAGCGTTATCACCATCGCCTCCGGCTCGAATCGGGCAAGTTTGTCGACGTGCGCTGTTTGGCGCATATGGACGCAGGACGCGACGCCGTGGCCATTTATCGAGTGGCAGAAGACGGTACGCTGGTCGAGGTTTGGCCGTGACGAGGTAACCCAAACCTTAGAGCGGCCTGAAGAAAAACTTAGTCTTTTGGGCATGGAGCGATTATCCTCCGGTCATGCCCCGCGCCACGAAATCGGATCGCCGTCGTCCCGAGCAAGAACGCAGCAAACAAACCGTCGAAGATATTCTCAATGCCGCCACGCTCGTCCTGAAACAAGTTGGCATTGCCCAAACTACGACCGATCGTATTGCGGAGCGCGCGGGCCTCAGCGTCGGTTCATTGTATCAATATTTTCCCAACAAAATCGCGTTGTACGAGGCGCTCATGCGGCGCCACTTCGAACACGTGACGAATATCGCGCTCGCCCATGCCCAACGATTGCACGACGCATCGGCCGAGGAATTTCCGGCTCTCGTCGCCCAATTGGTTTTGACCCAAGAACGAAAAGACCCGCACCTCAGTGCTCTTTTGCATCAAATCGCGGCAATGCACGAAACTGTGGGCAGCATCGAAATCGAGCATTCCCGCTTGCTGGAACGATCTCTCGCCACGCTATTGCGGGAAAAGTCCACGACACCCGGTTTTCGCACCGATGTGGACCCCGACATTGCCAGTCGCATTCTCACCCGCGCGCTAACCGGAATTCTGCGAAGAACCATGCAGATCGACCCGTCGTTCATCGAATCGGATGTTTTGGACGGCGAACTCCAACGGCTCATTCATGCGTACGTGCTCGCGCCCGTTGCACAAACATGAGGTCGCGCGAGGAAGGACGCTGGGGCATCCTTGTTCCTTGACGAATTTGGCAATGATTTCAAATAATTGAACCTCGATGTGCAGACTCTGGAAACGCGAGTCGCCAGCACGTCGGGTCGGACATATCCTATGGTCATCTCGTTTCACCGAAGGAGTGACCCATGAATTCGACGTATGTGCTCACGATGGAGACCAATCGCCCTGCCGACGTGAAGTGGCAAAACATGCCGCTCTGGTTCCACGCCGCCACGTTTGTTTATTTCGCGACGAACGTCTTTAATGGCTGGGCATTGTGGTATTTGAAGGCTCCAATTGGAGCCATCGCGCTTGGTTGGTTTGGGTTGATTGGTGGGTTTCTCGAGCATGTTTCGCCATATTTTCCCAAGCTTTACATTCATCCGACACTGGAAAAGATTCTCTTTCGTTTACCTACGGTGGTAGCAGTGTTGTGGTTGAATGTCGCCTTGGGTTTGGCATGGTACCTACTCGCCTTGACCGCCGTGCAATCGGTGATTTTCATGCGCGAGAAACCATTGACGAGTATGGAGCCGCGGTTTCATGCGCAACATGTTTTTGGTACCCATCTCTTCGGCGCGGTACAGGTTTGCCTCATTATGGCCGTAACGAGCCGGCAGTGGCCAATGCTCGATATTTTCTTGGCCCATTGAGGAATTGCACCCACGCTACGCCGCAACCTGTCGTCGTGGCCCCGCATCAATCTGACGAACCGTCGCCGATTCGATCTTGACGGCAGCGTCGCGCCTGGTCTATTGTCGATCTCGTGCTCGGTCGCGGAGTAGTCTTTCCCCATTTCTGCTGTGCGAGGCTCGGATGAGCAACGTTGGAGAAACGTCGACGCCGATCCAAGTTCTGATTGCGGACGACAATCCCGCCAATTTGGGGACACTTTTCGATCTCTTGTCGCGTGAAGGATTCGAGGTGGCCGTCGCGAATGACGGAGGGATGGTCCTCGAGCTTTTGAACAATTTCGACGCAGATATCATTCTTCTCGACGTGCAAATGCCCCCCGGTATGGATGGTTTCGAGGCGTGCAAGCGGTTAAAAGAAGACCCACGAACACGGTCGATTCCGGTCATTTTTATGACTTCGCTCGATGATCGTCAGAGTCGTTTGCAAGGTTTTTCGGTCGGGGCGGCGGATTTCGTCACCAAACCGTTCGAAGAAGCCGAATTACTCGCGCGCATGCGCACGCATATCGCATTGCGACAGATGACCCGAGCGCTCGAAGAAAAAAACGCGCGGCTCGAAGAACAAATTCGCATGCGTGAGGCTGCCGAAACAGCATTGGCGGAACGGTCTGCAGAACTCGAATTACAATCGCAAGAAATGGCGGCAATCAATGAGCAACTCGAGCAACGAGCTCTAGAATTCGAAGCCCTGAATGAACAACTCGGAAGGGAATTCGAAATTGGTTTGCAACACGAGCGTTTGCAGGCTGCATTGCAAGAAGAGATTATCGCGGTGCAGAAACAGCGCCTCGAAGAACTCTCGGTTCCTTTGATTCCCGTAACCAATGAAGTGCTCGTCATGCCTTTGATTGGTTCAATTGATGAACACCGTTTGGAGCAGATTATCAATACGGTTTTGAACGGAACGCAGCAAAAAGGAGCTGAGTTCGTCATTATCGACATGACGGGGGTGACCGTCTCGGGTCCGCATTTGCCCGAAATGGTCGCGCGGGTGGCGAATGGATTGCGACTACTTGGAGCACGTACGATTCTCACGGGGCTACGCGCGGAATCGGCGCAATACTTTGCAACCATGGGGGTGACATTTGGCCATATCGTCACCAAAGCCAATCTCCAAGACGGCATTGCTCATGCGTTGCACATACAACCCGAGGCTCTGAATGGACGCACTGCCACCCAGGCCATTCAGAGGGGAACCGGAGAACGTCGACGAAAGGGCTATTAAACATGATGACGAACGATCTCGTGGTCGAGCGGGTCCTGCATGAGGGACCAGATACGTGCGTGCACCAGGCGATCCATGTTCCCTCGGGAAAACGCGTCATCGTCAAGCAGCCCGTTTCGGCTAGTTTGTCCTGACGCACCAATTGCTCACCTGGGCCAATTTCGCTTCGTCGGCGAACATCGTGAAAAAATGGAGCCAACGACTCGATGACGAGGGGTTTGCAGATTTTCTGGCCAAACCCATGCAAACCCACGATCTTTTCGACAAACTTAAAAACCTGTTGCAATTCGAATGGGTTTGGCGCCAAGGACCAATAAATTCGAGTACCGCGGGGCCGTTGCTCGTTCCCCCTCCAGAACAGGTTGCGAAGCTTGGCGAGTATGCCAAGGCGGGGCGCATTGGACAGATCTTGCAAGAAGCCGATCGAATTGAAAAGTCGGAGCCGATGTTTGCT
>DAOMZH010000050.1:0-25480 GCA_035437985.1 Polyangium sp. (in: bacteria) | reverse complement strand
CGAAAGCGCGCTCATTTTTTCGACGAGCTCCAAGCGCACTCCGTTCGTGGCGACTTCCGCCAATTTCGCGGCGTCCGTCGTGCTGGCGCAAAGCTCTTCGCCGGTCGCAAACCACAGCAGAGTTGCACAAAGCGCATACGTATCCGAGGTTTGTCCAGGCTTGACATCGCCACGTACCACTTCAGGAGCGACATACGGAACCGTTCCGCGATCCTCAGTATCGACTTGGGGATCGAGGTCTCGAAATCGGGCGGCGCCGAGGTCCACGAAAAGAACATCTCCCATTGGACCGAAGAGCACGTGATCTGGCGTGATGTCTCCATGCACGACGCCGAGCGAACCTTTGTCGTCGGTGAGCTCATGCACTTCGGCCAGTGCTTCGAGAGCGGCGAAAATGATGTGTCGAACGAGGGTATTCGGGGGACGTTTGTCTCGTACACTCCATCCTCGGCGCAGCTCGCGGAGCGATGTTCCAGGCAGGAATGTTTCGAGGAAAAAGGGTCCGTGCGCGTCGGTGCCTACACGTACGAGCTGAGGCAAAGCAGGGTGACTCACGAGCGACACGAGGCGAGCTTCTCGAACCATCGCAGCTCGACCTTCGTGCGTATCGAGGGCGTGCGGAGCGAGACGTTTGCAGACGAGATCTCGATCGCGCATGCGGACGAGGCTCACCTGAAAAACGCTTCCACCACCAAGCAATCGGACAAACTGCGTGCCTTCCGGCGTGGAAAAGGGCAAAGGCGTTTCCTCGAATCTATTGAACGGTCACGTCGAGTTGATACCCGGTAATGACGCTGTCGTTCATGTTGTCGTGCACGCGCACGTAATACGTGCCTGCGGAGAGCATGCCTACGGCCGGATACAAGGTGCTGTTGATCGATGAACATGCGCCGGGGCCCGAGTCGCCATCCGAGATGACTTCGAGGCCGTTGCTGTCGAACAGCGTCACTTCGGTATCCGCGTTGCAGGCTGTGGGGTTGTCGATGTCATGGGTCATCAGCACCGGGCTCTGTCCAGCGGCCAGGGTGAAGGAAAAATAGTCGACATCGCCGACTGGCTTGATGGCCGCTTTGAACAGCGTCGTTCCAGGCCATAGCGGCGTGGCTTTGTCCGATGTGTTGTTCACTTCGGCTTCCCATGGAGCTTCGGACATGCACGTCGCGCTGCATCCATCACCAGAAACCTTGTTGCCATCGTCGCATTGCTCAGTGCCGCGTAGGGCTCCATCGCCACACACAGGCGTCTTCAAAGAAATCTCGACGACGTAAAATGGTTCGACCTCAAACGATGCGCTCTCCACGTGCACATACGTCTTGCCAACAGGCAAGTTGGTCATCTTCGGTACGCTCATTGGATCGATCAGTGGGCATGCTCCGTTGCCAGCTCCGAGCAGACCGTTCGAGCCATTGACGCGCACGGCGGTGGACAATCCTGACGGGCATCCGCCCATGCCATCGCTGATGCGCACCGTCATGTCGGAGCCGAGCGTGGCCACCATGACCTCGTAGACATCGATGTCGCCGATGGGATGTACCGATCCAGTAAAACCTTTTGTGCTCGAATCAAAAACGTTTGCATTCGTAGCATTGTCGTTCGATTCAGATTCCGAGGGGTAGTCGGCGGTTCCCATCGGGGGCGTGAAGCTCCCTCCTGTTCCACCTCCTGTTCCACCTGCGCCCCCGGCAGAGGAACTCGAATTTGCCGCTGTTTCGCCCCCAGTTCCTCCAGTTTGTCCAGTCCCACCGGTGCTCGATGAGCTGCTTTCGCTCGTTGCTCCACCCGCGCCGGTGATGTTGTTCTCGTTTCCGGTTGCACAACCTTGAAGGGCCATGGCGGATGCAGTCGCACCCAGAGCGAACACGAGCGCCGAGCGAGCAAAGAACGGGAGACGACGAGGCCAAATGGGGTGCAGGTTCATCGATGTTTTTCCTTGTCGAAGTGAAAAGCGTTTCCGTCGAGGCGAACGCGTCGAAGCCAAGAGACGGCGAGTACGGTAGCTAGTGTGCCGTCATGACGGCGGGGGCGTCGAGGGTGCGAGAGGCGGATACATGTGCGAAGAGAAGCTTCGTGCGCCCGATCATTTCATCCATTTTCGAAGAACTCGTCGCCCGTCATCGCGAGTCCAAGCGTATTGATCTCGATGACATTGCGGAGGTCATTGGCTCGCGCGCTGTGAGTCAGGACGAAGTCGAGTACCTCGTTGATCGCCTCGAAGCGGAAGGTTTTTCCGTTGGTGAAGGGATCGATGCGTCGGATGTGGAGGTCATGCAGGTGGTCTTGAGCAAGGCTCGTGAGCTGCATCGATCGCTTGGTCGAAGGCCCACGGTGGATGAGATTGCCCAAGGTTTGAGCATGCCTACGTATGTGGTTCGTCGGGCACTCGAGAGGGCAAGCGGAAAGCACGTTACGAAGCAAGAATGAAGCGTCTTCGAGTCGGGCGAAAATTTTGATGATTTGGGGATTGTCTGGGCACGCTCGGTGGTTACGAAAGAAGCAGGACGGAGGGCACCGGAACAGCCACTGCGTTGCGCAGCAGAGTCTGTCGTGGTGTATCGACGCCGTGGTTCGGACAGCAACCAGCCGCGGAATCGCGAGCACAAACTCCGTCACGCGATCGGTTCCTACGATGGTAGGATGAAACTACGTAATGAGCGCACCCGAGAGCGTTTTGCTCTCGAGGCAAAAGCACAGGAAGGCGGCCTTCGATGAACATTGCAATCACGTTCCGCCACATGGCTGGTACGGATGCCGTAAAGCAGTACGCGCATGACAAGATTGCGAAGCTGCAGAAGTTTTTACGTCAAGCGATGACGGCTCAGGTCACCCTTTCTGTCGAGGGAACCGAGCACATCGCGGACGTGAACGTTTCTTCGGGCAGTCAGCACTTCCACGCGAAAGAACGAAGCCAAGACATGTATGCGTCGATCGACGCTGTCGTCGACAAACTCGACCGTCAGATTCAGGCCAACAAGGGTGCATCGATGGCCAAGAAGCGTGGAGGGACGAGTGCCGCCGAATTTGCCGCCGAAGTCGAGCGTGAGGGGCGTGGTCGCGATTAAGCGCTCGAACCGACTCACCAAACCTCAGCACTGCTGCTCTCGCCGTAACGAAATCCGCTGAAATCAACACGGCGATTTATCTCCTCCCGAACCATCGTTCCGATCTCGCCAACTGCCTCTTTCCGTAGTACGGCTCGCCCGTTGCTGCGCTCGTTGCGTGTACTTTGCACGGTCACCGTCGAAGCGTTTCGAGTGCAGAGCGAAAGGCATCGCAACCATCCCAACCCTCAGACGCACCGCAGCGTTCGACACATGTGCACTCGTCATGTGCCCAGCTCCAGCGGTTGCAGCGCCCAACCATGGGAGTTCTAGAAATCCTTAGCTCCGAGCGTGTGTCGGTCTCGAGTTCCTCCGAGGGCCTCATTCACACCAAGAACGGGGCTCTTCGGCGACTCGCCGAACTACTTGCGACAGCCACGGACGTACCGGTCGCGGAGATTGAACGCGTGCTCGTCGAGCGCGAAAAAGTTCAGTCCACAGGTGTCGGCGGAGGTGTGGCCATTCCTCATGGATCCATCGCGACACTCGAGTTGCACATCGGTGCGATTCTGTTGTGTCCGCAGCCCATCGACTTCGATGCGATCGATTCGGCTCCGGTGAGTATTTTGTTCGCGGTCATCGGACCCAAACGTGCAGCCGGTGAACATCTCAAGATCCTCGCGCGGGTTTCACGACTCTTGCGTCAAGACGACTTTCGCCGACAGCTGCTCGCCGCCCCAACAGGCTTGGCCGCGTACAACTGCATTCAGGCGGAGGAGACGCGAGGTAGTGCATGACGGAATCGGCACAGTCGAGTGAAGCGTCAGGTCGCACGCGCCCGACGATTTCTGTGCGGATGTTGTTGTCCGATCCCAGCCTCGGGTTGGTCCTGGACGTACTCGCCGGCGCTGACGGTTTCGATCGTCTCATTCGACATGCACGGATCCAAAAATCGGGCTTGGCTCTCGTCGGCCATTTTCATGGCATCGTCGCTTCGCGGATTCAGATCTTTGGCCAAACCGAACTCTCTTTTCTGCAAGGTTTGTCAGCTGAAACTCGAGCCCGCGCCTTGCGTGATTTCTTCGCGCTCGACATCTGTTGCGTCATCGTCACGAGTGGCTCGCGCTCCGAAGGCGATTTGGTAGATGTCACATTTGCCCCCGTACCCGAGCTCGTCGCTGCCGCTCACGAATCCCACACACCTCTGCTGCAGTCGCACGAACGTTCCAGCAAAACGATCGCTGCCCTGCACACGTTGCTCGATGATCGTCTCGCACCACGCGTGCGTATGCATGGCGTGCTCGTCGACGTGTTTGGCGTTGGCGTGCTCCTCAGTGGTGCGAGTGCGATTGGAAAGAGCGAGTGTGCTCTCGACCTCGTGATGCGTGGTCATCGCCTGGTTGCGGATGATGTCGTGGAATGTGACTACCGTCCTCCAGGAATGGTGTTTGGTGGCCCCGCGGAACTATTGCGACATCACCTCGAAGTTCGCGGCTTGGGCATTCTCAACGTCAAAGATCTCTTCGGCGTTACGTCGACGCGTGAACGCAAACGGATCGACGTCGTCATCAAACTCGTCGAGTGGTCCAAGGACACGGAATACGACCGACTCGGGCTCGAAGATCGACATCGGACGATCTTGGGCGTGAAGATTCGCGAGCTCGTCATTCCCGTTCGTCCTGGCCGCGACATGTCCACCATCATCGAAGTGGCTGCTCGTAACGAACTGTTGAAGCGAGCTGGGCACAACGCAGCGCGCGAATTTTTTGGCAATCTCGAAGGAGCATTGCTCGGTGGTCGTGCCGAAGGGGAACGTCCAAGCGGCACGTCATTTCCCAATCCCAGCGAAGGGGTTTCATATTCCGAACCACCAAGCGAGGATCATTCACGGGGTTCGTCATGAGCGAACGAAGTCACGTCGTGGTCGTGACCGGGCTTTCCGGGGCGGGAAAATCAACGGCTCTGCATGCGCTCGAAGACCTCGGCTACTTCTGCGTCGACAACCTACCGACATCGGTCGTTACGTCGACCGTGGATGCTTGCGAATCGGGTGACGTTCGACGCATCGGTCTTGGAATCGACATGCGTGCGCTCGCGTTTCTCGATGGCGCAGGCCCCGCGCTCGAACGAATTTCCGATGGGCGCGACGTCGTCATTCTCTTTCTCGACGCATCCGACGAAGCGTTGTTGCGGCGTTTCAACGAAACACGTCGCCCTCATCCACTCGCCGCGGTTGCTTCACGGATTGCAGGCAGCAGCGGCGGTCTTGCCGTTCTCGACGGCGTGCATCTCGAACGTGAACGCCTCGCTCCGCTGCGCGCGATGGCGACCGTCGTCATCGATACGACACGCCTCAGTGTTCACGAGCTCCGCAAACAGGTGATCACACATCTCGGTCCAGGCCGTGCAGAAGCTCCACGCATGATCACGCGCCTCATGTCGTTTGGATTCAAGTACGGAATGCCGGTCGATGCCGACCTCGTTTTCGATGTGCGGTTCCTCGACAACCCCCATTTCGTTCCCTCCTTGCGGCATCTACCCGGGACGGATGCGAACGTGCAGGAGTTTGTCTTCCGGAGCGGCGAAGCAGCGGAACTAGTCACTAAGTATTTGGAATTATTAAAATTTTCGTTGCCGCGTTATGAACGGGAAGGGAAGAGCTACCTCACCATCGGCATTGGATGTACGGGGGGACGTCATCGCTCGGTAGCGGTCGTCGAGGTTTTGGCCGACAATCTACGTACGCAGGTGGAGCTACCCATCTCGATCGTTCATCGCGACATCGCGAGAGCGGACCATGCAGCGGTGCAGGAGACGAGGTCGACGAGCGCAACTCGTGACGGTCTCGGGGGGAGCAAGCCGTGAGTGGAGAAAGTGCCAGTCGTCGATTCACCATCGTGAATGTGCGGGGCTTGCATGCTCGCGCTGCGACGAAGCTCGTGCAGCTGGCGAGCAAATATCCATGTGAGATCACGGTTGCTGGACCGGATGGCGAAGCCGCGAACGCGAAGAGCGTGATGGGTGTGCTTCTGTTGTGTGGTGGTATCGGAACGGTGATCGAAGTTCGTGCACGCGGACCGAGTGCCGACGACGCCGTTGCGGCGATTGGTGAGCTCATCGCGAATCGGTTCGGAGAGTCCGAATGACCGAGGAGCCGCACCATCCGTCAGCCGTCGTGATGCGCGGCATTGCTGGTTCGCCGGGAGTGGCGATTGGCAAGGCTGTCGTGCTTGGTCACAGCCGTGCGCCGTGCCCTCGTTATCCCGTGGCTGCTGCCGATTTCGACTCGGAAATTCGCCGCTTCGAGGACGCGGTTGGGCGCGCCAAACACGAGCTTCGCGAGATGGCACAACGCCTGACCGAAAAGAGCGCCGAAGCCTCCATTCTCGAGGCGTACATGCTCATGACCGATGACCCCGTGCTTTCCGAAGCGGTGCAGCGCCAGATTCGTCATGAAAAACGTTGTGCCGAATGGGCGTTGGCTGAAGCCGCGGAGGTCATCGCCAAGAGGCTTGCGTCGGTCGATGATCATTACCTTCGTGAACGAAGTCACGATGTCCTGTTTATCGCCGATCGCATCTTGCGCGCGTTTGGCGCGACGTCTTCAGAACAACACAACTTGCGTCTCGACGGCCCTTCCGTCGTCATTGCGCATGACCTCAGTCCCGCAGACACCGCGGCGATGATCAGTCAGCCGGTCGTCGGCATCGTCACGGAGATCGGCACGCGTACGAGTCATACCGCCATCATGGCGCGTGCCCTCGAGATTCCCGCGGTCGTGGGAGCGACGGACGCGCTTAGTCAAATCTCGTCCGGCGACATCGTGATCGTCGACGGTTTGCGCGGCAATATCGTGGTTCGTCCGGCCACACGCGAGCTCGACGATGCCCGCGCACGCGGCGAACGACACTCGGCGTTGTCGCGCGAGCTGCACACGTCACGCGATCGCGAAGCAGTGACCGAAGACGGCGTGCGCGTCATGCTGCGCGCGAACGTCGAGCTGCCTGCGGAAGCGGTGTTGGCGCGCGATTACGGCGCGGAAGGCATCGGCCTATACCGCACGGAATTTCTGTACATCGATCGCTCGTCTCCTCCGACCGAAGATCAGCAATTCGAAATCTTTCGCGCGGTCATCGAGACGATGCGTCCGCTGCCCGTCACGTTGCGCACGTTCGACATTGGCGGCGACAAATTCATTTCGAACCTGAAGCTTCCACCCGAAATGAACCCCATGCTCGGCCTACGCGCCGTGCGCCTTGCTCTGTCGCAACCCGACATGTTCCTCGAACATCTGCGGGCCATGGTGCGGGCGAGCGCGTACGGCAACGTGAAGATCATGGTGCCGATGATCGCGACGCTCACCGAGCTTCGGCAGGTGCGCAAGTACCTCGAACAAGCCATTGCTCAGGTCAAAGCTCGGGGTTTGCCCTGCGCCGACGACATTCCCCTGGGCATCATGGTCGAGGTTCCAGCGGCCGCGGTGCTCGTGGACCGTTTTGCGCAAGAAGCTGCCTTCATGAGCCTCGGGACCAATGACCTCGTGCAATATTCACTCGCTGTCGATCGTTCGAGTCGTTCGCTTGCGTATCTCGCGTCGTCTTTCGATCCCGCGATCTTGCGCCTGATTCGCTCCGTCGTGCGGGCAGGTGAAGGTTGGGATTGTCCTGTTTCGATCTGCGGCGCGATGGCGAGTGATCCATTGGCCGCCGTGCTGCTCTTGGGCCTCGGCATGCGTGATTTTTCAATGGAGGCCGCAGCCATTCCTGAAATCAAAGAAGCGCTGCGACGCGTGACGTTGGCGGAAGCGGAAGCCGTCGCGAAACAAGCGATGCAATACGGCACGGCTGAAGAGATCGAAACCTGCATCGCGGAATCTTTTGCTCCACGACTTTATGACCTTCTCACCGGCGAGGGTTGAAGGCATCTTTCCTCGCCGAATCGAGGAGTCATGAGCACATCCATCACATCGAGCATCATTCGCACATCGCGTATTGGCACCCATGTCCTCACGAGTGGTCCAAGCGACGCCACGACCACGGTCGTGTTCATTCATGGCAATTGTTCATCGGGACGCTTTTACGAGCAGCTCATGGCGAGTTTGCCGAAGAGCATTCGGGCCATTGCGCCCGACCTTCGTGGATATGGCAAAACGGACCCAGCTCCGATTGATGCTACCCGCGGCTTGCGTGATTTTTCAGACGACGTGGCCGCATTGCTCCGCGCTCCGGAACTCGGCATCAAAGGCCCTGTTCACGTCGTGGGCTGGTCCGTTGGTGGAGGCGTTGCCCTGCAACTCGCAATGGACCACGGCGACCTCGTAAAGAACATCCTTCTCGAAGCATCGATGTCGCCATTCGGGTTTGGCGGGACGCGCCCCGATGGTAGCCCGTGTTATTCGGATTTCGCCGGCTCCGGCGGGGGGACGGCTAATCCCGATTTCGTCGCGCGCCTCAAAAATCAAGATACGGGCACCGAATCTCCCACGTCTCCGCGCAACGTAATGAATTCGTTTTACTTCAAGCCCCCATTTCGCGTGGATGAGAAGTCCGAGGAAATGCTCCTCCAGGAAATGTTCGCGATGGTCGTTGCCGATGATCATTACCCTGGCGATATGACGACTTCGACGAATTGGCCCGGGGTTGCTCCTGGCAAACGTGGCGTGAACAATGCGCTTTCGCCGGCGTATTGCAATCTTTCAGGATTCTCCAATATCGAGCCCAAGCACGATGTGTTGTGGATTCGCGGCGATTCGGATCAGATCGTGAGCGACACGTCCTTCTTCGATTTTGCCTTCCTCGGGAAACTCGGAGCAGTTCCGGGTTGGCCTGGCGAAGAAGTGATGCCTCCACAACCGATGGTTTCGCAGATGCGCATGGTGCTCGACGCCTACAAGGCTCGGGGCGGCAATGTTCGCGAGTTGATATTGACGGACGTTGGCCATTCTCCGCACCTCGAAGCCCCCCGTGTATTCCTGGACGAACTCGTTCAGTTTGTCAGCGGACGTTGACGCGACCGCGGAATGAACTGCGAGGGTTCGTTCCGGTACGGCGTGCGGGGCCAGCTGTTCGTCATTCATGAATTTTTCTGAACCGACCCGTTTTTCGGGCTCGTCCGGCAACAATCCAAAAACCAAGCACTTTTTGAGGGTGCAGCTTCGTGCGGAGGTGCGTGGTGTTTTGTTGGTGGGGCGTGGGCGTGGCAACGCGGAACTGGTTCTGCGGGACCGACTCATTTTTGCAAAAATAACGTCCCCTGTTCCTGGGAAAACGTGGTAAGTTTGTCGCGATGAACAAACAACCTATACCCAAATCGTTGAAGTCGAGTGGGCCAAGCGTGCGTAGTCGGCGTCGTGCAGCGGCGCCGACGGCGGTTGCGCCAGCGGTGGAAACTCGGCAGGAAGAGGTAGCTCGCAAGCTCGGGGCGCGAATGCGTGATTTGCGGTTGGAGCGGCGCATGTCACTCGCGCAGATGCAGCAATGTGGGGGGCTAACGCCGAGTCAGATGTCGAGCGTGGAACGTGGGCACGTGCAGATGACTTTGGGGACGGTTGTGGCGGTGGCGCGAGCGTTGCAGATGCCGACGTTCATGGTGCTTTTGTTACCGGATGAGGATCCGCTTGCGGCGGTGATCGAAGAGATTCGGCAGGCGTATGGTGGTGATTGGTCGCGGGCGGCGTTTGTGATTGCCGGGGGCCTGGGCATCGATTTGTCGAAGCTGATGCGCAAGCGTTAGTGGTTTGGCGGTAGTTTGTCGGCGGAGTTGGCGCGTGTCCGAAGGGCACGCGTTGACTTTTTTGTTTTCGGAATTGTGTTTTTCGATCCAAAGTCTGGTTTGTCCGGGGATACTGTGCGAGAGGGACGAATGTCAAGCGTGGGCATTAAGTGACCTCCGAATTGCAGACGTGTCACATGCCTTCATTTTTGCTCGTCCTGACGAAATTATATTTTGCTTTTTGGGCCTGGGTTCGTCGTAATGACATGATCGTCGAAATGGGCTGGATTCGTCGGAGAAATCGGGCACATGGCGGATGTGGTGTTTGCCTTGTTGATTTGTCCGAAACTTTTTTCGCGACAAAGGTCGATTTATTTTTGACATTTGGGTTCTTTTTCCCTGGTCGCATGGTTTTCCCGTGATAGTTGGATTTCTGCACAATCGAATTCGAGAGGTCGGGTTCATTTCGGAACGGGACCTTGATTGTGTAAAACACGATTCGTTTGTCGAAACGATCTGCCGCGAGGTGAATATCGATGCCTAGCCGTCGTTCTCCTGATCCATTTGCCGCCCAGCTTGGCGAGCGAATTCGTAAGTTGCGTAATGACCGAAAGCTCTCTCTTTCGAAGCTTGCTCGGCTCAGTGGCATATCGCGTGGCCACTTATCGGACCTCGAGCAGGGCAAGGCGGTGATGACCGTTGGCACCCTAGGAAATCTTGGACGTGGTTTGGAGGTGCCGCCGTTCGTCATTTTGCTCGTTCCCAAAGACGACCCGGACGTCGTGGTTGTCGATCAGGTTCTCGAGGAAGCGGGTGGTGATCCGCAAAAAGCGGCTACACGAATGCGCGTTGTGGTCCTCGAACGCGAAAAAGAATCCATCGTCGACCGGTCGGATTCCGAGAAATAGAAGTGTTGCCCACGTAATGGGACCTTCACTGACGATTCCGCACGGGAATCTACGACGAACCCTCCTTTTACGGTGTGTGGTACGTCCTGGGACAAGATGTCATTGTATTTGGGCTTCAGGACGTGCTAGCGTTCGTCTGCACGAACATTCGGTTCGTCGCTGTACCTGTTTGTCGTACCAACCGTTTTTATGGCCACGTAACTGCTAGGCCAATTGTTCGAGGTTCATCGATGCCCCGACGTTCGATTCCCGAACCGATTGCTGCGAAGGTGGGTGCCAGAATTCGCGAACTCCGTATCGAACGCGGAATGTCCCTCGCCGCCCTTGCCAACGCCGCCGGTTTGTCCAAAGGGCACATGTCCAGCGTCGAACGTGGCCTCGTATTGATTACCGTCGGCACCGTCGTTTCCACCGCCAAAGCTCTCGGCGTTCCTCCCTTTGTCTTGACGATGTTCCCTGACGAAGAACCACTTTCCGCAGTCATTGAACACGTGCGCTCGACTCGGGGCGGCGACACCACCAAAGCTGCCAGCAAATTACGCAAATTGGTCTTCGGCCAAGTGGCCTCCCCCGGCGCCCCCTCCAAAAAACGCCCCAAGCGCTAATCAATCCCTACAACGCAATGGAGCAGGCCGCCGTGTCGTACGCCCTCAAAGTGTTTGGCAGCGTATAACCTCAACCGCGTCCAGGTGGTTCCGTCGGTCGTCGTGGTGGGGGTGACGTACCTGGAGCTCGCGTCGCCGCTCCATTTCCGATCCGAACGTCGAGACCCAAAGCGTCCTTCAGCATTCCGCACTTGGCCGCAACGGTCCATTCTTCGAGGGAACGGTCCTCCGTGCCGAATAGTTCGAGCACCAACGAATCCTCTTCGATTCGTCCTGCCACACCCGTCACCTTCGCGCGATGCTCCCGGTCCAGGGCATCGGCAATGCGCAAAATGGACGACATCGCTTTCACCTTCGCTCGATCCTCGCGCGACAGAGTCCGGAAGTTTTCGTGATCGAGTTGTGGGGGACTCTTGCGATGGTAGCGCGCAACATTGGCCACGATTTCTCGTTCTGCTGGCGACAGGCCCATCAAGTCGGCGTGCACGATCAGGTAGTAGCTGTGCTTGTGATGGCCCTCGTAACGCACGAAGTCTCCAACGTCGTGAAGCACTGCCGCAGCGTGCAGCAGGATGCGATCTCGAGGGCTCATGCGATGGCGTGAGGCCAGATCGTCGAAGAGGCGGGTTGCGAATCGGGCCACGAGCAATCCGTGTTGTTCATCGAAGTGATACCGACGTCCGAGACGCAAACATGCTTCCGTCACGCTCGTCGCTTCGCCGCCGAAGTCTCGAGGCACGAAGTGTTCGCGCGCGAGATCGACGAGCACGCCTTCCTTGAGACCCACACCTGGGGCCGCGATGGCTTCTCGACTGAAGGCTTCGGCAACGCGGCAAAGGACGGTCGCTGCAGGCACGATCGTGTCGGCCCGATCGGGACGAAGGTTGTATGCGAGTACGCGTTCGTCGACGGTGCGCGTTGCGAGTTCGTCAATGAGGCGTCGCATCGCTCGCACTTCGATCGCTCGACCTTCGGGAAACGCGACCGGCATTGGACATAGGTCGGCGAGTGTTTCCAGGTTGCCGCCGGTGCCCATCACGACGTCCACTCCCGTTCCATCCGTCGCATCGTCGATCTCGCGAAATGCATCGGCACAAGTTCGATCGATGTACTCCTCGAGTAGCTTGCGATGGTTCGCATCGATGGGACCTCGTCCATCGAGGAACGCTTCGAGAAGGCGCACGGTACCTACGGGAAGCGATCGCGCGAAGATGGGACGTCGACCATCGAGCAGCGTTAGTTCTGTCGAACCTCCGCCGATGTCGACGAGCAACGTGCGTCGATTGCCAAGAGGCATGCGTTCGACGACGGCGAGTTGTACGAGGCGCGCTTCTTCTACGCCTTCGATGATTTCCACGTGCACGCGACTTTCGCGTTCTGCTCGTTCGAGGAGGAGTTCTCCGTTGCTCGCTTCGCGTGCAGCGCTCGTCGCAACAGCGCGATAGCGTTCCACTTTGGCCGTATCCATGGCCATGCGAAACCTGCGGAGTGCATCACACGCAGCACCAATGACTCCTACTTCGAGGCGTCCTTTGGTGAACACATCGTGACCGAGTCGCACGGCTGCACGGTCGGCGAATACGTCACGAAATGGATAAAAACGCGGCCCTTCTTCGGTCATCAGAGGGGCATCCACGTCGACGACCCGGAGTCGGATTGCGTTCGAACCGATATCGATCGCTGCCAGACGCGCCATGGTCGCAGAAGTAGCGTCCTTCCTCCTGATTGGCTAGGCTACTCTCATAAACTCCATGCGACATGTTCATCAATCCGTCCTGCCGAAAGCTGCGTTCGCTTTATTCACCGTCCTTGCGGCAGCGTGTGGTCCTGACGAGGCTCGCGCGCCAAACCCGACGAGAACGCTTGATGAGCGGCGGGCGATTGAGGTCATTCGTCGCGCCATGGTCGAAGAAGGCGTTCGTCCAGGACCGGCTCGAGACGTCGAACTGCATACAGGAAAAACCCTCCAAGTGGACGTTGGCGTCGATGGTTTCGAGTACGGCGTCGCGTACATCTCCGACGACGATGCAGAGAAACTGGGCGATGGGATCAAGCCTCCGAACAAGCCCGGGGAAAAACTCAACCTCGAACGAGTCGGCCCGGATTCCGAAGTTCGGATCGTTCTTCTTTACCAAACCAACTATCGGTACGACGACCTCGCTGGCGAAGCGCACGAGATGACGACCATCACCGCCGAGCGGGAACTCGCCCGTGACGTTCGGGACTTCGTCACGCACGCGAAAACGAAGAAGTTTCGTTGATGCTCAAACCTTCGGAAGAGGTCGCGACGATGCGTTTGTCCACGCTGATCACGGGTGAGTCCAGGCGAGCAGAACCTCCACGACGGGCGATTGTCGTTGCGAGTTCCGCATTGCTTGTGGGCTTGGCGATGGTGGGTCTCCGTCCTTCCGATCCGAAGGAAACCTCGCTCATTGATCTCGGCAGTGCCGTGACGCTCGCAGCTCTTTTGCTGTTGATCGGGGGCATCCACTTTTACGGCCGTTTGGGCCCGCAAGAAGCGGATGACCGAGGGTCCGTTGATTGAAACTCTTGCGCGCGTCCGCGCCATGGACCAGCATCGCGCCCATGCATCGTCCTAGCCGTCAACACAACCACCTGCTTCAGAAGATCGCTCGCAAAGAATCGCTTGCCAAAGCGCGAAGCCGTAAGAACGGCAAGCGCCTCAAGCAGTGGAAGAAGTGGGCCGAGTCCTACAAGGCTCTCACGCAACAAGCTTCGTGAATTCGTCCGTTTCAGAGGACAAACCTTCACGATCGTCCAACCGGTGCCGAACAAGGCGCCGGTTTTTCTTTTGTGGACCAAGGAAACTGGAAGACTTGGATCGCCGTTTCGAGATGACGATTGGGCGTATCGACAGCTCACGAACCATCGGCACTCATGCGCGCGATCGCGCATCGACGGCAGGGATTGCTGGTGTTTGAAGCATGACGCGACTGCCGCGTTGACCTCGCACCTTGCTTACGTATTCTCGCTTCTGTACGCGCGAAGGATCCCTTCGTGTGTCGGGCGAGGAGCGACGGATGCGTAGCGACGGTGTGGTGACACGACGAACGAGCCTCTTTTGGTGCGTGTCCTTGGCGGTCCTGGGAAATGCGACCATGGCCTCGGCGCAAGACAAGGCGCCACCGCCGTCGGCCGGAGCACCTGTTGCGGAATCTGGTTCTGCGTTGCCGCCGCCGCCTGCAGCGCCACCGCCATCGGGAGCAGCTGGGGCAGCCGCACCTGGGCCAGTAGGGCCGCAAGCTGGGCCGAGGGTTCCGCCTGGAGGATATCCACCACCGGCCATGTTTGGGCCTTCGCGCCTGCCTTATTTCGAAAGTGACCCCGTTCCGCCGGGTTATGAAATCCAAACCCGTCCGCGCATGGGTTTGGCAAAAGCTGGGCTGGCGACATTCGTTCCCCTCTATGGTTTGTCCGTTATTTTCGGGGGCGTGTTCCTGGGAAACGAAAATGGAGATGCCAAAAAATATGGCCCCATGCTGATTCCCGTCATTGGCCCGTTTGCCACGATTGGTACGGCCGATACCGACGAAGGAACCGTATTTCTGCTCCTCGACGGTATTGGACAGCTCACTGGCGCGGCTCTTTTCCTCGGTGGGATGCTTTCCGAAGAAAAATATCTCGCCCGACAAACAGCATCAGCGGCACTTCGCCCCGAAGTATTCGTCGGCCCTAAATCCATGGCCATGCGTTGGCATTTTTGAGCGCATCAAGTTGGCACTCGAGGAATGAGGAATCGAAGATGAACATGAAATGCGCCAACACGACGTCGAGCTTCGCCAGCACGGGTAAGGTACGCACGGCTCCTGCGGCGATCCGCGGTGTCCAGGGATCGACCTGGGTTGCCGCGCTCGTGGGATGCACATGCATTGGTTTGTCTGGAACAGCCAATGCCGTCCCGCCGTCTCCGCCGCCTCCTGCAGCAACGACGACGACCGCAGCTCCCCAAGCACTGCCGCCGCCACCCGCTCCGCCCAGTACCGCCCCGGCGCCTGCAGCACCACCTGCGCCTGGTTTTACTCCTGTTCTCGCGCCACCTCCACCTGCTCCGGGATCGTCACAATCGGCCCCTCCAGCACCCGCACCGACTGCAATCCGACCAGCAAACAATGGCTGGAGCAGTGGACCTCCCACGGGTTGGGACCAACCGTCTGCAGGGACCATGCCGCCGATGTGGCCGGCGAGCATCGATTACGAAGAGGGCGACATCATGCTTCCCGGTTACGAGGTCAAAACGCATCCTGCGCGCGGCCTTCTTACCGGCGGCCTCGTGACCTTTTTGGTTCCCTACGGAATCTCCTTCATTTTCGGGAGTTTCGCCGCTCTTTCCGGGGGCAGCAGCACGCGACAAGAATATGGTCCGTTGCTCGTTCCGGTCATCGGTCCTTTCATTACGATCGGTATGTGGGAACGAGTGTCGTCGGACGGTGCATTCATCATGCTCGCCAATGGTTTTACCCAAGCCGCAGGGGCAGCCATGATCGCCAGCAGCATCTTGTTGCCCGACAAGTTTCAGGAACGAATGGCCAAGCTCCCAGGAAAACCGGAAGTGTTTGTCGGTGCAGGTACGGCATCCGTCCGGATGCGCTTCTAATCCCACCCCGCATCATCCACGTCACGAAGCGCGCTTCGCGGTCCACTTCCAATCGAGCGGCGAGGCATCTTCGGCGCTCGTCACCCGTTCGATCCTCGGGTTTGTCCCTGCGGAAAGCCTCCGCAGAATCATGAACACGGCCTCTTCATCCGTCGATCCTGCGCCTTTGGCAACTTCGCCGAGCGTCAGGTTCGTCCCGGCGGAATGTTCGACCGCCGCGATCACTCGGTGCATCAGCGCGAGCACTTCAGCCGCAGCTTTCTTCCCAGCTTCGACTCCAGGCTGGTGATACGCATTGATGTCCGCGAGTTCGCCATAGATTCCCACCGCGCGTTCGAAGAGCGCGATCAAGGCTCCAAGAGACTGGGCATCGAGCTTCTCGAGCGTGATCGTGATCGAATCTCGCCCACGTTCGGTCAACGCCCGACGTGTGCCTTGGAAAAACCCCGCCAAATAATCGCCCGACGTCGTTTGCGGCTCGACTTCCAGGTTTGGTCGTGAAGCTTGGCGATCTTCGAGCACTTCGATGAACGTCGCGAAGAAGTTGTCGACACCATCGCGGAGCTGCTGGACGTAGGCATGCTGATCGGTCGAACCCTTGTTCCCGTAAACACTGATGCCTTGCCAGACTTCATTTCCTTGGCGGTCCAAACGTTTGCCCAGCGATTCCATCACCAGTTGTTGGGCGTAACGACTGAAGAGCTCCAGGCGATCTTTATACGGCAAAAGCACCATGTCTTTTTGCCCTTTACCGTTTGTCGCTGAAAACCACGCCGCCGCCAAACGTCCCGCTGCGTTCGTTTTCGTCGCCCGCGATCTCGTGGCTTCATCCATCCACCGCGCACCTCGCAACATCGCTTCGACATCGATTCCTTGCAGCGCAGCCGGGAGCAGTCCTACCGCCGATAACTCACTCGTTCGTCCACCGACCCAATCCCACATTGGAAATCGTTCGAGAAATCCTTGCGCCACCGCATAAAGATCGAGCTCGCTTCCTTCACCCGTCACGGCCACCGCATGTTTGCTGAAGTCGAGCCCGCGACGTTCATATGCAGCTTTCGCTTCGAGCATTCCGTTTCGAGTTTCCTTCGTCCCCCCAGATTTGGAGATCACGATGGTGAGCGTCGAGGCGAGTTCGTCGCCCAGAGCATCGAGGGTGCGATCGAATCCATCCGGATCGGTGTTGTCGAAGAACCACGGGATCATGGCATCCGTCGACGATTCCAACGCCGCAGCCACCAGTTGCGGACCTAGGGCCGACCCACCGATCCCAATCACGAGCACATGTAGAAATCGATGTGTCGTCGAAGGTTTGACCTGACCAACATGAACCTTTTTCGCAAACTCGAGGATGCGCGTCAGCGTGTTTTGAATGGCCGCAGTGATCTCGCTGGTTGGTGCCAGTTCGGGAGCACGCAACCAGTAGTGCCCCACCATTCGATTTTCATCGACGTTTGCGATGTGACCGGATTCGAGTTTGCTCATCGCGTCGTACGCCTGCACCAGACGCGGTTCGAGCGAATCGAGAAAGCCGGGCGCAAAACCAATACGGCTCGTGTCAAGCCATAGTCCGACTCGTGGGTCGTGCAGGAGATGCGCGCGGAATTGTTCGAGGTGTTGGATCATGCTGACCTCCGCGGCGCATCTTGCCCGTCTATTGGCGGATTTTCGACTTCCTTCTTGCAGTTAGTTGTTGGCGTGCGGCCGATTCGACGAATCACGCAAAAGTTGCGCGGATGTGGCATGTGCTGGCGTGTCCGCCCAAAGCGAGTTATTTCGGTGCTTCATCCAATGCAATCCAAGCCGTTTGATTTCGGTGTGAACGCTGGGTTCGTCGAAGAACTCTACGCGCAGTATCAAGAAAACCCCGAGAAGGTCGACGCAAGTTGGCGATCGTTCTTCGAGATGCATCGAGGTGTCGCTGCACCCGTGGCGACTGTGTATCCGAAGAATGGCGCGGCGAAGGCGGTTGCGGCTGTTGCGTACGAGCCCGAGAAGAAAACGCCGGTTACTCCCACGCCGCAAGAGTTGACGACGAAAGTGGTGACGCGGGCGCGCGTCGTGCAACTCGTCAACGCCTATCGCGTGCGAGGACATTTGTTTGCGCACGTGGATCCGCTGGGCGTTGCTCCATCGGCACCACCGGAACTCGACTTGGCGAATTTCGAGTTGCACGAGTCTGATTTGGACAAGCAGTTCCCCACGGTGGATCTTGCGGGAACGCCGCCGACGTTATCGCTCCGCGATATCATTCGACATCTCGAAGAAACCTACTGCCGCTCGATCGGTGTCGAATACACGCACGTCGAGGAACCGGCCCAACGCAACTGGTTGCGAGAGCGAATGGAGGCTTCGCGTAATCGGCTCGAATTGGATCGAGAGCGTCAACTACGCATCCTCACGAAGCTGTCCGATGCGGAAATTTTCGAGCAATTCATTCATCGGGCGTACGAAGCGGGCACCAAGCGTTTTTCGCTCGAAGGTGGCGAAGCATTGATTCCGCTGCTCGATTTGATGATTGAGCGCGCGGCCGAGGATGGCTTGGAAGAAGTCGTTTTGGGTATGGCTCACCGCGGTCGTCTCAACGTGCTCGCCAATATATTGGGCAAGCATCCGCGCGAGATTTTCGCCCACTTCGAAGATGCCGATCCCGAACGGTATTTGGGCGGTGGCGACGTCAAGTATCACCTCGGATATTCGTCGGATCGCGTGACGGAATCGGGGCACAAGGTGCATTTGACGCTGACGTTCAACCCGAGCCATCTCGAGTTTGTCAATCCGGTGGTGGAAGGGCGTGTGCGGGCCAAACAAGATCGTTTGGGCACGAAAAACGCCGAGCGCGCGGTCTTGCCGCTTTTGATTCATGGCGACGCGGCATTCATTGGCCAAGGTGTCGTCCCTGAAACGCTCAATATGAGTTTGCTCGAGGGGTATCGGACGGGCGGCACGATTCACGTCATCGTGAACAATCAAGTCGGATGTACGACGAATCCCAATGAATCACGTTCGACCCGGTATTCGTCGGACATCACGCGCATGCTCAAAGTGCCGGTTTTTCACGTCAATGGTGAAGATCCAGAAGCGGTGGCGCAGGTGGCGCAATTGGCGAGCGAATGGCGGCAGAAGTTTGGCATGGACGTCGTCATCGACATGTATTGTTATCGCCGTTATGGGCATAACGAGGGCGATGAGCCGCGATACACGCAACCGCGCATGTACGCGATTATCGACAAAAAGCCTACGGTGCGGCAGATGTACGTCACCCGTCTCGTCGAAATGGGCCAAGTCACAGCCGCCCAGGCCGATGAAATCCTCACGAAACGCCGCGAAGTATTGGCAAGCGCGCTCGAAGAAGTAAAGCAAAAAGGTTTTACGCCGGTTACGTACACCATGGGTGGGGTTTGGTCGTGTTACCGGGGCGGGCGAGACGTCGATACGCCGGAAGTCGTAACCGGAGTGGCGCGAGAAAAACTCGTCGAATTGTCGGGCAAAATGCTCGAAATGCCAGAAAAGTTCAGAGTTCACCCCAAAGTGATCCCCATTCTCAAGGCGCGCCATGACCGGCTCGTCAAGGGAGAACCATTCGATTGGGGCACCGGGGAAATGCTCGCATATGCGACACTTCTCTCTGAAAAAGTCCCGGTGCGTCTTTCCGGACAAGACGTTCGTCGTGGTACATTCAGCCATCGGCATGCCGTCGTATTCGACATGGACTCCGGTGAACCATTCACCCCACTTTCGCGGGTCATCGAAGGATCGGCACGGATCGACGTCTTTAATAGCCCACTCAGCGAAGCCGGTGTGCTCGGATTCGAATTCGGTTATGCGCTCGATTATCCCGATGCCTTGGTCATCTGGGAGGCGCAATTCGGAGATTTCTTGAATGGCGCGCAAGTCATCGTCGACCAATTCATTACGTCGAGCGAAGACAAGTGGCATCGTCTTTCGGGCCTCGTGCTGTACTTACCGCACGGTTTCGAGGGGCAGGGGCCCGAGCATTCGAGTGCACGCATGGAGCGCTTTCTTCAAAACAGCGCTGAAGACAACATCCAAGTTTGCAATCTCACGACACCCGCGCAGCTCTTCCATTGCCTGCGCAGGCAAATGCATCGACCGTGGCGCAAACCGCTCATCATTGCGACGCCAAAGAGCCTTTTGCGGGTCGCCACGACCGCCAAAGGGCCACGTCCCGTTTCGACCATCGAGGACTTGGTAAATGGGCGATTCCAACGGGTCATTGGTGACGACAGCGTTGATCCGGCGCACGTGAAAAAGATTCTGCTCTGCTCGGGCAAAGTTTATTACGATTTGGCCGTGGCGCGCGAACAGCGGGGCATTACGGACGTGGCGATCATTCGGCTCGAACAGCTTTTCCCGTACAACCACGAAATCATTGACGCATTGAAGGCTTATGCGGACGGCACGAAAATGGTGTGGGTGCAGGAAGAGCCGATCAATTACGGCGGCTGGTATTACATCAACTCCACGCTGCCGCAGTTCATTGGCAATCGTTTTCCGTTGACGGTCGCGGGACGTAGTGCCAGCGCGAGTCCCGCCACAGGCTCGAAAGCCAGCCATACGTTCGAGCAAAAGCGACTCATTGACGAAGCGTTTGCGTGATTCTTGACTTGGAGGGCTACGGCATGACGTTCTCGAATCTCGTTGGTCGATCTTTTGTCGTCATGGCTGCTTGCGCAGCGCTGACCGGATGTGGGTCGGAAGCGACGGAGCCTGAATACGGGTTTGACGAGACGGACATGCAAAATGCCGTCGTCGGTAATTGGTCAGGAGACATGTCGCTCACGGGGCAAATGTCGACGACGTTCACGTTATCGATCAAGCAGGTTCCGGCTTTGCAGCCCGCGTGCGGAAGCCGGACGTTTAATGCACCACTCTGTGTCGAAACATCGTCGATGTCGCTCGAAGGCACGCTCACGACGGCGGACAAGGTATTCGATGCCGCTGTCATGCAGGGTTCGTTTTTCGTCATTGGGCTCGAAATGAACAATGGCGAATTGTCTTTTTCGGGCTCGGGGGTCAACATCAATGGCGGGCTCGATATGATGAAGACGGACCAGGAGCTCACTATTTCTGGCAGCAAGTCAGGTACCGCTACGATGCATCGTTAGTACAAATAGGCGTGACTTTCTGCTGAATGGCGGCGTATCATGCGTCGCAATGCATGCGCGAGCATGCGTGGGAGGCGGAAAGCACGATGGCACTCGATGCATTGGTTGTAGGCGCAGGTCCGGTGGGTTTGGCCATGGCGTCCGAATTGCGACGTCATGGGCTTAGCTGCAGAATCATTGACAAGGGCGATGCTCCGTCGATTTGGTCCAAAGCCCAAGTCGTCCACGCGCGAACTCTCGAATGTTTGCAAGACATGGGGCTCATCGATGCGGTAATGGCCAAAGGCCGTATCGTTGCGGGCTCACGCATCATGACGCCCGAACTCAAAGCCATTGCTCGGGTCGAACTTGGAAATATCGATTCTCCGTTCCCCTATTTTTTGAGTTTGTCGCAGCGTGATACGGAAATCATCCTCGCCGAACACCTCGAAAAAACGCACGGCGTACGGATCGAGCGAAACGTCACGTTGGAGAGTTTTACGCAGGATGCCGAAGGTGTCCATGCCAAACTCGTGCACCTCGATGGATCGACTGAAGAAGTGCATGTTCCGTGGCTGCTCGGATGCGATGGTTCACATAGCACCGTGCGCAAAACGCTCGCTTTGCCCTTCGAGGGGTCGACCTACGAACAACGCATCATGCAAGCAGATGTGCACGTGGATTTCCCTCATGCGGTGCACGATGATGAAATTGCCATTTTCTTGGGCCCCGACGGCATGCTTGGGTTTTTCCCGCTTCCCGGTGAACATCGTTATCGAATGCTGACGTTCGTCGAACCGAGTGACGAGCGTCCGGTGGAACTCGAGACCTTCAAAGCATTGATGGCCGAACGTGGGCCCAAAGGCGCGGAAGTATCGGATCCGGCTTGGATGGTCGATTTCCGCATTCATTGCCGGCTGGTAGCTCGTTATCGCGTCGGTCGCGTGTTCTTGTCCGGAGATGCGGCGCATATTCATAGTCCCGCGGGTGGTCAAGGCATGAACATGGGCATTCAAGATGCCTATAATTTGGCTTGGAAATTAGCCCTCGTGCAGCGCGGGAAAGCCAAAGATTCCATTTTGGATTCTTATGAAGCAGAAAGACGACCCGTCGCGGAAGCCGTTCTGCGCGCGACCGATGCCAGCACCAAAGGATTTGCCACCGCCGTGAACCTAAAAAATCCCGTAGCGATTGGCGTGCGTAATCATCTGATGAGTTTCATCACGAGTCTCGATGTGGTCAAACACCGCACGGGGCGGTCGATGTCGCAAATCGAAATTGGATATCCCAAGAGCCCGATCGTGGGACAAGATCAGGTGTCCTTGTGGTCTGTCGGAAGAGGCGGTTCGGATGAGCATCCGGGTTTGTCTGATTGGATGCATTTTGGAGATGGCCCTGCGCCAGGGACACGCGCTCCCGACATGCCCGTGGGAGAAAAGACGATTTTCGATATTCTTTGCGGTCCGCGGCATACGCTTTTTTGTTTTGACGGTGCAGCGGCGACCGAAGAGGGGTATCAGCGTTTGTCAAGGATCATCACGCTGGCGAAAACGCGTTTGGGAGACGATTTACAAGCGTTTGTCGTGGTACCAAGCGTTACGCGCCCCGAAGCGCTTTCTGCAGATGTGCCGGTTTTGCTCGATGCGGAGGGTGAAATGCACCGCCGCTTCGGCGCCCGTTCGGAATGTCTGTATTTGGTTCGTCCGGACGGATATGTCGGTTATCGATGCCAACCAGCCGACGAGCATCGATTCGGGGCGTACTTGGATCGCCTATTCGTCTGAAGCGCAACTCGGGATCAGCTCGCTCTCCTCCGACACGTCGGCAAAAACGGTGGACGCACACGAGGGCAGTTCCGTTGGGGAGCGTTTTGGTCGTATCATCCGCGCATGCGCTTCAAGAAGGTCGATCCTCAGGTCCTGCGTCATGACGTTGAACGCCGTGGATTTCTCCCCGTCCCGCTCGATTGGCAAAATTCCAAGGGGCCAAGCCTCGATCTCTTTTACCGTTTGATTCCCGCGTTAGGCGGCTCCCCCGATGATCGAGACAAACCGGTGATCGTCGTCATCAACGGCGGACCGGGCATTGCGGCGTCATTCTATCGCCCCCTCGATTACGACTACACCACCAACTCCAATCCCCACGGAGGGCTCGATCGCTTCAAATACCTCCTGAAGTCTTTTCGAGTGCTCATCGTCGATCAACGGGGAACCGATGGCTGCTCGTCGCCGCTCGACATGGATGATCCCGAAACTGATCCTGCTGATGTCGCGCGCTATTTTTCGTCTGATAGCCACGCGCTCGATTATCGCGCCGTAATCAACGCGCTCATTCCGGACGGCGATCGATTTTTCGTCATCGCCCAAAGTTATGGGGGAATGCCGGGAATGCAGTTTGTCGCGCATCCCGGCCGGCGGGCCAATGGTATTGTTTTCTCGAGCTCCGCATTGCCTTTCGAAGATCCCATGGAATCCGCGCTGGGCCGCCGCCGCGAACAGTTGCGCCTCAATTTGCATTTGCGGAGCGTCATTCCCGACATTGCGGAACGTATCGAACGCGTGCAAGCGCATTACAAGGCGCTGAAGCTCGAACCGAGCTTGTTTCATGGGCTGTTCGTATTGCTGGGCAAAGACGTCCCAGGCGTGTGGGAACGTGGCGTCGTGGCGCGCCTCGACAAGATACTCGCGCAATCACGCGAAGAACTTTTGGCCGATATCGAAGCGGGCCAAGAAGCACCCAATTTGCTCAACTACATTCTCTCGAGCGTCAATTTCTCTCCAGGGTATACCGATCGCACCCTCGCGGCCCAAAGCTCGCGGGCAATTCCGTTCGAGCCCTGGATGATTGACGAAAATGTAATGCTCATGCAAACCGGACAAGACGGCACATGGCGCCAGGAACTCATCAATCGCTTCGATGCAGCGCCGCCCCCCGGAACCCCAATGCCGTCACTCGAAGTTTTGCGCGAGGCCATTGGCCGGAACCACCTGCTATTTACCGCGGCCGATAACGATGCGTTTGTCCCGGCGGATGTTTATCAAAAGGCCGTCGAAAAATTCCTCGTTCCGGGACATACCGAATTGCGGACGTTGCCTGGTGGGCATAGCGCGATCTTCCTCGAAAAAGGCTACGAAGCTTTCCTCGAATGGTCGCGGGACAAATGATGTTTGGCATGTAAAACAGTCCTGCACGAGGGACTAGGTTTTCGTGGCGCGCTTGCGCCGTCCTTCGCCAGGTGTCGTCGTTCGTCGTACGCGGCGCGCACTGCCCGGTGGTGGAGAAAAACCCGCTGCTTCCAAATCCGTCAACGTCACGACCTTGGCTCCGGCTGGCATAGCGAGCACGGCGCGCAACATCAAAGCCTCGAGCTCGAGGTCATTTCCTGGAAAATTGTATTCGATTAACGCCGCCATGGCCTGCGGCTCGATTCCCAAGGGCGAACCGTGAATGCGCGGACCTAGGCGCGTTAGTTTGTCCAAAATGAGCAGCGAGAGATCCTCGGCCCGCGCTGATATTTCGGGCAAAGCGACGGCGCGATCGCCCAATCGATCGGCCAGCTTTTCGACCAATTGTCCATTGGCGGCCAATGAATCCACGGTTTTGGGCAAAATCGCCACGATTCCACAATCGTTTTGCGTCGCTGCGGCAATTCGTAATTGCACGACGGGCGGCAATAAGTGCCCATCGACGAGCACCAATGTCCCGCCTGCCGCCATGGTTATCGGGTTGCTCATCCGATCCTCCCACCTTGCGAGATCCCGCTCCACTGCATTACTGCCGTCGACGACGACCATCACGCCTGTTTTTCTGGGCGAAACCAGATGCACCAATGCCGCCCACGCGATTACGTCGATTCCCGGCGCCGAGAGCAAGGTCACGGGAGAGTTTGTCTGGGCTAACGTTTCCAATCGTTGCACCGCAGCTCGTGACGCTGGGCTGTACAGCGCTACGCGCGCAGGCCGCTCCAGCATTTGGGCGATCGCTGTAAACCTTCCTTGAATTCGTCCGAGCTCCAACGTGATTTTTTGTCGCTCGTCGTCGACCTTCACGATGTCGTTTTGCACGAGCAACTCACGCTCCCGCGATCGCGCGAGCATCGAGGCCACTCCAACAACCGCGCCCAGACGATCCGATAACTCACGTAGCGCCCGCACCTCCGCGAGAGTCGAAGGCGACGTACGCGCACCACGAGGCACCACGATCGCGCCCATAGGCCCATCTGCATCACGCACGACGCTCACTGCAAGCAGACCACGTTCGTCCATCCACGCCATGAGTGGTCGCACTTCGGCTCTTCGTACAGCCACCGACGCCAGCGCTTCATACCGCATCACACGTTCAGGCTCCTCATCGGCAAGAGCCACCAAACGCGCCGGAACTTCAGCTTTCAACGTTTGCATGTAGCCCGCCCTATCGACACTCAACCGTTCCGGAGGGAAAAACCTGTAAAGCGCCGCAGGTTCTCCATCGGTTCCGAGCACCACACGCAACTCGA
>DAOMZH010000049.1:21859-25996 GCA_035437985.1 Polyangium sp. (in: bacteria) | reverse complement strand
GGTCATGCAGACGTCAACATGGTCGATTTCTGAGACAAGAACGGCAAATCGGCACAGAACTTGCCCATGTAAGCACCAAGGGACCGTAACGAAGGCCACGCTCAGGTTCGTTTGAAAGTGTAATTCACCCGCCATCAGCCGGGGGTGTTTGCGGCTCGTCCTTTGGCTCGTCCTTTGGCTCGTCCTTTGGCTCGTCCTTTGATTCGGCCTTTGGCTCGTTTTTCGGTTCCTTCTTCTTTGGTTCTTCCTGCAAAACCGTTTCCAAACTAATCAATCCCGGCGGCACCGGCGCCTCCGTCGGCAAGTCGTCCCGCACCGGCACACTCTTCCGTTGATCCCGAATCCATTGCAATCGATCGGCGATCGTCTTTTCAAATCCCCGATTCGTCGGCGCGTAATACTCCGTGCCCGCCAGCTGATCCGGAAGATACACCTCGCCCAAGGCCACCCCGCCATGCTCGTCGTGCGGATATCGATAACCCGTTCCATATCCATCCGAATGCATCAGCCCCGTCACCGCATTACGCAAATGCAACGGCACCGGCAACGAGCCCTTTTTGTGCACGTCGGCTTGCGCAGATCGAAATGCTTTTGTAACGGCATTCGATTTCGGCGCACACGCCAAATAAATCGTCGCTTGCGCTATCGCGTAAATCCCCTCGGGCAAACCAATGCGTTGAAAGGCTGCATCGGCCGCAACGGCCACATCGAGCGCCCGAGGATCGGCATTCCCAATGTCTTCACTGGCAAATATCATCATGCGTCGCAGCAAAAAGACCGGATCGTCTCCCGCCTCGATCATCCGCATCAGCCAATACACCGCCGCGTCTGGATCCGATCCGCGCATCGATTTGATGAGCGCACTTACGACGTTGTAATGCTCTTCCCCAGCTTTGTCGTAATGCAGCGTCGCATGCGCATTCGATTGCGCCACGTCGTTTTCCGTTATCTCCGTCCGCCCATCACGCTTGGCTTCGAGCGCCGCCACCTCCAGTGTATTGAGCGCCCGACGCGCATCGCCCGACGCCGCTTTCACCACGATGTCGAGCGTCTCGCGCGCAATTTGAAATTCGCCCGCGAGCCCCTCGGAATGCTTTAATGCCCGCTCGAGCAGCCCCATGATCGCACCTTCGGGCAGCGGATTGAGGCGCAGCACTCGACAACGTGACAAAAGCGGCGCATTGATTGCGAACGAAGGGTTTTCCGTCGTCGCCCCAATCAGCACAATCGTGCCGTCTTCCACGTACGGCAAAAATGCATCCTGCTGCGCTCGATTAAAACGATGGAGTTCGTCCACGAACAAAATCGTCGTGCCCCCGTGGTATTCTTTCTGCTCCTGAGCTTGCAGAAGAATTTGCTTCAGCTCCGGAATACCTCCGAGCACCGCACTGAAAGGCACGAAACGCGAACGCGACACGGCCGCGATGATCCGCGCAATCGACGTTTTTCCCGATCCGGGCGGTCCCCACATGATCATCGAAGGGATTTCGTCCGCCAAAATGGCGTTCGTGAGCAGTCTGCCTCTACCTACGATATGAGGTTGCCCGAGCACCTCGTTGATCGTGCGCGGGCGCAAACGCTCGGCCATCGGAATGGCGATTTTATTTTTTTTGGCCGCTGCTGCAAACAGCGTGGGACCACCAGGACCACGCCCTCGTCGAATGGTCATTCATTTATCCATGAGCGCATTGACTGCGCGTTTGATGCTCTCCGGGTCGCTTCCGACAAACCTCACTCGCCCCGCTGCATCCAGGACAAACGTCGTGGGTACTTGGCTGACGCCAAATCCACTCTGCAGTTCCTGACCTCGATCGTGCACCACCGGAAACGTCACGCCGATTTGATACGCCCCTTCGAGCGCTTGTTCGGCTGTTTCGTCGACACTGATACCTACGACCATGAGCCCTTGGCGACGCTTGTCTCGGTGAAGACGCTCGAGTGCGGGCATCGTGACGCGACACGAGCCGCACCAAGACGCCCAAAAATCGAGCACCGTGACCTTCGCCACCCCGTAACTCGGAATCAACATCGACTGATTGTCCAGTGAAACAGCCTCGATCTCCGGTCCTTTGAAACCAAGGAGCGGATGCGGCATCGACGGCGGCATGGGAGTCGCACAGCTGGCAAGCAAAAGCGCCGATGTCGCAACGAGGGCACGTGTCACGCGGGTAAAAAATCGAGGTGCCGAGTTCATAAACGATGACTGTAGCAAGGTTTGTTGACTGCGCGGCAGTGGTACGACGTTCTGCCGGAATGGTCAAACCTGCGGTTCGTGAGGACGAACGAAGTTTACCCAGGGCGTTTGTCGAGACGGCACGGGCGGTGCGTCATGTGCGGGTCAGCGAGATCCGAAAATGGCGGTTCCGACGCGGACCAAGGTGGCGCCCTCTTCGATCGCTACCCCAAAGTCGTGCGACATTCCCATGGAAAGTTCAGGCAAATCGGTGGCGCCACCAAACCCATCACGTAGTTGACGGAGTTTGACGAAGTAGGGACGCACAGCTTCGGGGTCGTCGAGAAAGGGGGGGATCGCCATGAGTCCGCGGACGCGTAAATTTTTTGAATTTCGTGCTTTTTCCAGCAGTTTTGGGAAGGTTTCGAAAGGCACCCCGGACTTGGATGATTCGTCGCCGACGTTGACTTCGATGAGCACATCCGTGGGTTTTCCCCGAGCAACGGCGCGTTTTTCGAGCTCATCGACGAGTTCGTCCCGGTCGACGGTGTGAATCAGGGTCGAGAGGTTTGTCGCTAGTTTGGCCTTGTTGCGTTGGAGCGATCCGATGAAATGCCAGCGTAAATCGACGAGATCGGCGAGGGCGGCGGATTTTTCGGAGAGCTCTTGGATGTAGTTCTCGCCAAAGTCGCGTTGTCCAGCTGCGTAGGCGGCGCGGATGGCTTCGATGGGTTTGGTCTTTGAAACAGCGACGAGCCGCACGGCATTTTGCGGTTGACCGGCGCGCTTCGTGGCTGCGTCGATGCGCGCACGCACTTCGGCAAGACGTTCAGGAATCTGTTCGATGTCGCTCACGAGGTGACGTTACCATCGCATTTGGATGCATCACGAGGGACCCGCGGCACGGGGTACGGCCGCAACGTCTCAGCTTGTGCCAACACGTGCCGATTCGTGCACGTTTTCCCTAGGAAATCGGCCGCTCTTCGTGGCACGATGGTTGCCCAACCGCTGCGTCATCATGCGAAAGCTCCACCTCTTCGCCATCGTCAATCTCGTCGCTCTGGCGGCGTGTACCTTCAACCCGCAACCCGATCCTCCTGGCAACACGATCGACGACACATCCGCTGCTGGTGCTGGCGGTGCTGGCGGAAAGGTGGAAACCAGCAACGGCGGTAGCGGAACCACGGGCAACACAGGTGGCGGCGGTGGCGTATTCGACGCCGATGGTGGCGCTGGCGCTCCCAACACCGGTGGCATGGGTGGCTCGGGCGCGAACGCAGGTTCTGGCGGAGCTGGTGGAGCCGCTGGCACGGGCGGAGCTGGTGGCGCGGGCGGAGCTGGCGGTGCGGGCGGAGCTGGAAGCACCGGCGGCGCGGGCGGTAGTGGCGGAGGATGACCTCCGACGAACAGCGCGAACGAGCGGTTCGGCAGGACGAACCGCTCGTCGTTCGAGACGCTCAAGACGTTTTGTGAATGCGTGTGTATTCGTCGACGACGTTCGCGACAAACTCGGCGAGTAGTCCGTCGACGACGCGCAGGCGACGAGACATCTCGCGCGCGATGTTGAGGACGACGAGCGAATACGAGCGTAAATCGCGGCGATAGAGGCCATCGAGGTCGTGGGCGGTGATGCGTAAAACCCGCGCAGGGGACAACGTGCGCACGGTGGCGGATCGGGGCATGACGTCGAGGATCGACATTTCGCCGAACCAATCACTGGGGCCCAAGAGAGCGACGCGTGTTTCGCGTGAGCTCTTTGAATGTTTGAGAACTTCGATCTCGCCGTCGAGCAAGACGAACATCTCGCGACCACTATCGCCCTCTTTGAAGACGGTCGAGCCAGGCTCGAGGGTCATCACTTCGAGCGTGGTGGCCAGGTGGTCGAGCATCTCGTCGCCGAGGCCTCCGAAAAGGCCGATGTCGCGAAGTCGCTCTTTGTCGGTGTTGCCAGTTTTCAGGGACAT
>DAOMZH010000049.1:0-21759 GCA_035437985.1 Polyangium sp. (in: bacteria) | reverse complement strand
GCAGCCATGTCCGGCCGAGCAGTTCGCGTCGGTTGCGCAAGACGAACCATGCACGCCAGTGCCGGTAGGGGCGCACAACGTGAACACTCGTTTTGCGCCGTCCTTTTCGACGCCTAGCCGGCATCCTGTGCTGGCGAGAGAGCAGCCCATGTTCGTGATCAAGTCACAGTTCTCCGAACAGAGCCGCACGTTGGGGATCGTCGTGCCAGACGTGTTGCTCAGCGTGATGGCGCAAAGTCCACCAGGTCCAGTGCAAGTCGTATCAGCCGAACAAAACGCGTGACATGTGAACGGGCCGCTGTTGATGGAGAGGCAATACGTGCCCGCGATGCAGTCGGCAGAATTCATGCACACGGCGCCGACTTGTCCCGTGCCGGCAGTCACGCACAAGCGAGTGCCGTCTTGATCGACGACACATGCTTGTCCCGCGTTGCATCCACACTGGGGCGAGACGAGTTCACACGGCATCGCGCACGTGCCGCCGCTGCTCGAACTCGATGACGACGACGAAGAAGACGCAGACGATGACGACGAAGCAGCACCACCTCCTGCACCCCCGGACGAACCCCCGCTGCCCATTCCGCCCATGCCTCCCATGCCGCCGCCCGCGGACGAACTCGACGAGGACGAACTCGACGAGGAGTCAGCGCTCGATGCGCCGGCACCGTCGCCGCCTTCACCGAGTGTGGAAGAGCCTGTTGCGCATGCGGCGAGGGACAAGAGCCCAGATGTCGCGACCGCTATTTCGACGAACCACCGCGTTTTCAACGTACACCTCGCTCGTGGTTACGAAGGGAGAACGTTCGAGTCGGTGAACCTTACGCGTGCGCGTGAGTGATTTCAATTTTCCGCGAGAGATTTGGTGAACACGATGCGATGTCGATCAGGTCCGGCGTAATGTTCGACTTCTTTTACGCGCCAACCTACGGCCTCGTGAAACCGTACGGAGCCTTCATTGCCCATGGTCGTGATGGCTTTGAGGTTCTTGGCGCCGGCTTTTTTGCAGTCCGTTTCGAAGGTGGAGTACAAGAGTCGGGCGACGCCGCGGCGTCGAAAGTCTGGGTGAATGCCTACGAGATGGACGTATCCCGTGAGGCCGTCGGGCGCGACGAACCCAAACAAAAATCCCACCATTCGCCCCTCGAACTCGACGACCCGGGCCAATTGTCCGAGTTCGTAGAAATAAATGGGATGGGCCAACGCGCTCGTGGGACCACCCCACCAACGATCAATGACGCTCACGATGTAGTCGAAATCGGCTTTTTCGAGGGGTCTACTGGTCAGATCGTTCACGGCGCCTCCGGTCCTTTACCCGACACGGGCTGTTCGAGCGTACCTGCTTCACAAGACGGTGCGAAAGTCCTTCGCGTCTTCGAAAAAGTGGTTGGCACCTTGGCCTGAAGTAGCCGGCAGCACATTGGTCCGAAGTGGTTGGCACCTTGGCCTGCAAAATATGCTAGCCGTACGCTTGTGAAGTCCGCTCCGATTCGCATTGCACCATCCATCCTTTCCGCTGACTTTGGTCATCTCGCTGAAGAAGTGCGAGCTGTAGCCGCAGCTGGGGCTGACTGGATCCACGTTGATGTCATGGATGGTCGATTCGTTCCGAACATCACGTTGGGGCCACTGATCGTCGAAGCCGTGCGTAAAGTCACGACGCTTCCGGTCGATGTGCATTTGATGATTGTCGAGCCCGAAAAATACGTGGCGGATTTTGCGGCAGCAGGGGCTGACGTCATTAGCGTGCATGTCGAAGCGTCGCCGCATTTGCATCGCACTTTGCAACAAATTCGGGCCCTGGGGAAAAAAGCCGGGGTGGTGCTCAATCCGCATACGTCGGAAGAAGCGATTCGGTATGTTTTGCCTGAATGCGATTTGGTGCTCGTGATGAGCGTCAATCCAGGGTTTGGCGGACAAAAATTCATCCCCAATGTTTTACCAAAAATAACCGCGATTCGCGAAATGGCCTACGCGCAACGATTGCCCCTCGAGATTGAAGTGGACGGGGGTGTGGCTGTGGGAACGGCGGCAAAGGTCGTACGTGCTGGAGCTGGGGTGCTCGTCGCGGGAAATGCGGTATTTGCGGCGGCGAAAGGATTAAAAGAGCCTTCGTTCGAGGAGCGGGTTGCCAAATATACGGAGGCGATTGCGGCGATTCGGAATGATGCGGCCAACCAGGATCGGATGAGCGTATGAAATACATTGGCCTAGGCATTTGCGCATTGGTTTTGGGGCTTGGTTGTGGCTCGGCGCCACCGGCAAAGGATCCACTTCGGGTGACTGAATACCCGATGGTCCCAAAGCCGGAAGCCGAGATGTTGGACTACAAACGAACGCATGAGGAGCCTTCGCAAGATGAAGAAAGCACGCAGCTGATAACGAAGATGCTGGACAAAGTGGCGCGCGTTCGTGGATTGCCCATTAAAAGGCCCGTTCCTGGCAAAGTGCTCGATCGCGAGGCCTTGGGGCAACGAATTCGCGAAATGGTCGGCGACGAGACCCCCAAAGAGGCATTGGTTGCGCAAGGCGAAATGTTGGCGAGTCTCGAGTTGGTTCCGCCCGATTATGATTTCTTGCAAGGCGTCTTGGCGTTGCTTGGCGGGCGCGTTGCGGGGTTTTACGATCCGAAACAATCCGTGATGGTGCTGGCGGGTGATTTGAGCGACGCGGAAGCCGAAGAAACATTGGCCCACGAATTGGCTCATGCTTTGGCCGATCAGAGTTTTCCCTTGTCGCCCTATGTGAAATACAAGCCCGGGGAAGGGGACAAAAGTGCGGCGATCCATGCCTTCATCGAAGGGGATGCGACGAGCACGATGTTCGATGTGAGTTTGGGGTCGGCATTCGAGATCAGCGAAGATGCGGTGCGCTTGGCATTTGTGGCGTCGACGTTGTTGTCTGGGGTGGGATCGAAAACGCCACGGGCCTTGAGTGCCTCGCTGGTTGCTCCGTATGTCGATGGATTCGCGTGCATTCAAGCATTACGGAGAAAAGGCGATTGGCCGGCGGTGGACGAGGTTTGGCGGAATTTACCAGAAACGACCGAGCAGCTTTTGCATGTCGACAAGTTATTGGCGCGTGAGCCGGCGGAAATCGTTGCTTTGCCAGCCCTCGGGCCGCTCGAAAAAGAGGGTTACAAAGTCATTGAGCAAGATGTAATGGGCGAACAAGGCTTGCGTATTTTGCTCGAGGATTTTGCGCCGCGGCGTATTGCGCGCGAGGGTGCTGCAGGCTGGGGCGGAGACCGGGCGCTCGTGGCCGAGAGGGTCGTGGCTGGAAAGCGGCAAGTGGCATTTGCTTATCGATTGCGGATGGACACGGCGCTGGATGCACGTGAGGTGGCGGAGCAATTTGGGAAAAAATATGGATCAAAATGCCGCGAACGAAATGACCTCGGGCCTGTGGCGTGGGAAATGAAGGGGCGGGATGTTTTGCTTGTGGCGGGGCCTTATGAAAGGCGTGATGGGGGACCGGTATCGATTGGAACGTGTGCAGTGTCGAAAACGTGGTTGTCGGAGGCGTGGAAGGCTGCTCCTCCGGCCGCTGATGTGGTCAAATAGCAGGTAGGAAGATGCCCAGGAATCTGCTCGACGAAATTGGCCAAACTCCGCTGATGCCCTTGCAAAACATTGGGAAGGGATTGCCAGTTCCGATTTACGTGAAATGCGAGCATTTGAATCCGGGTGGAAGCGTCAAGGATCGCATTGCCTTGGCGATTGTCGAAGATGCGGAAAAACGTGGGAAGCTCAAGCCGGGGATGACGATCATCGAGGCGACGGCGGGCAATACTGGAATGGGTTTGGCGCTGATCGCGGCGATTCGAGGATACAAAGTCGTTTGCGTGATGCCGCGAAAAATGAGCATCGACAAGCGGCACGCATTGGCGCGAGCAGGTGCGCGGGTGCTCGTGACTCCGAATGTGGCGCCGGATCATCCGCGGTATTTTCGGACGGTGGCGGAGCGATTGGCGAAGGAAGAGGGGTGGTTTTTAGCCGATCAATTTCGCAATCCGGCGAATGTGAAAATTCATGAAGACACGACGGGACCAGAGATCGTGGTTTCGCTGGGGCGCAAGATCGGCGCGTTTGTCGCGGGAGCCGGAACGGGGGGAACGATAACGGGGGTGGGTCGATATTTGAAGCGCGTGGCCAAAGGGGTGAAAATCGTTTTGGCGGATCCGGTGGGCTCGGGTTTGGCGCATTGGGTGGAAACGGGGGAGATGGGTCCTGGTGAGCCGTACAAGGTGGAGGGGATTGGGGGCAGTGCGCCTTTGGATTTGGTGGATCGGTCGGTGATTGACGAGACGATCATGGTGACGGATGTGGATAGTTTTTTGATGGTGCGGCGGCTGATTCGGGAAGAAGGTCTATTGGTTGGTGGGTCCGCTGGTACGGCAGTATGCGCAGCAGTGCGCGTGGCGGCATCGGGGGAAGTGACGAAGCCGGTGGTGGCGATGTTGCCGGATAGTTGGGATCGGTATTTTTCGCGAGAATGGTTGCGGTAGGCCAATGCGGTAAGAGCGTATTGAACAGAGATTGCCAGCCAAATAGGGGTTTGTCCGCCCCGGGAGGGTTTGATTTTGCGGCGTCGCGGCACCCCGAACTCGCCCGCTTCGCGGGCTCAAACAGCGGGGCCCCGCCGCAAACGCCGCAAAATCAAACCGCTCCCAGGGCTATGGCGATCCGCTGTGAAAACCTGATGAACACGCTCTAAGGCAACCGTTTGGCTTGGCGAACGGTTTTACGTGAAAATTTCGTCGGTGGTTTTTGCGTCGAGAACATTTTCGAACCAACGGTCGAGGGTTTGCTGGTCTTCGCAGGCGTCGAGACGTTGTTGATGTTCGTCAGTCAGAACGAGCCCCATGCGTGTCGCGAGTTGGAGTACTTTCCTTCGGGTGGCTTTGAGTTCGCCTTTTGTTTCGCCGTCGCGGAGTCCCTTTGTTTCGCCGTCGCGGAATCCCTCAGTCTTGCCCTGTTGGTAAAGTTGGGGGTTGAATTCTTTGAGGAACGTAAATTCGAACGCGGCTTTTTCCGGTTCCATGGCTATTCTCCTGAGTGCAGCTCGTATGGGCTCGCGCAGGACCCTCCAGAGAAGTTCATAATACACCAGCGCGCGCTCTTGGTCGAGGGTCTTGATGCCGCCAAGCGTGGCGTTGAGAATCTGCAAGGCGTTTGTCCCGTTTCCGTGGGCCATGCCGGAAAGCAAAGCAAGCTCGACGTTGTCTCGGGCGCGGTTTACGTCCGTGATTTGCGGAATTGTGCGCGGTCCAAGGACCACAGGCTCGATATACCCTCGACCTGCTCCGAGATCGATCCGCTGCGCGGCCCATTCAGCCACATCGTCGTCGACGGCAACGACCATCAAGATGACCGGGCATTCGCGTTCGGAGCGAGAAACGGTGGCGTACACGGGCCACGAATACTTTTTGCGCGCCTTGATCTCTCGCTGTGATTCGAGAACGATGGCCCAAATGACCGCATTTTGAGCATCGAGCACTTCGAGCACCAGATCGGCCCGAAATTCGATCGGGATCAACTGACCAAGCGATGAATCGGCAACCCGCACACTCACCTGTGCCGACAAATGCACATCGAAAATCGTGCGGAGCACCTGTAAAGCCAAAAATGGGTTGTCACGGAACAGAGAAACGATTCCATTGTGCTCCAAAGTGGGCATGAGATACCGTTAGCACCCGAGACAAACGAGTCAAGTTCGTCGGAGTGGAAAAAGTTTGGCATTCGCAACCAATTTGTTCGTTATGCCGATCGGGTTTGTCGAGACGAGCGATCGCCATGAACACTGCTGGTGGGGCCGTAGGTGCCTCCGACCGTTGAGTGCGTGTCGGCAAGCGCAAGCTTGGACACATAGGGGTCATGACGGGAGGATGCAGAGTGCGATTGACACGCGGCGAAAGAAGTGGCACAAGGGGGCGCACTCTGGGAGGAGTGGCCGAGTGGTCGAAGGCAGCGGTTTTGAAAACCGCCGTAGTGAAAGCTACCAGGGGTTCGAATCCCTTCTCCTCCGCTAGCATTTCGCGCGTTTGCTGCGGCAGTACCTCAGCACCGACCGAGTCCGCTCCAAACGGACGTCGGCGCCGAACCATGCACGCTCTGGGCGCGCAAGAACCTGCCGCCACCAGCCCTCCCGTTTTACGAGACTCTCCATGCCCGCGAACGACCGGGCCAATCTCGACGACATCACGCCGAGAGTCGAGGTACCGGAGCAAGAGCCGCCAATGAAACGCGCGCTCTCCGACGGGCGATTCTTTACCATCCCCGCCTCGATCGAGCCGGCCAACAGGTGCTCCTCCGTGCGGAGTACCCAGAAAACTCAGGCCGCTTCGACCGCCCCGGTTTTCTTGTTATTGATCAAAGCTTCCAGCGCTTTGACGGCGGCCTCGACGCCACCTTTCTGATTTTGAGCCGACACGATTTTGTGCGCTGAATCGACGACCACATGATTGGCGGTCATTTCAATCAGCGCGTGATTGCATTCAAAAAGCGCGCCCGCATTACGCAATTCCGTCTCCGGATGCTTGGGCGTGATCGAAATGCCGAGCTGCTGAATCTGTCGATTGGTTACACCCGTGACTTTGACGCCTTGGACCAATGGAGTGCCGTCGGGCTTGGTGGCTCCGATGAACCCCAATGCGCCATGACAAACACTACCCAACCAGAGGCCAGCGGCGTAAGCTTCAGTGATCTTGCGATTGAGCACTTCGGATTGGGCAAGATCATACGCGGCCCCCCAGCCTCCGGCCATGAAAACGACGTCGTATTTCGTAAAGTCCAAATCGGCAATACACAGGGAATTTTCCACTTTGTCTCGCAACACCGGATCGGACAAAAATCGTTTGTCGTAATCCGTGCGCACCAAAGGAGTCACCGACAATGTCTCCACCGGGATTTTCCCACCCTTGATACTGGCAACGTCAACATCCATGCCCGCATCCAGAAACACATAATACGGTTCCGTCATTTCTGACGCGTATACCCCGGTCGCTCGGCCGCGTTTGAGGACCTGCCCCGTGGCAGAATCGATATGGTCCAGCGTCGCTTGGCTGGTGGTCACGACAAGGGCCTTGAAACCCTTCAGGTTCAGCGAAGGCACAGCGTAGGACGACTTGTGAGGCAACGGCATGATCAACCCCCTGGGTTCGGAAAGGAACGGCAATCTACCATAAATAGTTGCCACGTGTGGTCACAATCGAACCCTCCAAAGAAATTTTCCGCCGAGCGCGTAGGTTCAGGCAACATCAGTCGGTGCAGCAGGCGTTTCGACTCCCTCTGTTCTTTCGTGTGTCAGCGGGGATCGTCTAGTCAAACCATTTTCAAACGCGTGAGCTCGGCTTTCGTGGGTGCAGGATCTGCAGCGACTGCGATTTCTGCACGAATTTGTTGGCAGTCCGTTTTGCAACACGCTTGGATCTTGAGCGCTTGACGTGCGGAATGTTCTTTGCAACCATCAACGCATCGTGGTGTATTGCAATCGAGCGATTCTGCTTTTATCCGCGGCATTTTTGGGAGGCTGCGGGGATGCCCAACTCGCCTCCGGAACGACGTCCGGTGACGTTACGGAGGAAGCCGTGTACGCGATGCGCGTGCACGTGGTTTTCGTCGACGATGGCCAAGGAGTGGCGATTGGTGCGCAAAATGGCGCTATCGTGCACGTTCCGCCGACCGAGATCATTGGCAAAAACCTGGTCTGGGCCACGACCACGGGAGGCGAGAACATTTTTAATGTCCTGCCGATCGAAAATGGGAAAACCCCAATAAAACAGGACCTCTCGGCCGAGGTTCAATCTTCGGCCCGATATACAAATGGTCCGTGGGAAATGGCGGCTTTCGTGTCCATTGCCGGGGCGAGTCCATTTGCTGGTCCACAACCAGGAGATTTGGCCGCATTCGACAATTCTGCGCCACCATCCGGACAACCCCCCGTCACGGGCGTATCCGTGCGTTTGACCGTAAACGACGCAGATGCGGAAGTGGTCTTGGGCAATGAGCACTTCATACAATATTGACGATGCGTCCAATCCATACCCTCTTGATTGTGCTCATGGCGATTGGCTGCAATGCCGAATTAGCGCCAAACCAATCCGATACCTTGCGGGCCCCAGAATTCGGCCCCGTTCCCGAACCACCCGAATGGCTGCATGATCCACCCACCACAGTCCAAGAAGAACTCGGACGGCGCTTGTTTTTCGACCCTCGGCTTTCGGCCAGCGGCAATACGAATTGCGACATTTGCCATGTGGCCGCCACGCGATTTCAGGACAACCTCATTACCGCCGTTCCAGATCGTTCCTATCCCGAAGCTTTTCCGCGGGCCGAGCGGAATACGACATCGCTGCTCAACATCATTTATGCGCCCATCATGCGCTGGGATGGCTCGGGCCAGGACCTCGTCGACGTCATGGTTTTGCCTTTTGCCGAAGCGAATATGAACTTGGGCCCGGACATTCCCGCAGCCCAAATCGTTTTACATGGCAAAATAACGGAAACGATCCCCGAATATGGGCCCATTTACGAGAATGCATTTGGGACAAACCCCAAGGACCAAGCGCCGGCAGTCGTCTGGCACCTAACGGGCCTCGCCCTGGCCGCGTTTTCCCGAAGAATGATTTCCCGCGATTCGCCTTTCGACAGATGGAATGCTGGCGATGACGCGGCAATGAGTGCCTCGGCCATTCGAGGGTTCGAATTGTTTCGGGGACGCGCCCGTTGCCATGTGTGTCACTCCGGCCCCCTTTTTACGGATTTTGCATTTCACAACGTGTCGACCTCGCTGCCCGATGCGCAGGGACAACGAAAAGACGAAGGTCGGTTTGTCGTGACGGGACTCGCCACGGATCGCGGGGCATTTTTGACTCCCACCCTCCGCGGCGCCATTGATACGCAACCCTATTTTCACGACGGGAGCGTGGGTTTTCTTCGGCAAGTCATTCTCCATTTTACATCGAATGCCGCCACAGCGGATCCTTTGCACGATCCGTTGCTCGATGCTGCGAACCCACTCACGGACGCCGAAATCGACGATCTCGTCGAATTCGTTCGGGCCTTGCGCGGGGCGCCACTTGGCCCTGAGGTTCTCGATCCCGGCCTTTCAGAACCCTAGCAAAAGGAGTCGTCAAGAATGAAAATCTCGAGATTCGCCCTGACATCGATTGCGCTCTTCGTCGGTTGTAGCGATGAACCAACGACGACAAACCCACCAGACGGGCCCCAAGCGTCGGTTGAACGAGGACAATACATCGTCGAACACTTGGGCCCGTGTGGACAATGCCATACTCCGCGCGATCCCATGGGCATGCCGGACGATACCCAGCACCTTGGCGGAAATGACTGTTTCATCGATGTCGATCCCATGGATCCGAACATTGGATGTATTGCCGCGCCAAACATCACGAATCACGCGACGGGTCTGGGTAATCGCACCGATGAAGAAATCAAAAACATGATCACCAAGGGCGTTCGTCCCGATGGGTCGGCCATGTATCCGATCATGCCGTATTTTCTCATAGCGCGATTTACCCCGACGGACATCGATTCCATTGTGCTGTATTTGCGGGCAATGACGGCCGTCGATCGGGTGACGGCGAAAAGTCAGCCCCCGTTCAACATGCCGATTCCCATACCCGTGCCGGCATTGGGCGACGATGAAATGCCCATACCCACGGTTCAAAATGAAGCGACCATGCGCGGTCGATATCTGGCCACGACCGCATGCATTACGTGTCACACGCCCCTGGTCGATCCAACCGACTTCCGGAGCCTCGACAAAACGAAATTATTCGCTGGAGGCAATATGTTTGCGTCGGCGGTGCTCGGTTATCCCAGTCCACCTTTGCCGCAAGTGATTTACTCGACAAACCTCACCCCACACCCCACGACGGGATTGAATTACACCAAAGAGCAAATCATCAGCCTCCTCAAAACGGCGAAAGACAAGACCGGGGGGAATGTTTGTCCGCCGATGCCGATCAAAGGCGCATACCAGCAACTCACGGACGCGGATATGAGCGATTTGGTGGATTACATTTTGGCCTTGCCCCCAATCGACAATGCCGTCGCCGGCGCATGCGTTGCGCCATAACGTCATTTCCTGCGCGACACATACTGGCACAAGTTAACGTGTTCGTCGTCGAGCGCGCCAGAGCACTCCCAGGCCGAGCATGAAAAAGCCGAGAGCCACGCCATTTGCGGGGTCGCTGGCGAGAGCACAACCACTTTGTTTGGGTGGGTCCGTCGCTGCGGATGAAGCAGGGGGAGCGGCGGAGGGAATTGGGTTTGTCATGGCAACCGAGGGCGCAGCTGACGCAGTAGCCGAGGTGGCTGGGGCGTCGCCCGCGGAAGGGGCAGGCTTGGCAGCCGATGGGGGTGGGCGGGGAACCGATGCAGATACGCAACGTAAATGCGCTTTGAACTTGAAATGCAAATGGTCGAGTTTTTCTTCGACACATGTGCCAGGTTCGAGTTTTTGCTCCATTCCGACGATGACGAAGTTTTGGCAGGCGTCTCCCGCTTTTTTGTTGCGACATTCGGAGACGCCTTCGCCACCTGGCGGAGTGAGGTCCGCGTGGGCCACGGGGACGTACGACAAGAGGTTCAGCGTCGACAGAGCAAGAACGGCGGCGCGTCGGATCATGATGGATACGATATGTATCACCCATCGCGGAATCCGTGGCGAAGTTCCTTCTAAAAAGACACCGGTTTGATTTTCCGCTCAGACGCCAAACATGCTCTTGGTGCGTTTGTGGCACATGTGCCATCTGCGACACGCAAATCGCTCGATCTGCCCCGTCCTCAATGAATTGGCCACGTTTCAACGCCTGATCCGGTCATGGACCTTGTTGGCACAAGTCTTGGAGATAGGGCCAGCGAAGGTTCGGTCTCTACGTCCACGCTCATCGGAGGAATGTATCATGCTTTCACGCACCAAGAAATTCTCGGCCTGGTCACTCATTGCCATGACGCTCGGCGCAGCAGCAATGGGCTGTAGTTCCGAAGTTCAGACCGAAAATGTCGATGGATTCATCTCCGATTCGCCGTTTGGCGGCGGTGGCAAGAGCACGGACAATGCAGGTGGCGATACTTCGGGCACCACGGGCGGCGGCGAAATGGCGCCAGGTTCGGGCAATGGTGATGGCGCGCAAAAGGCCATTCAAGAAGCGGACATCATTCAAGTCGACGGCAACAAACTTTTCGCTCTTTCTCAATATGGTGGTTTGACCGTCATCGACATGACCAACCCGTCGAATCTCACGATCGCGGGTCATTACGGAATTCAAGGCGTTCCGTTCGAGATGTACTTGCAAAATGGCGTCGTGTACGCGATGTTCTCGTCTTTCGGGCAATGGGAATGCAATACGGATTATACCGATTGCAATTACATTCAATCGAGCCACATCGAAGCGCTCAATGTGCAGAACCCTGCGCGCATTACGAAAATCGGCGCGTTCGACGTTCCGGGGGAAATCTCCGATTCGCGCATCGTGGGCGACGTCCTTTATGCGGTTTCGTACGAGAGCGGGTATTGCTGGAACTGTTCTGACAAACCCACGACGACGGTCACTTCGATCAACTTGGCCAACCCGGCCGATATTCACCTTGTCGACAGCGTAGGTTTCGACAGCCCCGATCCGAATGGGTATGGCTGGGGCAAACGCAGCGTTTCCGTCACCCCCGAGCGTATGTTCATTGCGGGCATCGAATGGGATGGAAATACGAACGGGCATTCCACGATTCAGGTCGTCGACATTTCGGATGCCAGTGGTCTCTTGCACGTGGGCGCGAGCGTGCAAGCCGCGGGCATGATCGAAAGCCGTTGGCAAATGGACGAATACAATGGCGTGTTGCGCGTCATCAGCCAACCGGGCATTTGGGAAAATGGCTTCCCCCGGGTGCAAACCTTCCAAATCAATTCTTCCGATTCGCTCACGCCCCTTGGAAACCTGAACATGACATTGCCCGAGCCCGAGCGTCTCCGTTCGGCGCGATTCGACTCCAATCGTCTTTATGCGATTACAGCGGTGCAAACCGATCCCTTGTTCACGATCGACGTATCGAACCCCGCGCAGCCGGTGCAGGTTGGGCAGCTCGAATTGCCCGGCTGGGTTTATCACCTCGAGCCGCGCGGCGACCGTCTTTTCGCGCTCGGGTACGATAATGCCAATCCCGATGGCTCGATGAATGTATCGCTTTTCAACGTCGCCGACATGGCGAATCCGACCCTCATCAAGCGCGTGGCGTTTGGCGGGGATTGGTCGTGGGCGCCCGAGGATCAGGATCGAATTCACAAGGCCTTCAAGATCGACCCGACGCTCGGGGCGATTTTCGTCCCCTACGGCGCGTATTCGTGGAACGAAGCCGACGGGTATTATGGTTGCTCGCAAGTCGAGAGCGGCATTCAGATCATCGACTTCACGAACGATTCGCTCACCAAGCGCGGAATGGCGCCGCTCGATGGTTTTGCTCGTCGCGCGCTCATTCACCAGGGCAAACTCTACAGCGTGTCCGATTCCGAAGTGAGCGCCTACGATATTGCCAATCGTGACCAGCCAGCGCGGCTTGATCGTCTTGGTTTGTCGGCGTGGGTCAATCAATCGGCGCGAGTCGGATCGAATCTCGTGCGCGTGTCGGCGGATTGGTGGACGAGTGCCGCGACGCTCGATGTCGTTCCCATGGGCGAACCGAGCCGGGTCGAAGGATTGGGTCGGCTGGATCTCCGCGATGTCGTGGGCAGTGAAGACACGAATGATTGTTATGGCTGGGGATACTTCTATGGCGCGCAGCTCTTCCCGCTCGATTCGACGCGCGTGGCTTTGGCTTGGTCGACGTATCCCTATTATTGGGACGTAGGAACGGCCGGAGGCGGTACGACGACGGCGAAAACGCATGTCGTGGTCGTGAACATTGCCAATACGGCGTCGCCCGTCGTCGAAGGTCGCATTGCTTTGCCTTTCTCGACGGAGACCTGGAGTCAATGGGGATCGCTCGATGGCGGCCAAGGCATTCTCAAGGTGGGCAACAATCTCGTATTCCGACGTGTGGAGCGCTCGGCGGATGGTTCGGTCGAAAGTGCGTCTCTCGAAACCGTTGATTTGTCCAATCCTGCAGCGCCGACGCGTCTTGCGGCACGCGAGCTTCCGGAAGGAATGGGCCATTCTCTCTTGCTGCAGAATGGTTCACAGGTGCTCACGTCGCATTGGGAGCCTGTTCCGGGTCAAGCGAACAAGGTCAAGTTTTTCCTGGACCGCGTTTCTTATGCGAATGGTCAGCCCGGCGCTGTTTCGTCGGTGAATGTTCCGGGCGCCTTGCTCGCCTATGACGCGGCATCGACGCATGCGCTCACGCTCGACTACAAGCGCCTCACGGTCGATGTTCCGGACGCGGAAACCTGTTATCGTGATTATGGCTGGAATACGTGGGTGGAACAAATCGGCGCCACGTGGCAATGCTCGTACATGATGCAGACGCTGAAGCTCGTCGACATCAACCAAAACAACGTTTCGCTCTTGGATAGCGACGTGCTCGATAGCAATTCCAGCTTCTACGGCACGCGCGTCACCGATAGCCGGATTTTCTCGCAGGGTTATCGTTACGACGGGACAACCTCGACGTATTCGGTGTTCACGATTGGGAACATCGCGGGCAATTCGATTCAATCGGATTGGCACGACATGTCGGCGAACGATTACATGTGGGCTGTTGCGGCGGACGGCAATAAGCTCGTCTTGGCGAGCAGTTCGAAGCCGGGCATTCATGTTCTCGACGCCACGAATATGTCGGATATCACGTTGAGCAAGAAGGGCGACGTGACCAATTACGTGCAAAGCGTCACGCTCGACGGAGAGAATGCTCTCTGCGCAATGGGCCCCTACGGCCTCGAAGTCGTCGATATCCACTGAACTGAAGTTGGACGTCGTTGCGGGAGCGCTCGTAATCGGGAGCTCCCGCTCCGGCGCGCGACGAAAACCAGCTCTCCCCAAAAAATTCCACACAAATCTGCCCCCGGTGAGTCTACCATGCACCTGCATGGATAGTACAGACCAACCCTCGCGCCCCGCACCCATTGCCGCACCCGAACGCACTGTCGTACTCGACGTCATTCGAGGGTTTGCCTTGAGCGGTGTGTTTCTTTCCAATGTGTACATTTGGATGAGCGGCATGATCATGCTGCCCGAAGATACGATAAAAGCCGCCCGGTCTGGGACACTACCGAAAGTCATCGACGTGATTTACGGCATTCTCGTTGCCGGAAAGTTCATGACGATGTTCACATTTCTTTTTGGATTGGGTTTGGCCGTCCAGTTTTCCCGGGCGGAGGAGCGCCACGATTCTCCAGCAAAACGATATATATGGCGCTGTTTGACGCTGATTCTTTTTGGCTTCCTGCACTTGACGCTTTTGTGGTATGGCGATATCACCCATCAATACGCCATCATTGGTTTGTTCGCCCTGCTTTTTCGGAATCGCTCGACGAAAACGCTGGTCATCTGGGGCCTCCTTCTGGGCCTCTTGAGTGTACCCATTGGCATGTGGATTCAATTCTTGCTTCCGAAACTCGTCAATTCCGCAGAAGTAGCCGAAGCCGCCATGACGGCGCAGATGGCGAAAGAACAAGAATTCAATCGTCAATCGCTCGCGGTTTTTCAGGGCCATTCATACTTGGCGATCGTGCGCATGAACCTCTCCATGTATGTGCACCATTTCTTCAGTCCCATCTTCATGGCCTACAACTTTGCCACGTTGGGCAATTTCTTGTTGGGATTGGCGGTCGGACGCCTGCAATGGTTCCAAGATGTCTCCGCGCATCGCCAGGCATTCAAGCGGATGCTCGGATGGGGCGCGCTCACGACCGTTCTTTGCCTCGTGACTATGGCCTTGTCGCGGCACTTCGCAGGCGCTCCCAATCCGACGAAACTCAACCTCCCCATGACGATTTTCATGCCCATTCTCCGCCACGTGTCGACGCTCGCGCTCGCGCTCGTGTACATGTCCGCGATTACGCTCCTGTACCAACGCGACTTTTTCCGGCGTATTCTGTCCATCTATGCGCCGGCTGGACGAATGGCCATTTCCAACTACTTCGCCCAAAGCGCAATTGGGGTCTTTGTGTTTTGCGGTATTGGCCTCGGCGTCATGGGGGATCTGCGCCCCCGATGGCTCGTCGTGATGCCTTTCGTGATGTATACCGTGCAGATGATTTTTAGTTGGATCTGGCTGCGCCATTTCCGATTCGGTCCCGTCGAATGGCTCACGCGCTCGCTCACCTACGGCAAACTCCAGCCCATGCGAGTCGTCGAAACACCCACCGAGGTTTCCAAGTGATACGGTCTAAGTTCCTCCAGGCTTTTCGGAGCCTTGTTCTGGTGCTGCTTTTGGCGTTCGCGGTCATGGGTTGTGAATCCGCCGGCGATACTCATTTTGGAAAACCCTGCGAAACCGGCGCTGATTGCATTACTGATTTTTGCGTAGGTGGCGAAGCCGGAACGACGCGCGCCCCATTTTGCTCGGATGATTGCACGGGCAAACAAACTGGCGCTGCGTGCGGCGAAAATCAAGGCAAGTGCATAACCGACTTCGTGTCGTGGTGCTGGTTGCCCTGCCAAACCGACGAAGAATGTTCGGCGGTCAATCCCGAACGTCCGGTGTGCGACGTCATTTCCTCGAGCGGCGTGGATTCGCCGTTTAAGGTTTGTATTGGAAAACCAAAACCTTGAAGCTGCATCCGAGCAACGACCTATAGCCCCCACTCCGCAGCGAGCTGAATGGTTTGCGCGTTTTCTCGGACGTTCTCGAGGAAGCTGCGTCGAACCACTGAATTCGGAATCTTTTCCGCCCGAGCATGCAGCCAGTCCCGCGATTCGCGGATCTCGGCACGAGCGGCTTCGATTGCGCCCGTCGCTTGGAGCGCTTGGGCATGAACCAGGAGCAGCGCTCGATGGCGTAAATGGTGCCCCATACCCAATTTTCGGCTTTGGGCCAAGGCTTCATTCGCAATTTCGAGCGCTGCGGGAGCTTGCCCCTGGTGCAATCGAATACGCGCCAAGACTGTCGAGTGCAGCATACCTTGATATGGCAATGTCCGAGCAATATCCAAAATATCGAGGGCTTCTTTTTCTGCCCGGTCGATATGGTTGCGTTCGAGTTCCACTTCGACCATCACGACCCCGGCAAGGAGGCGCAAGAGTTTGTCGCCGCGAACTGCTGCAGTTTCAATCACGTAGCGGGCCTTTTCCGTCGCTTCGTCGAAGTTCCGTCGTCCGAGCAACGCAAAAGCTTTGAAGTATGTGCCCAACAAGGCGGCGACGGTGCCTTCAGGAATATCGCGTAATGCGGCAGAGATTACTTCGTCACCGCGGTCGAACATACCCAGGAGAGAATAATCCTGGCCGGCATATATTTGGGCATAAGGAATATGGCGCTTGGCCCCGGAACGATCGAAATGCGCAGTGGCTTCGCAATCATATTCGAGTGCGGCCCACCAATCGTGCACGGCCGTCCGCTCCCACGTAGCCCGATTGTACGCAACCCAGGCCGCAACGAGTGGATCTGTTTCTACGACGTCTTTCGTCACATATTCGAGTCGGCGCAAGGAACGTTCGATTCGATCACGTTGCGCCGTACTCACGAGGTACATCAATGCGGAATTGAATCCCGAGGCCAATACGCCAATGGCATCCGGATCTGGGTCGGTTCGTAACAATCGCTCAATGACGGTGTCGAGCAATCCAATGCGGCCCGAGAAAAGAGCGCCCGCGACGCTCCATCCGAGCGCTCGACAATCGCTGCGACTTCCAGGACGGGCCAATGCAAGCGCTTTCTCTGCTGAAATGACCGCCTGTGCTGGATCTGCATGCCAAAATGTTACTTCAGAACGCAAAGCCCAGGCGTCGGCCAACAAGTCTGAATCGGTGCTTGCGGCGATGGCTCGATCTGCCAGCGCGATTGCCGTCGCGTAATCATTGCCTTCGCAAGCGATTTCCGCAGCTTTCAGATGATACTTCGCTGCCCGAGCCGCTTCCCCACCGCGATCGAAATGCTCGGCCAGCACCTGCGGATCCTGCTCCCCAATTTGCTCGAGCCATTCTGCCGCTAATTTGTGCCCAATCACGCGATCGCGATCGGTCAGCATTGCATATGCGCCTTCCCGCAAGAGGGAATGCCGAAATGCGAATTCTTCCTCGTGCGCGAAACGCCGCTCCACACGACGGAGGAGGACTTCATTTTCCACGAGCGCAGCAAATGGATTCTGCTCGACGGAAGACGGTTTGTCCTCACCAAGTAGTTTCGCGACGCCGGCGCGCCAAAAAATATTTCCGAAAATGCTCGCTGCCCGGAGCAATCGACGGGATTCCGGTTCGAGCGCCGCGAGACGCGCTTCGACCATCCCGAGCACGGTCTCGGGGAGAGATTCACCACGTCCTTGGGCTACGGCGCGAATGAGTTCTTCCAAGTAAAACGCATTTCCCGAAGCCCGATCGACGATCTTCGTGACGACTTCGCTCGTCGCGGAATCACCGAGCATCTCTCGAACCAGCGACTCGGAAGCCTTGCGCCCCAAGACATTCAACCGAATTTCCGTATGTCTCCGGCCGTGCCACAATTTGGGGAAAACGTCGTGCAATTCGGTGCGTCCAAACGCCGCGACCACAAACGGTACATCTTCCAATTCCCGCAATGCTGCGTCAATGAGTTTGACCGAGGGGCCATCGCCCCAATGCAAATCTTCCAAAACCAGAAAAGCGGGTCGTTTTCGCGCTACTGCGCCAGTAAAATCAATGAACGCCGCCTGAATCTGGTCGGCCATAATGGACGCATTCTGGCGCGCTGCCCGAAGTTTGGGGCTCGTTTCGTCGGGAAAGGGTACCCCGATGAGCTCGCCCAAAAATTCGCGGACCCGGTCCCGATCGCCATCCGGCACGAAAAAGCTCACCGAAGAAGTTATTTTCGCTCGCTGAGATTCAATGGATTCACCGGCAGAAATGCCAAGTACGCCGCGGAATGCCGAACCAATCAAGGCAAATGGCGAGCCTGCACTAATCGATTCTGCGCGCCCGACGGCAAATACGAGATCCGGATGACGTTCACGGATCCGGCGCATCATTTCGTAGCGAATTCGAGATTTGCCCATACCCGCTGGGGACGTCATCACAATAGCGTGCGCCGTACGTTCCTCGATACTTTCTTCAATGAATGAACATATATGCGCCAGTTCGCGCTCGCGGCCCACGAAGGGACTCGGCCGGCCCAACAACGTCCGCGCCTCGCCACCGATCTCCCGCTCTTCGTGCAACAATCCACCAAAATCCGAGTTTGTTACAACAAACCGGACATCGAGGAGTGCCCTTGTCAACTCGTCGATATGAATGGGCCCATAATGCAAAGATTGACCTTCCCGTTTTGCACCCGCCGCAATCAACAAAGATGCAGCTCGTTCGAGCACCTCGCCGACAGGCAAGCGCCCCGTTTCTTCACTCCGCCCCGTCAGCAAGACGATGGGCGCATCCGGGAGCAAAGCTCGTATACGAAATGCCGAACGTGCCGCGAGCGCCGCACGATCGGTCGGTGGACCCGAGCCCACGAGCAGGACGAGCAGAACACCATTGGCGAGTTCTTCGACTGCGGCTCCGAATGGTTCGAGCACCTGCCGCACTCGAGGCAGCAAATTGGCAATGACGTTCGTCGCGGGCAGGGTGGTCGCCGACCCCATTGTCGTCAATGGTTCGGATTGGGTCACCGCGACAACCGAAATCAATCGTTTTTCGGTTACCGTAATGGATTCCGCATCGCTCGAGGGAGGAAACAATGAAAATGGTTTGGCATGGTCGCCAGCACCGACTTGATCCAAAAGCTGCAATTCCTCGGCGATCGCGTGGCCATCCGCTGGTCGTTTTGCTGGATCCTTGGCCAACATGCGCGACACGAGGCGGGCCAGACCTCGGGGAACATCCGGCCGAATTTCTTCGACCCGCGGAGGCTCTTCCATCAAGAGTTTGGCGAGGAGCGCCATGATATGGACACCTTGAAAAGCCGGTTGTCCAGTCAAACACTCGAAAAGGACGCATCCAAAAGCAAATATATCCGCGCGGGCGTCGATTTGGCCCCGGTCACCACGAGCTTGCTCGGGAGCCATATAACCAGGGGTACCCAAAATGTTGCCCGTGCGGGTAAGGGGTGTCGTCATGGCCTCGAATCGGGCAATGCCAAAATCCAACAATTTGGTATTTGCAAATGAACCATCCAATAGAAATAGATTACTCGGTTTGATATCTCGATGCACGATTCCCCGGGCATGAGCCATTTCTAGCGCACTCGCAACTTGCCGCGCCAGCATCGTACATTCGGGCAACGTAGGCGTTTCGCGGCGTAGCCGAGCGTCGAGGCTCTCCCCATTGAGCCATTCCATTGCCAAATAGGGGTCACCCTCCAACGTCGCGCCGTGCGTGACATACTTGACGATATGAGGATGATCGAGCTCGGCGAGCAGACGAGCTTCGGACGCGAAACGCGCCACGTCACCCGCGCGCGGGTCGCGGAGACTTTTTATCGCGACCTGAACGCCAAGATGTCGATCGCGTGCACGATATACCGTGCCCATGCCTCCTGCACCAGCGACCGCCAAGATCTCGAAACGTTCGTCGATGACATCTCCAACCCGCATCTTGCCAAGCTTGCACTCGAAGTGTGTTCAAATGCAAGAGAAGTTTCAACGACACGCTTTGACGCGTTCGAGCCATAACGGCGGTGTTCAAGCGATACCGATCTCGCTCCGTCGCGCTCGCGACGATAATTCAACGCGCTGTTGAGGTTTGTATTGGAAAACCAAAACCTTGACGTCGAAGTTTCGAGGTCCCTTCAAAATGACTCGAAATACAAGTTCCCGCGGTCCCTGAAGATCACTCGCCGTCCAGCTGCAGCACTTAGTGGGTCTTGGATCTGCTGGGGATTCGTCCAGATCGTTGCTCCGGTTTGCGAATCATAGACCGTGCGATAGTACGGCGAATAAAACCAAGTTCCCTCGACCGCATCGAGCCTGGTGATCGCCGGCATATTTGGCGGTATTGCTTGGACATTCCCTTGCGCGTCATAAACGATCGTCTTGTCGTACACGTCCCCAGGGCGGTTAGGGTTGAATACCTCGGTATACGCCAAGATATGATCGTCATCAAGCCAGCCGACTGCGGTACCATTGACGGAGTTCCTTAATGTGGGTGGTCCCCCCGTAGGATCGACCGCGTAAAAAAGTGTGCTCGCTTGTGAACCTATTCCTACCATTACGGCAAGATTCAGACCATTCGGTGACGGTAGCGGCGCGTAGTTGACAGTCGGAGGCAAATCGTAGAACGTGAGCGTTTCGTCGACGTTGGTGACCTGCGGCATAGCGTCGCTGGCCCGGACCAAGCTCATACGCGTTCCGTTGCGCGAGAGGGCAAATTTGAGCGATTGCGGGAAAACATGCAACTCGTTCGTCGTGACGGTCGAGAATGCTCGGATAAAGTTATTCGGGGAAATGGAGTCCCGATAGCCGTCGCGGGTAGCCAAAATATTGCCATCATCCGAGATCGCTACTTCCTCAGCCCACGCGGGCACAATGGCCTTTATCGCCCCGCCTGCGTTCATATCGAAAACGTAAACACGATTCGCCCCCGTGCTCACGGCAACATATCCGGTCGGCGCGCCGGAGATATCCATGATTCCGCCGCATCCAAGCAACCCTTCAGCTTGGGGATCCGCGCTTGTTCCGTGGTGCCAAAGTACGCCCAATTGCGTACCCAGTGTCCACAAATCGCTTGTCAGGTCAAACGTGAATCGTTCGATTCCAGAGTATCCAGGAGTCACAATCTCTTGGGTAACCGCGGGCCCCAAATGGAAAAGGTGTACGGTCGGACCGTGAGGTTCGGGGAGGAACGCAATGGTTTGTCTCGAAGCAGTGAGGATTTCGCCGAGCGGGGATGTGTAGGAATAGCTGGCGATTGGGGTGCTTCCGGAATTGATGGAGTAAATCTCGAATCGCTCGTCTTGAAAGGCGAACCCATAGTAGATCCAGTAATAATCGCCCGATCCGTTCAGATTTTCAACGGAAGGGAGGAGATTCGAGCTGACCAATGCGGCGTCTTTCGAATAAACGGAGACGGTATTGCCCGCTGTGGCCAAGAAACGTTCGCCATCGACCGTCCAACGATGGAAGAACTGCGGGAAAAAGGGTGAAATCGTCGAGGGACTGCCATCGAGGGGAATTCGTTCAATGCGCTTGGCGCCTGCCGGGCCATTGCCTACACGAAGCTCGGTCGGAGCACCGAAGATTGCCGCTTCGCGATAGTCGCCGACGAGACTCATCAGCATTGTGCCATTGGGGGACCAAACTTCGAGGTTGCCGGTTTGAAGAACGAGCCAGAGATAGCTGCCATCATCGGCGAGAGTAAAACTCTTCAAATTCGTCCGCGCGACGGGAATGGTGGCCTGCATTTGACCGGTGATTGCATCGAAAAGGTCGATGCCCGTCTCGGATTGGACGGCGAGGAGATCGCCAACCAAGTAGGAATTGCAGAAATACGTCGTCGCGCCTTCGGCGACACTGGTCCGGGTCGTTGTGTCCCAGAGGATCCAGCGCCCTGGGGCGTTCCACACAGTATAGTAGCCGAGGACACGATCACCGGATTGCATGATCGTGTCATTTGCGAGACCAAAATCGAGCAGGCCGGTCGCGGTCCCTTGGTTTGCGAGAGGTGGCATACCGCATAGGTCTGCTGTA
>DAOMZH010000048.1:0-26064 GCA_035437985.1 Polyangium sp. (in: bacteria) | reverse complement strand
GGGAAAACCGAGGAGGTGGACGAATTGTTTTTCCTGGACGATGCGGGCGTTGTAAAGGTGGGCGAAGGCGCGAAAATCGAAGGGGACGAAACCTGGCAAATGGCCGGCGGCGAATTCGGGGTAATAACGGGCGAAGAGGGCGGGGACGGGGCGGAGGAGGTTTTCGAGATGGGACATGCCATGCACGTCCACCGTGGAATACCCATAACGATTTAATTCGGCTCGAAGCCAATCGTCTTCATCACGGCTGAGGTCTCGTGGAAGAATCAAAGCCAAATACGCTGGCTTGTCTGAATCTTCGCTGGTCCCATGTTCTTCAATTCCGGACCTTCGCGGCATTTGGGCCAAGATGCCTTCGCGGACATGAGGTGCACGAATATCTGCGGGAGTCCAAATTGGTCTCCATCGGAGCGTCCTCGAAATAAAGGTTGTTTCTGTAAGAAAACGGGCGAGAATCTCACTTTTCGGATCGTTGCGGGAAGGGTCACTGACGCGCCAGAGAACAGTGACGAGTTTGCGAAACTCGGCCTCGCCCTCTTTGCCTTCGTGCAATCTCTCCACAATGGGCGGCAAAAGGGCGTGCGGACGAATCGCTTCGACACGCGCTTCATGCGTTGCCAGCACCCCACCTCGTAAAACCAATACGTTTTCCGCGGCCTGCTCGGACCCCCTGAGGTCCCCCAAGGCGCGGCGTAATGGCCCGACACGGCCCAGCACAAACAAAAAATCGTTTTTTGCTTCGACGTCTTCCGGCCTTTCGGTATGCCGCGCCCGCGCGACCACGAGCGCCCCCTCGGCCGCGTCTCGCGCAGCGCGCACGTCGTTTCGGCGTAAAGCAATGCGCTCGGCAATCGCGTAAAACTGGAGCATGTCCCGCTCGGTATTGCCTTTGCGTAGTTCCAGCGCCTCGGAGACGTGTTTCGTAGCCAGATCCCATTCGCCGAGAGCTTCTTCCGCTGCGGCCATGGCCACCGGTGCGGTGGCCAGATCTGGCTCGAGGCTGTTTTCCGGGTTTGGCGCGACGCCCCGAAGCAGCGCCTCCGCTTCTTTGGCCATTCCGAGCGATTCTGCAAAACGATTCCGATCGAGGTATCCTTCGGCTGCGCGCAACAAATTCGCAATCACGGCCGGTCGCGCACCCTCACCCCGCGTAGCGAGCCGCCGCGCTTGATCGCGGGAGCGATCTGGATCGAGCGTTGGACCTTCATCCAAACGCACAGGAGGCAAAACGAAATCGCCGATGTTGATGGCGGCCAAGGGTGTTTTCGCGGCCAGGCCTGGCAAATCAATGGTGAGCGACCGAATGGACCACAAATCGCTCGCGGCAGGGGCGACATGGGATCGGTACCAATAAGGCAAAGCGAGGACGAGGCCGCCACCGAGATGCGTCCGTAAAGCTTGGCGACTTTCATTCAAACGCAAAATGAGCTGGGCATAACCTTCGCGCCAAAGTTCATAGGTCGGATTGGCTGCATCAATGGCGACGGCATCGAGCCAAAAGCATTGCGAGGATTTCGATTCGGGTTGGGCAATTGCGGCGACGGTAGCAAGAACGTCGGCGGGTTTGTCTGGATGGTAAATGCGCATGCGCCGGCCGGAGTTTTCGAGGACCTCGCGGGCGCGATCGCGCAGGAGGAACACGGTATCGGGCGATGAGGAGAAAATGAAGGCGAGGTAAAAGTCGGTGGACCAATCGACGAGGCGTTCGAGACGTTCCCAAGCCTCATCGAGCGAGGTGACGACATCGTCGTTCATTTGGACTTGGCCTCGCGTTTGATGCGGGCGGCTTGTTCAATGACGATTTCGCGAATGAGGGGGTGGACGTCGTACCATTCGGGGCTGTCGGCATAACAAAGGACCACGTTCGTATCGAAAAACGTTGCGAGTTGCGCCAAGCGGGAGTTATCGAGCAAGCGGACTTCGTGCGATTCAGCAATTTCCGCAAGCCAAAGGGCATTTTCATCCGAAATGGGCACGAGTTCCCAGCGCAGCTTGTTGATTGCGGTTTCCAGGGTGGCGTCATCGATTGGTACGGACTTGGCGCTCAACGCGATTCCGCGAAGCAAACGCAACATATCGCGAAGGTGGCCTCCCGACATGAGCAGGACTTTGCGAAGCCGCTCTTCGGTGCCGAGCAATTTCAGCGCGTCGCCGCGAGCCAACACGATACGCCGCAAAGCGCGCAGATTGTTTTCATGCACGGTAGAGCTTCGGGTTTCGTGCACCTTGATGGCCGGAAACATGGGCGTCGAACCTTGGTTGTAGGCCATTCCAATGTTTGGATAACGCACTTTCAAGTAATGAGGCACGGTGTAGACGAGATGCAAATTGGGGATTTTGAGACGTTGCGCATGACTCGAGAACAACGATTCCACAGAAGCATGAACTTTGTCGGCATTATCGTGCGAACCTCGAATATGATCAATGGAATCGACGATGATGACCACTTCGAGGGCTGGGCGTGCGTGGGCCGTGCGTAATGCCTCGACGCAATCCTGGAAAAACTTCGCGACGTCCTGGTAGAGTGCGCCTTCTTGTCCGGCCAAACGTTGTTGAACGCGTTGCCGAAATGTCGGGCTGGTGTGCAATTCAATTTTGACGTCGGCATCAGCTTCGCCTCCGGTCCCAAGGCTCCCCAATGTCACGTTGGTCCGTTTGAGAAACGCAACGAATCGCGTCCAATAACTTTCCTTAATGGGGTTTTCCTTCAATTTGTCGCGTGCGGCCAATGCGTCACCCGCCGAGCCGGCCAATACGATGAGAAAATCCGTGATATCAATGGGCGTCGTCATATTCATGTGCTCCTCCATGTCGAGAAGAAGCACAATTTTTCCGTCGGATTCGAGACGATTCTTTAGTCGTCGCAATTCGGTACTTTTGCCGGTGCCCCGGAAGCCAGATAATAGCTGCACGCTTTCTCCAGCAGACCACGATATCGTCCGCGCCAGTTCCTCGACTGGGTCATTGTCGACCGGCTTGGGCCCGTCGTAAATGTGGACATAGCGGTCGTCACGCTCGGGATCCAAAGCCATGCCGGGATCGCCAAGCCCCCGGAAAAATTCTCCGAGAAATTCACAATCTCTTGTATTTCTCATGAAGATTCCTCGTGGTCTGCGTCTGCGCGACCGTCGCTCGGCCGATACACCCACATCATCGTCGCCGTTTTCTACTCGCGCTGTCGCGTGCCGTCAAGCAGGGCTGACAGGCGCTGCCGTACAGGGATTGACTCTTGGCACATCGCCGGCTCGTATTCAAAATAAGTTTGGCAAAACGATCCATTTTAACACGTAGGCCAAGGTGGGCAAACCATTGCGACATATGAATCATTGCCAGCGCGATTTTAATGGGTCCAAAGATGCCCCCGGAATCCGTACAGCTCATCACAGCCACGTGAAGACTCGACCCAACCGACCCTCGGCCAAGGTCCATGGCCAAATCAGTTCACAGATAAAGGGAGTAGGGGGTCGCAAGGGAAGTCCTTCCGGGTCATCGTCGTTGCACTCCTGTGAGTCTCGCCACGCGATTGATGTTCGCTTTCACCTTTGTCGCGCTCCTCGCCACGGCGCTGGTTGGTTTTCAACTCCATCGTTCGACGCGACAAACGCTCGAGAACGACTATCAACACCGCGTCGATGCCGCTGCAACGAGCGTGCAACGCGAGCTCGGTCGCGAAGTCGTCGCCCTGGAAAAACTCTTCGACCCGTTGTGCGCGCACGACACGTTCGTCGACGATGTGCTCACCGTCGTCAGCAAAGTCCGCGGCGAACCCGAGAAAATCGATACCGGGCGGCGTTTGGCTTGGAATCACTTCGTGCCCAACCAAGCCCAAGCTCTGGGCCTCGATGACCTCACACTCGTCATGGACCACGGGTTCATCCTGGCCGCATCGGAAGCACCACGAACAGGAACGACGGACGCGCGTCTTGCCAAACTCATGCGTTCGGGTGGTCCGTCGAAGGTTACGTGGAGGTCGGACAAAACCGGCGATCCAGGATCCCTCGAAGCCTTCTGCACAGCCGGAGAAAAAGGGCGGGAAGTGGGGCTCGTCGGCTCTCGTCGCGTGAGCTCGATCCTGGAACGCGTGGGCGTGTCGAACGCGGTCAAACTTCATGTTGCGCCGGACGAACATTTGTCGGGGAACACAAACGATTTCGTCGTGCGGGTGGTCGAGGTCAAGGACGTCGCGGGCATGCGGGTCGTTGTGACCGCGACGAAAGAGACGCTGCACGCAGCTTTGAACGACTTGGATCGGTCGGTGTTGTTCGCTGGTGCGGTTGCCGTCCTTGTGGGCTTGTGCCTCGCGGTGTTTTTGGCGCGAAGTTTGTCTCGACCAATCGTCGAGTTGGCGCGAGAAACCCGCGAGGTCGTGGTTGGCGAGCCGCGCACGATCGTGAGTCGAGGAAGTCGCGAGATCACGCAATTGGCTGATGCTTACAACCGCACGATTGCTGAGCTTGCGTCGATGCGGCGGCGTTTGGCGGCGACGGAACGAATTTCGGCTCGTCGTGAAGTTGCCCGACAAGTGGCGCACGAAATCAAAAATCCGCTCGCACCCATTCGGGCCGCCGTCGAGACGCTGCGGCGTTTGCGGGCTCGTGAGGATCCGGCGTTCGACGAATACTTCGAGGAAGCGACGGCGACGGTGCTTCAGGAAGTGCATCGCATCGCGAACATCGTTTCGGAGTTCACGAAGTTTGCGCGTCTTCCGCCGCCAAAACCCGAGAAAATCGATCTGGTCGAGGTCGTGCGAGGTGTGGTCACGCTGCATGCGTCCGCGGGCGAAGGCGTCGAAAAAACAGGCACGAAACGCGTCGAATTCAAGGCCGATCCGATTCCGAACATCATGGCCGATCGGGATCAGATGGTGCAGGTCTTGACAAACCTCGTGCAAAACGGACTCGATGCGGCAAGCGCCGTGCGTCCGGATCCGCGCGTGATGGTGACGATCGACGCGCCCGAGGAAGGCAAAGTGCGCATCGTCGTGCGGGACAATGGTCCAGGTGTGCCGCCAGAAATTCTGCCGCGACTTTTCGAGCCTTACGCGACGAGCAAAGAGAAAGGGACGGGTCTGGGATTAGCGATCGTGCATCGCATGGTGTTCGAGCACGGTGGCGAAATCATGTACCGAGAAGCCACAAAAGGCGGCGCGGTGTTCGAGATTTTGCTTCCTGTATCGGGACCGCCGCTCCTGGACAAACCCGAAGGCATCGACACGACGTTCCGGCAAACCCGCGACGACTCGTGAGCTTCACTTCCGCGTGACCTCTCCGGTCAAATTGATTTGTACAGCAACGATGCTGGGGCTGCTTGGGCCGTACTTGGCGTTGCAACCCGTGAAGCCGAGTGATTGGCGATCGACACTGTCACCCTCACCCGTCGCATCCATGCCCGACCAGTCAGCCGACGAAGTGGAGGCTATGTCGACCATGCGTCGTCAAGAGGAAATCTCTGTGCCAATTCGGCAATCGACCACGGGATGACGTTCGGGGCAGCGCCATTCATTAGAAAGGAAACCGGCATTGGCCGGAACTAAATCGAGGTCTGGTTTGTCCAACAGCAACCCCGTATCCTTGCCACAATTGCAAAGGCTGGCCGCCTTCCTTCGGGTCTGGCATGGTCGAAGAATGCGAAGTGTGCCTGGCCGAGTGGGGTTGGTCATGACAATCGTCTTGTCGCTCGTCGACATGGGTTGTGGTGGGGCGACGAAAGGACCTGGTGGGCGCACACGACCACCAATCACGAAGCCAAGCAAAGACACGGCTACACCGGCTGTCTCGACGGCTGCGCGTCCCGAGATGCTGCCGGCCCACGTGATCGCTCGTTTCGAAGACGAAAACTCGGTTCCTTACGTTGCCCGTCGCGGCGACGAGATGCTCCTCGTTTTCAATGCGAAAGGCCGGATTTTCTCGCGGCTGCTGGGCGCTGATGGAGCTCCGAAGTCCGACCAATTCGACCTCGGCGTGAACGTTACCGATGTTTCGACGGCCGCGATTGCTCCGCTGGGTGATGGTTGGCTCGTGGCGTGGGTTGAAGGAGCGAAAGGCAACGCGACGATTCGCGTGGTGAACGTCGATGCTGCGGGGCGCGCGCGAGGTCCCGCGTCGATGCTCGCCCAATCGGCCGATGCCGTTGGGTTTGTCGATATCATTGCAGGACAAAACAATGCGCTCGTCGTTTGGGAAGTGCCCCGCGATGCGTATTTCGACGTCATCGCCGTGCCGATGAAGCCTGGACAAACCCCAGGCGCAGGCGTCGTTCTGGCGCATCGCGTCTTGGGTTGGGGAATCGCGCCGAACGATGGTGGTGCTGCGATCGCGACCCTCGTCGACATTTCTCCGGACGCATCCGAAGAAGGTCGCATGGGCCGCGTTCTGTATGCGGACGTCGATCTCGACGGGAAAGTTTCGCCGCCGGTCACGGTGAGTTCCGAAGCTACGGCCCAAGGCGATCTCGTCGTTACTCGCTCTGGATCACGAACATTCTTGGCCTGGACCGACATGCGCGAAATCGATGCGAGCGTGTATGTCGCAGCAGTGGAGCGTGGTGGTCGCATCGTCGCGCCGCCGCGTCGAGCGACCCCGGCGCTTGGTGAACAAGCTCTCGTCTCGCTCGTGAGTGGCGCGGGGCCCAAGCCGCGAACGTTGTTGGCCTGGGAAGATCTTTTGCGCGCCCCACGCGACGGACGAATCATTCATCTCGGCGTGCTCGACGCCGACGGGGTTTTGCAAAACGAACGAGCCTCGCTCGTGTTCAGCGCAGTTGGACCGCCGGACATCGTGGCTGACGGAGATGGGTTTGCCGTGACGACCTTGGCGCCGATGGGTTCAGCAACGCGCGCGGTGACGGCTGATTCGCCCATCTGGCCCGCATTCGTGCGCTTTGGGCCGGATTTGTCCGTTCGCGCGGCAGAACCTCTACGGGCTGAAGCGTTTGCCTCGACAGACGGTATTCCCGACCTGGTGCGGAGTTTGTCTTGTCATGCCAGTACATGCACGGCGATGGCGTCTGGTCCTGGAGCACCGGCAACCATCGCGATGGTTGGTTTGCCCGCGCGCACATCCGCGTGGCTCCCTCCCGCATCGCGCGATCCCGAACCAGTGCCGCCAATGGCGCGGGCCGTGTCGAGCATCTACGACGGCGAACACTTGGCGAAAGTTGCATCCACGGAGTTGTCCGGTGGAACGACGGTTGCTGCCTGGGTCACGTACTTCATCGAAAGCACGGACATCGCTCGAGCAAACCCCAGCAAGAAAGGCGAGCCTCTCGCGGTCGTTGGTGTACGAACTGTTTCTCCAAGTGGAACCCTTGGAAAAACCCAGATCGTCTCCAATCGTGCCGTGTCGATTGGCGGAGTTGCCCTGGCCCACACGCCAAGTTTCGACGAAGCGGCCATGGTTTGGGTTTCTCGGGACAAAACAGAAACGCAAGTGCAGGTAGCCAAGTTCGGTACGGATCTAACGAAAATCACGCAAAAACCGCTGACGGACGTCAAACGCAAGGCGACCAAGGGCGAAGTGCCCAATGAAGCGAGTGACGTTGCGATCGCGTACGCGCCGGCAACCGATCCCAAAGGCGGCGCCGATGATGGATGGATCGTGGCATGGGTCGATACCCGCGACGGCAACGCCGAAGTGTACGCAGCACGCGTGGATCGCAGCTTGCGCAAAGTCGTCGCGGATCGCCGCATCACCGAGGCCCCTGGAGACTCGGCCGAAGTTCAAATCGTGGTGCGGGGCAAAGAAGTTTTCCTGGTTTGGAGTGACGCACGACAGAATCCCGACGAAGGAAATGGCGACATGTACGCGGTTCGTCTCGACGCACGAACGTTGCGTGAAGTCGGTCCTTCGATGCGTCTTTTCGCGTCAACGGGGCATTCTCGTTCTCCGGCTGCAGCGCTTGCGGGCGACAATGTCGTCGTGGCGTGGATCGAAGACGCTGCCGCAGATACGACCAACACCGACGCAGGCGTACGTATCGCCACCCTCGACAGTCGCGGTGCGCTCACGGGCGCTCCGCTGCTGCTTCGCGGCGATCAAGGCAGCACGGTCAGCTCCGTAGCAGTTACGTGTGCCGCTTCGAGTTGCCGTGCGGTCACGGCGGCAGCCATTCGCGAGAGCATGCAGATCGATGCACTCGAGCTGAACCCTGGCGCTCCACTTGGTCCAAGAAAAACTCTGATTTCCCTGTCCGGTGGGGCCAATGCCGACGTTTCCCCATCGTTTGCTGGACCTTCGGCAACCACGCTGTTTTTCGGGGACGACTCTATCGGTGGTAATGGCCGTGTGCGGTACCTATCGATTGGTTGGAGCTCAAAGAAATAATCGTTGCTTCACCAATCATCCTGGCGCGGGCTCTTCTCGCCTCGTAGTTCCGCAACAGCATCGTCCGTCGACAACAGCACCTGCTCCACTTCGTCCACGTTGTTTTCCCAATGCGGACTCAAACGCAAAACGCCATCCGGCAAAGCACAAATAACGCCACGCGTTGCGAGAGCTCGTTGCAGCTCGACAACCGAAATTCCTGCAGGCGGCACGACGCCCAAGATGCCGCTGCGCCGATGTTCTTCAGCCGCGCGAAGCGACGTGAATCCGCGCTCGACCAGACCTGTCTCCACCCCATCGAGCCACGGCGACACATGCGCGAGAATCTTTTGAGGTCCAAGGGAAAGCAGAAGATCGAGTGCCGCTTCGAGACCCACGAGCCCAATCGCGTTGACGCATCCCGTCTCGAACATCGCGCTGCCTTGTTTAAACGGCGCGCCGTAACGCATGAGGTTCGGCCCTTCGAGCAAAAATCCGAGCCCATCTTGCTGACTGAGCCAACTCGCAAGATTCGGAACGAGGTCTGCGCCGCGATCTCGGCGCACATAGAGCATTCCCGTGCCTTCCGGCCCCATCAGCCATTTGTGCCCGCCGGAAGCGAGGTAATCGATTCCCAACGCATGGATGTCGAGCGGAATGATTCCGACCGCTTGTATCGCATCGACGAAAAGCTCGGCTCCGTGCGCGTGACAGAGTTTGGCCATGGATTCGAGCGGCAAACGCAGGCCCGATTGAAATTGCACGGCGCTCACGGCGACGAGTCGCGCGCCTTCTTTCAAGGTTTCTTCGAGTCGCGCGAGGCCTTTTTCGTCGCTCTCTTGAAAGTCACATACAGCGAGCATCACGGGCGTCAAATCGAAGTGTTTTGCCGCTTGTAACCACGGAGTGACGTTGGCGGGAAATTCGCCCTCGAAGAGCACCACGCGGTCTTTTGCACGCCAAGGAAATGAAAAAGCGATGGCGGTCACGCCATACGAAGTGTTGGGAATGAAAGCGATTTCATCGGTCGTCGCGCCAATCAGTTGCGCCAGCTTGGCCCGCAAACGATTGCGTTGACTGATGAGCCCTCCATAAGCACCTGCACCTCGTCGCCCAATTTCCACGAGCGCATTTTGCATGGCGCGCCGCACGGGCCACGAAGGCGGCGACAACGCCGCGTGATTGCAATAGACGAGCGGTTCGAGATCCGGGAAGAGCTCTCGGCTGCCGAGCGTTGGCGCAAATGAAATGTCACCCATACGGCTCATCGTGCACTTGTTTCCTTGCAGCTCCTCATCGAGCAACAGCAGATTGAGCACGCAGGTGCGTTTGCGGCAAGACTCGATTCGCTGGCGCAAGCGACTCATGTTGGCGCCTGGTCCCGAACGATTCCGAAAAGCGCGCAATGGGTATATGCCAATTCCTGTCAATGACAGTTCGTTGCCCGGGCGTTTGTCGCGTCATTTCCAGACGTTGAAGATGAGTCTGGTTCGTCCAGGCCACTTCGTCGCCAATGTCTCGGCGACGAACCTGTTCGTCCACGTCGCGGCTCGCGACTCACTCATGGGCGAATCAATGCGCGTACGGCCCTTCGCGGAAACAGGAAACCGAATTACGCGCCGCCTTCGTGCTCGTGAACGCATGTAGGGTGGTTGTCGAGGCATTGGGTTACCAAGACGAACACTGGGAGCGTCGCGAGGCGTTTGGCGCACTCGTACGTTGCGCGAGCGAAATGAAAAGCCTCGCATCCGACAGCGCAGGTTTTGATCTTTTTCGAAGATCTTTGGGAAGTCTTCCATGGATGTCAGGCGTTCTCGTGTCTGACGATTGGGGACCTCGCGCGCGCCGAATCTGTGATCGTCATAACTGTTGCCAACGTTCGACAAACGGATTCCCGTGGGTGGGCGTTCGTCTGCAATGGTTTGTTTTTCTTGTACACGTTCGTCGGAGTCGTGCATCATGACTCCAATGCTGCCCAAAGCATTCACGAGCGACGTAGGACCCGTCGTTCATGAAAACGTATCGGTCCGACAAACATAACTCGACCACCGGCCAGAGGAGGGCCAACGGGATGATCGATCCATCGATATCGGTGTCCCGGAAAAAATTACATGCCGCGACGAACTGTTCCGGATCCTTTTGCTAGTCAGGTAGGTACGCGCATTCGTGAGCTACGCACGGAGCGTGGGATGTCTCTTGCCGATCTCGCGGATGCGAGTGAGTTGTCGAAGGGGCATCTGTCGAGCGTGGAACACGGCCTTGCCGCGATCACCATTCAAACGATCTCGCGTTTGGCCAAGGGCCTCGACTTGCCCGCGCTTTACATCCTCACGTTCCAAGGTGATGACGAACGTGCGCATACGGCGGAGTTGGTCCGCAAGCTGCCGAATGATCAGGTGCGTAAGTTGCGCCGTCAGTTGCAACAGCAGCTGGGTGTGAAGAAGCGCTAAAAACCCACACCGCCCCGACGATTCCCCGGGTTTGTCCGAGGGGCGGTTTGCCCATCACGTCGTCCAATCTCCGATCGGCTCGACGCATTCTTCTCCGAACAATTCCACTTCGACGTGCCGCACACCAAAACAAGCTGGTCGTGCAGCACATTGATCACACGCGGGCACGTGACGCCGAAAGTCCACGCCACTCGTTATCGGTTTGCCCGAGACCAACCGTTTGTCTCCTCCAAACGCGCACAGCGGCGGGCCACAAGGTCCATCGAGCCCCCGAATGGCGAGGCCCACGTCGAAGGCTCGTTCGATCGTCGCCCGCAATGATTTCCGCACGCGAGCTGGATCCGGAACGACCATCGGCAAGATCGTCCGATCAAACGGCTCGGTGGGTTGCGAGATCATCAGGCTCGAAAGGAGAGGATGATTTCCAAATGTTTCGTGAATGAAATCAGGGAGCGACGGCAGATGCTCGATGCCTTCGGCGGTCATTACGGCATTGAGCACCACGGGAATTTGGGCTTCGAGCAAGGCGTGAATCCCGCGCACGGTGCGTTCGTGCGTGCCGGGAGCGCGCGTAATGGCGTCCGAAATCGCCGGATCACTGCTATGCAAGGACACAAATGCATGCGTCACGCCAGCCCGGGCCAATCGTTCGGCTTGTCCTGGTTTTGCAGCTTGAATGGCGTTCGTTTCAAGGGTCACGTCGGAAAAACCCAGCCGACGCGCATATTCCACATAATTGGTCAAATCGGGATCGAGCGTGGGTTCACCTCCAGAAATGATGAGCGATCGGGCTCCGGCACGGCGTAGATCTTCAATCCAGAGCAGAATCTGCTTTGCGCCATGACGACCCCAATCTCGACCTTGCCAACACATGCCGCAATCTTGATTGCATAAAAATCCCGTGCGTACGAGGCCCTGAGGTTCGTCGAGGCCGGCGACGAGTTGTCGAAAAAAACCAAGCGGCACATCGACCGGCAAACGTGCGAGCTCCTTGGCTGAAACCATAGCGCGTGAAAATCGCTCGGACGTTGTCGACTTCAACAGCCGGGAAATCAGCAAATCGAAAACACGAGCGAATCTTTTGGTTTCCTGCGCCATGGGCACGAGGTCGATGCGGGCGGAGTTTGTTGTTTTGTCCCATTCGAGGCGAAGTCGCGCCACCGGATCATGAATTCCAAATATCAGATCGACGCCCCGTTTGTCCGCATCCACGTCGAGCAGAGACAAACCAAATACGGGAAGCTGTATGGGAAGCGTCGGGGCATTAACGAGGATTTGCGCAATTTGCCGTTTCCTTTCGCCAGCTTCGTGCTTTACATCGGGCGGATCTCGAAAAAGCGTCGGGGCCGTTTGTCCCGAATCTTGTTGGGCATTTCGGTGCCCATCCATCGCCCGCCGAACATCGAGCGTCGAAACGAGTTGTACGTCGGCCGCTTTGTCCACGAGCGCGAGCAAGACTTCCAGCAATCGGCGTTCGTCCCGACCACCATATTGGGCGATGTATTCGGTCGCGAGCTCGGCAATTTTGGCGACCTTCGCTTCCCGAAAACGAAATGGTTTGGCGGGCAAGTATCCATAACGCGTGCTGGCGTCGTCTTCGGGACGGGCATAATCGTCGACGAGCAAACCATCACGTTTGGCGAGCCAGTACAGGGCGGTATCGGGATAGAGGCGCACGCGCGAGAGCAACAAATGTCCGCGAAAACGATCCATTCCAGTTTGGCGAATGCATTCGAGGTTCGTTTTCAAGTCTTCGATGGTCGTCCACGGCGTGAACATGATGAATCCAAAGGCGGCATGGGACAGATCCATGGCCGGTGCGTATTCGGCGTGCCAACGATGCAATGCGCCTAGGAATTTCACCAGCGTTTCGGACGTCGCGCCTTTGTTGAATCGATCGAGCTCGGTTTGGGAAAAGTTCTCGATACCCACGAGAAATGGGGCCAGCTTAATGGCCGAGCGTTTGGCGGCTTCGAGCGCTCGGACGAACCGTCCCGAATTTTGTAGCCACCAATCGGCGCGGGATTCAATGAGCAAGGTAAATGGTCCGAGGTTTTCTTTTTCGGCGGTTTCAATGAATTCGGTCAAATAATAAAATGGATTTTGGTCACGCAAAACCAACGTTTGGAGTTCCGGGGCGTGCGTGCGCAAATATCGCAATTGCAAAAGAGTCCACGAAAGCGCTTCGTCTTTGGGTTTGTATTCGTAATGATTGCCGGTCGTGCAAAATCCACACCCTCGACCCATGTTTGCCGGCATGTCGACGTCGGCGTAGATGGGGTTGGTCCGGGCATCGGTTTGGTAAGGACAACCCACATTACCCGTAATGGGAAACGAAGGCGCTTTCGGTCGCGCCGCGGGCGTTACGTACACGGGATGCACATTGGGCGCGTACGTGGGCAATTCGCCTTTGAAATCCGATTGAAACGTCAAGCCATGCAGCAAAGTCACGACCGCGTTTGGATCGGCTGGACAAACATGATGCGCTGGCGCTCGAGACAAATCATGTTCCCCAATGAGACGCACGAGCGTTGTTTCGGGCAATTCACGGGCCAGGTTTTCGACGATGGCCGGATCCCAAAGACGTTCGTAAAGAATCGTCGGATAAGCGCGGAGTGTATTTACGAGCGCCGACCAGGCGGCATCGTCATTGGGAGGCAAAAAAGCGACGACGAGGTCATTGTCGATTTTTGCGGCGCGTAAGGCACCGGAAATATGATGCTGAATGACGTCGTCGAGAAAGGAGCGATCGTTATGGCTGTGCAGGCTCAGGATCGCTGCGGGCAAGACCGCTCCGGGGGCCGGTTTTGGGCGAATGAGGGAGGGCGCTGGGAGATTGGCCTCCCGATAAAGCGGCAAAGAACGCATGGGCAAGTCGCTCAGGCATTCTTAGCATGCAACGCGTCCTTGCGTCACGTGGTAAATGTTGGGCTCAGGGACAAACTGCTTCGGTCCCGATTTCGATATCGTCGATGTACCAACCACCTGTGTTCGCAAAACAGCCGAATGGGTCGCCCAATTCATTCGATGCGAAGCGGAAGCGGAATTGGAAAGTCGCATTCGTATACGCCGAGATGTCGTAGATCACCTGCGTCCAAACTTTCTCTATACTTTTCCCTGTGAAACCCGTTTGATCATCGAGGGTACAGGGGGAGCAACCACTCCCAGAACCCGCACAGAGGATTTTTTCGCCGCCATTTCCGTAGCCTGAGGTTGGAGTCAAAGCTGTCCAGGTCATGGCCATGGGATCCGTTTGGACTTCCACAACCCCGCCTGAATATGAGCCTTTTTCGCCAGCGCATATGGGGAAACATTGGAGCAAGCCTGCAGCACAACCGCGGAAATCGATCCAATGCCAGAATCGCAGCACGGCGGGCTTACCTGCCAACGTCGATAAATCAATTACGGGTGATGTCAGCGTCGATTCCTGACACATTGTGGCCGGGCCCGTGAGATTCGTTCCCCATGCGTTTCCGGTGCCCGACCGATCTCCAGCAGGTCCAGCAGGTCCCATGGGCACGCCGCATTTCCAATCGTTCACAACGCCATCGGACGTAAAATCGGAGGGACACATGTCGAAACTATAGTTTGCTTTGAGGCAATCGAGGGGCGGCCCACCACTCGAGCTCGATGCGGAAGATGCAGAGCTGGACGACGAACTCGACGAGGACGAACTCGACGAACCCAGTCCGCTCGACGAAGACGCAGCAGCCGAAGACGAGCTTCCAAAGCCGCTCGAAGACGAAACTGAGCTCGAGGTTTGTCCGGACGAGGACGTCTCCTTGTTTCCGCCGCTTCCACCGCTCCCCGAGCTATCGGGTTCGAGAGTGTTCGATCCTTCGGCACAAGCAAATATGGCGAGGGGCGCAGAAATCACCAGAGCGAGGAGGATGTGGCGGTATCGCATACGCGCATGGTACTCAATTCATTGCAAATGGGAGAAAGAAAAACCAAAGGCGTCACGATTTCTCGGTTGCGGAATTGTTCGCTGTTGCTTCATGACTGCCGTTGCAGTGGATTCGCTCTCCTGTCGGGTCACCTGTCGCCTCGTGTCCCAACTGGGTTTATTGCAATGACGGATTCGCTTCGTACACCAATGAATGAGGAATGAAGGACAAACCATCACATTCACAAACGCAAGTATTTTCTCGTCACGCTCAGGTCAGTGCATCCCACTGTGGTGCAAATGCAGCAAGGCCATGGAGACGTTCCTCGGAGCCCAAAAAGCGCTGGACGCTTTGCACATCGAGGGTTCGCAGCGCTCGACCGCGACGAACCCTGGCGAGCGCGTCCGTTATGCGTTCCGCGCCATCGCCCATTGAAACTCGGCCCCGCAACAATGCTCGGTCGATGGTCTTCACACTACGCTCGCGACGTTCTGCTTCTGGCGCAGCAGCGAAAGCATCAACCATGGTGGAAACATGCGCCAACGCACCACCAGGCAATCGTACGGAAGGAATTTTTGCCAACCACAAGAGGAGTTGGTCGACTTCCGTCAACGGCGGGACGTCGATTACTGAAATTTTTGCCGCTTCCGGTACGACATTGCAGATGATTGCCCGCTCCTCTGAGCTGGAAACGAGGAGCGCTCGTGCTGCATTGGGTCGCACCATCGTCGTTTGCAGAATGGCAAGAAGCTCGGTTGGCGTGAGCTTTTCTAGCGCTCCGGAACCTCCAGTCAAATTCACTTCGCCTACGCGCGTCGTTGCCGGTCCGTGTCGACTTCCGTCGTCGGGACAAACCATTAGATGAATGATTGCATCGAGACCAATTCCGTGGGCTGGGCCCAATGCATCGTTATCTGGCGCCGAGCCCAGACCATGCCAAGCGAGACCAGACCGTATTCCTTTCAGAGATCCTTCACGTGAACTTTGGTAAGATTGCTCGGCCATCCACGCTGACGCCAATGCATTACGTCCCGACCCAATCGTCCCGGTCAGCCATACCGTGGGCGAATTTAGCAACAGGCGACGAAGAGATTCCATTTGTCCATGAAGGTCGATGTAGATGGAGCCGAACGCCGGAGCCAGGCGCTCCTGATAGGGCCGAACAAGCCAAGCTGCAGCCTCTGCGGCAGTAACGAGTCCCTCGACATAATCGGGTACGTATTCAGCCAAGGCCATCCACGCGCGTGGCTCGAGCGCGTTTACGAGTGAATCAACGGTCAAGGGTGTGTCATTCCCAGCACTCCAATCGAGCGCATGCCGCGCGCTCCACGGCAATTCCAAGGTCCGCTCGAAGGCCGCGGATAAATCGAAACCAGGATGCGTTTTCATTTCCATCATGCTCGAATACTGGAGTCGTGCATGGGCTACTGGTTCTTGGTATCCATCAGGGTTTGGCGGGACACCCGCATAAAGCATCTCGCGGTATATGTGCTCATCGGAGGCGAGCATCGCAATGAGAAGGTCTCGCTGGGTAACATGCTCTGGCAGCGAATAAATGCTTCGTGGCGGGCTGCCAAAAGGCGGCGTATCCAGTTGCGTCACGGCTTGGCGCAACTCGGAATCGCGCCGAATGCGCTGATGCGCAATGACGGCAGTATCTTCGAGGAGCTTCGTGACGCTGGGGTTTGCCCGTTCGAGGAGTGCGGAGAGACGAACCAATGGCAAATTGAGTGCAGGATGGATGAACATGTGTCGATTCAAACGGCGAGATTCAACTCGCGTGTCGCTCCCCTTATCACGGGCGGCGTCGCGCTGTCATCCCAAGTCGTAGGTAATTCGAGTGAAGTAGGCGAACAATCATGCGCCCACGAAGAAAAGCGTGCCACATTGAGCCGTCAATGGCACAAATGCCGCGGACGCTGGGCGACCATGACGTATTCAGTGCGCACTTGCATTGGGGCGGAGCGCAAATGGCAGAGTCGAATACAGCGGCACGGTGCTTGCTGAGTCCGTGGGGCATGAAAAAGCTAGTTGCATCCCTCCCTCTGGTCCTTTCCCTTTCTGCAATTGCGTGCACGACGTCGACCTCGCCGAGTCCGGCAGCACCGACGGGCGAGGAATGTACGGACGCAACGAAAGCGGGTTGCGTAGTGCGCTCGGCCGAGCAGCGCGTGACGAAGCCGAATGTATCGACGAGTGACATGGATTCGCTGGTTTCGGGCAATACGGAATTCGCGGCAAACATGTACCAGCAGCTCCGAGGTGACCCGGGCAATTTCTTTTATTCGCCGCACAGCATTTCGAGCGCGTTGGGGATGACATGGGCTGGGGCAAAGGGACAAACCGAAACCGATATGGCAACGGCGCTGAGCTTCAAGCTCGCGCAGGCGCGATATCATCCGGCAATGAATCAGCTCGATTTGGAGTTGATGAGCCGAGGTCAAGGGGCGCAAGGCGCAGATGGCGGGGGTTTCCGTCTCAATATCGCCAATGCATTGTGGGGTCAGGTCGGCTACCACTTCGAAAGCTCGTTCCTCGATACGCTAGCAATCAATTACGACGCTGGCATGCATATCGTGGATTTCGAAACGCAGGCGCCACAAGCCATTGATCTCATCAACGGATGGGTCGAAAAGAGGACCGAAGATCGAATCAAAGACATTCTTTCGCCTGGGTCGGTCGACGGTAGCACGCGTCTGGTGCTGACCAATGCGGTGTATTTCAATGCGGCGTGGGAATCTCCGTTCGAGCCGGCGAATACGGCACCCGGAACATTCACGACGCAAGAGGGTGCATCCGTGACGGTGCCCATGATGCACGGGTCATTCAAAGTTCCTTATGCCCAAACTGCGGAATATACCGCAGTGGAATTGCCGTACGACGGCCATGAATTGTCCATGGTGCTCGTAGCGCCCAAAGATCTCAATACGTTCGAGGCAAGCCTAACGGGTACACAAATCGATAAAATCGCCGCATCTCTTGCGGGTGGATACATGGTCGAAACGACGATGCCGACGTTCGAGTTCGAATCGAAGTTTGGCTTGGTCGCACCACTTCAGGCATTGGGCATGGGCATTGCGTTTACGGACGCAGCCGACTTTTCGGGGATCAACGGTACAGGGGGTCTGCTCATCTCGGACGTGATTCATCAATCGTTCGTCAAGGTGAACGAAGCGGGAACGGAAGCCGCAGCAGCAACGGCAGTCATCGTCGGGGAAACGAGCTTGCCCCAACCTGCGACGATTGCGCTCGACAAACCTTTCGTCTTCTTCATTCGGGATTTGAAGACGAAGGCTGTGCTCTTCGTCGGTCGCGTATCGGATCCGCGGTAACCGAAGGAAGCGCAATTTTGCGCATCCCGTCACAATTTGCCGATTGTCGCACCCTGCCAAACCCGCAGCGAGGTTTGGCAGGGTAGATCATGCCGCGATACCTCGAATCCCGATCGCTTGATACCTCAAGGCATGGCGCCGTCTGAAATCCAAGCTTCGATGGTTTGTAATTCCGTCGCCGTAAGATTGAGTGCTGGGCCGACTTCAAAGGGTCGAGGCATATGGCTCCCATAACATGGAGTGCCAGGCTCGATTTTTTTCATGAGAAAGCTTTGATCCGGAGCGCCTGGAATGACACGTGTTCCGCCGCAAGTTGCATTCGCGGGTGTATTCACGAGTGCGGCATATGCGTCTCCGGGGACGAGCGAGAGAGTGGGATCATAAGGAATGGCTGGCGGTAGACTTGCGTCGTGGCAGTTAACGCAACGGTTATTGAAGATGGCTTGAACGTTGGCGAACGTTCCTTCGGGAGCTGAACCCCCACCTCCCGCCCCCGCCGGAGTCGTGGTGCTCGAGCAAGCCGAAAAACTAAAAATTGCAGGCAATACAGCAAGAATGAGAGATTTCGTTTTCACCAGGCACAGCATAGCGAATCGCGGCACATTGTCCATGTCGTCGGAATGAAAACCCGATTCTCATTTCGTGATTGGCGTCCTGACCGGCTTTGAGGTAGATTCGCACTTGTGCCCGGGCCGATCATCATTTTGGGTTCCCAACCTGTGCGATTGGGAGAGGAAGCCCTCGTCGAACGCGAAAACGCGACGCTCCAGGACCTCGAAATGCTCCTCGTCGCCAAGCCGCGGGCTGCCGTCATTACCTCCGGCGGAGGACACGGTTTTTTTCGGGCGAGTTTGTGTTTGGAGCGGGGGATTTCACGGGTTGTTTTGCGGCGAGGGGTATTCGACGAAAGTTGGGAGCACGAGCTTGCCGCGCGCGCAGCGACGTTTGGCGCGGAAATATTCGTGCACGATGACGTGCGCGGGTATGCGCGGGTCAAGCCCGGCGCGCGCATTCATGTAGGCGCACCGGACATACGCACGTGGTCGGGTTTGGCGGGCGGGTTTGTCCTGGACGATTCACTCATGAAAGAGGCGCAAAATGCGCCGCCTTTGGCCATGGACGAGGAAATCGATGGATTGCCCACGAACCTCGAAGAAGTGGCCTTTGCCCTGGGCGACAAACCCGTTTTGTATTTGGTGGTTCCGCAACGGTACCTCGAAGAATTGCGCTACAAATATCCGGACGCCACAATGGTTTGCAGAGACATACCCTTGTCCGTCGAAGGGGCGACGGGCAGACGGGTCTATACGTCCGATAATGCCGAAACCATGGCGCATGTATTTTTGTCGCGTAATGCGGACCTTGCCCAACGTGCGGCGTTATTTTGGGATGAAGGTTCGACTCGTCGAGCCCTGGAGATTGGCGAATTGCTTGGTTATCCGCGGTGTTGCGTAGCGGCATTCGTGGCGCTCGGCGAACGAGGAAACAATGCGGCGCTCACGTACGTCACGGCAGCGCGATCGCGGGCGCTTGGGGCGACCTTCGATGCGCGGCTCAATTCATCCATTCGGCACGTCTTGCCCTGTACGCCGTGTTCATTTGGTTGTTCGCAAGCAATATCGTTGGCTGAAAGGGTGCTTGTCGCATTGCCCCAAAGCGTTTCTTTCGCGTCGCGTCGGGCGCTCGAACGGCCGGTCTTGTATTTCGACGAAGCGCGCGCAGTCGTGTTCGAGGGCGCTTCGCGAGAAGGGCAAACCATAACGTTCGAATCCGCTCGGTTCGTTTCGCCATCGGCACCCGTTGTGCCGGCGGAAGAGTTAGCTACGCGGCGTTTGTTCGGGGCACTGTTTGGCAGGCCCGGAAAATTGTTTGTCAGGGAAGATGGTTTGGAAGTGCAGACGGCCGAGGGCCATGAGCGTTTGGCGGTTTTAGAGGGCGTGTTCGGGGTCTTGTTGCCGTTTGGCAGGGTTGACTGATCCGCGTTGACCACCCGGCAACAGCGCTGCTTGGTTACGCCGACCCACGGGAGGCCGGGTAACTTGCAGCAAAAATCGAGTTACCGTGGCCTTGTCGAAACGGCGCGACATCCAGAACAAGTCGTATTCGTTGATCTTGTCCAGCGTGCGAATTTGCAACGCCTCCATTCGCGCGAGAATTCGATTACGTGATGCGTCGATCGTGTCGCGTTTTTGTTCCCATTGCAAACCGCCGATTTCATCATAAGCGAGAGTGGTTTGTCCGCTCTTGAGCCGGTCCAAGCCCGGACGCAAAACGATACCGGCTTTCTCGGGCTCGACGCCCATGCCTGGAAACAAATAAAACCCCTGAAAACACCCCACGATGTCGATTTCGTCCGCCAATGCTTCAACAAGGCCGATCGTGGCATCGACGTCTGCTTCCGTTTCGTGAAAATATCCAGCAATGAAGTTGACCCGATTGATGATCCCCGCCCGATGCGTATTTCTGAGCGTTTGAACGATGTCTTTCGACAAAAGGCCTTTTTTCATCAATTCGAGAATCTTGTCGCTCCCCGATTCGGCGCCGTAATTCAAGAGCAAACATCCGGAAGCGCGCATGAGCACGGCTAGCTCGGCCGAAATATCGGTTGGGCGGCACGAGTCCGTCCATTGCAAGTTTGCTTTGGAATCCACGAGCCGCCGGCAGAATTTCTCGACCCACTTGGCGCTCGAATTGACCAAATTATTCAAAAACATGAAATCACGAACGTGATACCTTTCGGACAACGCCAAAAGTTCATCGACGCTTTTTTCGGGCGATTGAATATCGAGCCATTCCTTGGCGCTGCAAAATTCACATTTGGCCGTGCAGCCCTTGACGAACCCATAAGGCAAATACGCAAAAGGTTCGATCGGTTCTCCGCGGTAAAGCCCAGCGTCGGTCAAAGATTGCAAAATTTCCGCTGTGGGCTGGCCCAGATAGCGCTCGAAATCGACGTCGTCGAAATCGGGACGAGGCATCGCATTGAGGTGGGAACGCAGTAGTTTGTTTTTGGTGACTTGATTGCCATTTCGCGACCAAACACCGGGAATGTCGGCAGCGCGGCGATCATGATAAGCTTCCAAGTGCAAGAGACCATGCAGCGGAATTTCCCCATCACCATCGACGATGTAATCGAACGTATTCGGAGTATCGAGCGCGCGGTCGCCATCGACTTGATCCCGTTCGCCACCCAGGACCGTCGGAAAACCAATTTTTTGTTTCACGAGACGCGCCAAACAGGTCGCGATGTTCATTTGAAAGTGACCAAAATAATCGACAATCGAAAAACCGACGAGTGTGCGTTTGTCCGATTCCTTGGTTGTCAAAAGATGCGGACCAAACGAATCCCAAAGTTTTTCCAGCGGCGAAGAAATCAAAGGATTGTCTTGGCCGTCCAGCCAAGCTCGGATTTTCTCGTCATCGGCGAAAATTTCGAGCGGCTCGGCTGCATGCAAAATCTGCAAATCGACAACCTGCGTAACAAAACCGTGACCTCGCGCAAAGGCGGCCAAACGCGCGGTCGCAAGGGAGGGTAATTCGAGCTCGTCGTAGCTATTTCGATAACGCGGAACGTGGACGAGCATCAATTCAATGGGCCGCTTGTGAAAATGCCGCTCATATCGCACCATGAGCCACTCGACCGCATTGCGAGCAAGGCGCAGTTCCGCAATCGAGGCATGTGACGAACCACCGTGTCGCGTGCTGGCCAGTGCATGCATCACCGCCATTTCGAGGCGATCGGGGACGCTTTCCAAATGCACGGGGCCATCGCGAAGTAGGGCTTTACGCGTGAGCGAGGCATGTTGTTTTCCCCAGCGACAAACCAGCGAACCACGCTTCATGACGACTTCGATTTCGAGCGGCCCTTCGCCCTGCATTTCCGCATCGAGTTCGACTTCTACATAGATCTCTTGGCCCAAGAACGCATTGCAGACGATTCGATCCGCCTTGGGGGCGTCAATGATTTCCGTGATTTCGAGCAGTGAAGTCGCACCGGGACGGATGACATCCAGCAGGGCGAAAGCGTCGCGGGCCCAGGCGCCAAATCGGCTCCGGATTTCGCCACCAATAACGCAATGAATTCGATTGTCGCGGTCGAACGGAGACCGCGTGGATGCCGGACGAGCTACGCGCCGGCCGGCTGGGGCCCGGACCGAAATCCCAATCAATTCACCCATGGATTCGCGACGCGCCTCTTCGACGAGGACTCGAAAATGGGGATCGAGCGTCCGCGCCCCAGCATCGTACACGAAGGGCCACGAGGGATTTTCGCGCTCGAATGCCGCAGCGACTCCAGGAGCAAGCACGACCCGAATGTCGTTTTCGACCATCGGTGCCAAAAATGCGTGCATATCGTCGAGCGAAATGCCCTCGCCCAATACGATGCAGGCAGATTTGCGCGCGAATCGAGTCGCGAGTTGCGAAACGCGCCGCAAAGCATCTTCGATGTCGGTCGGCACGACGAGCACGCTCGGACCAAGACGCGAAAGATGCGTCGCGAGGGCCGCTGCGGAGGTCGGATTCGCACCGATCGCGACGACGACGGATTGTCGTTTGCCCTGCGCATCCTGCATCGAGTTATTCTATCGATCAAAATCCGAATTTCGTCAAGGGATTGCGGCGATGTTCTAGACGTGCGCGGGACTTGTCGGAAGGATAGGTATCGGTTTATCGTGTGCGGTGGGGAGCTCGCTTTGGGCGTGATTCCCCGAAGGAGCCGCGCATGATCCGTACAAATCACCGTGTATTGACCGCTCTTGCTGCATTGCCGCTGATGCTGGCGACGGGACATGTTCAGGGTGCGGATCCCAAGGTGGAGCCCACGGACAAACCGCTGGCGACGAATGCTCCAGCGGGTTGGGCTGGCGAGCTCGATGCGCTTTCGAAGTGGATCGCGCAGCGGGACAACGGAGGGAAGTGCGCTGCCCGATGTTTTGTGCTCGAACGATTGCGTTTGTCCGGGAGCGTAGGCGAAGGGCCGCTCGAATTTGAATTGACGGGTCGTGTGCTTGCCGACGGGGCGGTGGATATTCCGCTATTCGGGCCACCCAAAGACGTGCGCCTCGAGGACGTGACGGAAAATGATAAAGACGCGGCTATTGGATTCGAACAGGATCGATATTTTCTGCATACTTCGGCGCGGAAATTCGTGTTGCGCGGAAAAATGATTCTGGGCACCGACCTGGCAGTCTTGATTCCTGGTCCGCTGAATACGCTCGAGAGTAATTTTTCGTCCGGCGCGGTCGTGGAAGGCACCCGTTTGTCTGGACTCACCAATGCGACGATTCACTTGAGCCGCCAAGAGAAAGCGGCGGAGTCGGGCCCCACGGTATTTCAATTGTCGCGGGCGGTGCGCGTAGGGCGCGAAACGACCTTTGAATATCGATTGGTCATGCGTTCGGGCAAAGATTTGGGTGTTGTTCGTTTGCCCTTGTCCTTGGGTGAGAAAGTGCTCGACGTGACGGGGGCTGCGGGTTTTCGAGTCGAAGAAGGGGAATTGGTTTTACCGACCTCGGGTCGTTCGGCAGAAATGACCATTACGGGGACGCTGGCGAAGTTCGAGTCCATCTTGGTCGATTCGCGTTCGCCGTATGAATGGTGGCTCGTGGAGAGTGATCCCGAGCATCGCGTCATTGTTTCTGGCGAAGCGCGACAAGTGGATTCGGCCGAATCGCCGATTCCGCGTACGCAGCCGACATCGCGTCTTTTTTTGGTGCAAAAAGGGCAAAAGATGAGCGCGAATGTCACGACGTTGGCCGCGGTCGATGCCTTGGCGGCAGTCGTGCAATCGCATAATCGTACAGTCGTGATGACTGCGCGGGGGGACGTGGTTTCCGACGATCACCTGAATTACGAAAACAATGGCGTGGATTATTTGGCCTACGATCCTGGAGGTCGGCCGATTTACTTGGCGACCGCGGGCAAAGCCGAGCGCATCATGCGTCAAGGCAATGAGAGTCAGGAGATATTGATTCCGCTCAAGACAGGCAGTCAGAACGTGCGCGCGCAATCGCTGACGCAGGCGGGATGGAAACCATTTGTCGGTTCGGTGGAAATCCCAATGCCTTCGTATGCGTTGACAGCGAGCCGGGTGAACTTGACGGTTGGTTTGCCGACAGGGTATTTCCCATTGGCGCTTTTGGGTGGGGATCGACCGAAATGGGCAGTGGAGGGGAGTGATTTGCTGGGTGCGGGGATGGGTTTTTTGATTGGCGCAGCGGCGGTTCGTCCGGGAACGGATACGCCTCCAAAACGATTGCGTGCAATTCGGATATTGGCCGGAGTGCTTTTGGCGGCCTTGTGGTTCTTGTGGAACCCTGGGTTTGTCCTGACGCTCGTCGGATTGAGCCTTTTGGGTTTGATTTGGCTCGTTGGACGATTCTTGAAAGGTCCGGCGCGGGTGGCCACGACGTTCGTGCTTTTGGGTGGTTTGGGGCTCTTGGTATTGCTTTTCGGTTTCGCGGCGACGTCGCGGGCACCCATGAAAAGCGAGAGTTTGGATTACGAGCCTTCGCGGGCCGCGTCTCCGGCGCCAATGTCCGATGTAACGAAGGCGGATGTGGATGCGCGCACGGGCAATTGGATGGGTGGAAAAGAAGGCGGGGTTTTACAGGGCGTAACGCCGGTGCCGCTGCCTTTGCCGAGTTATCGGCATTCGATGTATTCGAGTCGGGAGCTCGTGACGAAGGATCGGCCGTTCCGTCCGGTGATGTTTTACATGACGGACAGCGTGGCGCTGCCGATTGGATTTTTGTGGCTCGCGGGCCTGGCGATCTTGGTGCGGGCGCATTGGAAGCGCGTGATGGATGTGTACGGGGCGATTAAAGCGAAAATGGGGGCGGGTGACGAGAAGCCGGAGGTGAAGGAAGAGGCGAAGTGACATCAAGTGCGGCACAACTCAACACGCTAAAGTCACCCAGAATTCCTAAAATGCTCCCTTGCAGACTATTGGCTCGTTGCGAACCATTCCGCCCATCGAGCCGTCGCATGTTGGTAATTGAAAGAACTGCACCAAGCCAGATGGTAGTCCCTGTAAAACTTCCCATCGACGTTGCAATTCTTGCGGCCAGGATCAAATGCTTTCTCGTCCAATGACAATAGTATCGCTGGTCGTTCAGGCGGTTCCTTTGCTCTGTCTGCCAAGACATGAGCAAGAATGAAAAGATCGACCGTCTCCGCTCCTCTAAAATTTACTTTATGGCGAATGTTAGTGAACGTGGGGATGGCATCGTTGGGATTATTGAGGATTTGCACGCCCGGACTGTTTTCGAGCATATTCACGACATTACGACTTTGCTGTTTTGTGATATACTCCGACGAGATCTTTTTGATAGCTTCGCGTTCAGTCTTCTCTCCACCAATGACCACGCGAAAAATCGAATCGAATTCGTTGTGGCCATTGGCGAGTGCATGCTGAATCAATGCGCGAAATGCGTTCCAGGTGCCGGTGAACGAATCTGCTTCGTCCTTGATCGGGCGCGGTGCTTCAATCAATGCTGTAACAGGCAGCCTCAATTCAAATTCGCCCGCACTTGCTTTGGTGAGCAGTTCGTTTGCTTCCTTGTGCTTTTGGTGATGTGGGAACGCGAGCGAGACAATCCAATTGGTTTCGCAATAAATTATCGGGTTAGGCGGCATCGTCCGCCTCCAAGACGTGATCCCACGTCGACAATTCTGCTTCATGCAAACTACCTACAACCTCGGGGACCATGGCTTCGATTGCCTCAGGTTGGAGCAACGAAAACCAGGACGACTCAATTACATTGAGCCACAATCGTACTTGATGGTAAAACTGTTCACCCCGGCGCGGGCTGCCAACGCGTGCACTCGTAAAGAGTTCCGCCGTTCTTAGCTCTCGTTCGTCATAGTTAGACGCATGAAACCCGACCTGGTTGAATTGATCCAATTCGACGAGGACGATTTCAGGTGTCACCATCATTCCAGCGTAAATGTTTCTATCAAACATTCGTCCGCGGAAAGCACTGATGTCTTCGGGGGACGGCCTTTGCATATCTGGATGAATTTCGATCAGGAGCGCACGGCGTCGCGTTTTCGGATCGATGACGATAATCGTTTGTGGCATGTTCCTAACCTA
>DAOMZH010000047.1:1594-26191 GCA_035437985.1 Polyangium sp. (in: bacteria) | reverse complement strand
CATCTCGCCCTCTTCGCGAAATCGCTCGAGAAAACGATCCCGATCCTGGGGCGTCATCGTCTCGGGCACTTTCAAACACTTGAGCGCCACCGGCGCTCGAAATGCCGTGTGGAAAGCTTGATACACGACGCCAAAACCGCCCTCGGCCACAACGCGATCGATTCGGAAAAATCCGGCCTGGGTCGTACCTACGATGCCAAAGACGTCGCCGTCCACGCGCCGTACTCTAACCGAGGACCGAGACGACCGCGATACGAGAATGTCGAACCTCGAGGTATTGCATGTCGCGGTTGCCAGCGTTTCATTGCGGCAGCAAATCAACCCGGGGAACTTCGATTACCCGCGCGAAACCGTCATTCCGCCACGTCAAGCCCGTGACTGTCTTCGAGAATCCGGCGAAAAATGTCTTCGACGAACTCCGCCGGCACACCAAGTGATTGCGCCTGGCCCCGACGCACCTCGAGCAGCGCGGCCTCGCGCAAAGGATCAATGAGGGGCAATCCGAGCACCCGCTTCTTCGCAAAAAGGTCCTTCACGACCGCACGCCGACGCGCGAGCAACTCCACGAGCGCATGATCAATTTCGTCGATGGTTCGTCGTGACGAAACAACTTCGGCTGCCGGCTCGGTCATATGCCTGAAGGTAGCCGATGTTTGCCGCACGCGGCACGCTTTCCAAATTCGGTCGCGATCTCCAACTTCTTCACGACAATCATTCAACCATGACAATCTATTTTTCGGCGATGGCGACGCTGCCCACGCCGCGTTATACGGTCCGCTCATGTCCTCCCCGAGCGTCTCTCGCCGCCCCGAAATCCTTGCTCCTGCTGGTGATGAAACGGCCATGCGCGCCGCAATCGCCGCGGGTGCCGATGCCGTTTATTTTGGGCTCAAAGATTTCAACGCGCGGGCTCGAGCGACGAACTTCGATGCCGATGCCCTAGGAAAAACCATGACGCTGCTGCACGAACATGGCGTCAAAGGGTACGTTACGCTCAACACGCTGGTTTTCGATGACGAACTCGAGAGCGTCGAACGGGCGATTCGCACATGTGCTCAAGCCGGCGTCGATGCAGTCATCGTGCAAGATTTCGCGGTCGCCAAGATGGTCAAAGCGATCGCGCCCGATCTCCCCATTCACGCTTCGACGCAAATGACGTGCACGGATGCAGGCGCTGTCGAAATGGCCCGGGAACTCGGCGCCGAACGCGTGATTCTCGCGCGCGAATTGTCCCTCGACGACATTGAAAACATTCGGCGCTCGACCGACATGGAGCTCGAAGTGTTCGTGCACGGCGCCTTGTGCATCGCGTACTCGGGACAGTGTTTGACGAGTGAAGCGATCGGCGGTCGCAGTGCAAATCGTGGCGCGTGCGCGCAAGCTTGCCGCCTTCCGTACGAACTCGTCGTCGATGGCGAAGTACGGGACATCGGCGATCGGGCTTATTTGCTCTCACCTCAGGACCTCGAGGCCAGCGACGTCGTTACGAAACTGAAGGATCTTGGCGTTGCTTCGATCAAAATCGAAGGTCGCTTGAAAGGCCCCGAGTACGTGGCGGCGACGACGCGCTTGTATCGCGCCGCGCTCGCTGAGGAAAACGACGCTGTTGCAATGTGGCGCGACGCGGCTGGCCAAGCGTTTTCCCGCGGCGCAGGTCCGGGATTTCTCACGGGTGTCGATCATCAGCGTCTCGTCGAAGGACGGGCTTGTGATCATCGCGGATTGCTCGTAGGCCGCCTCGCGCGCATCGAGCGCGTACGCGGACGCGACCACTTGCGCATGCGTTTGTCTCGGTCCATCAGCCGCGGCGATGGGCTCTTGGTCGAAGGAGCGCGCGCCACCAAAGGCGAAGTGGGTGGGCGCGTGTGGACGATTTTGCGCAACGGACAAGACGTGCCTCGCGCAGAAGTCGACGACGAAGTGCTCGTATGGTTCGGACCAGACACGCAGGTTGGTCAAGCCGAACCTGGGCGAGATGTTTGGAGAACAAACGATCCGGCCCGGGAGAAGGCGACGCTTGCGGAAGTGGAGCGGGCGCCGAAGCGCACTCGAATACATGTCCGGGTGCAAGGGCAAGTGGGCGAAATGCCGATGTTTCATGCCCGTACGGATGCGGGCTCGGCGTGCTCGGTCGCGGGCGACGCGGCCATCGCGGAAGCTGCGAAGGGAGCGCCCATTCGTGATGTTCTGCTCGACAAACTCGGACGTCTCGGCGACACGCCGTTCGAACTGGGTGAGGTGGAGGTCGATCTTCCTGCGGGGGCGATGATTGCGCCCTCGTCGCTCAATCGAGCTCGGCGAGCCATCACGGCGGCGCTTTTGGCAAATGCTTCGAGGTCGTTTGTCACAACAAACGTCTCGTGGCCCGAGCTCGTGGAGCGCGCAGCGCCGCCAAATCAGCCGCCTCCGGCTGCGGGTCTTTTCGTTTTGTGCCGAACGCAAGAGCAAGCAGAAGCAGCGGCGAATGCCGGAGCGGACGGGGTTTACTTGGATTTTCTCGAACTTGTGGGAACGGGAGCGGCCATACGCGCATTGCGAACGGCATTTCCGAATTTGACGCTGGGCGTTGCGCCTCCACGTATTCGCAAACCGGGGGAAGAAAAAATCGATCGTTATCTCGCGTCGCTCGAACCGGATATCGTGCTGGTGCGGGGGCTTGGAGCATTACGGGATGGCGGTTCGTCGAAAGCGGGGCGGATTGCAGATTTTTCGTTGAATGTGACGAATCGCTTGAGTGCAGCGGAAGTTTTGTCGCGAGGGGTTCAGGCATTCACGCCATCGTTCGATTTGGATGCCGCGCAACTCGAACGATTGCTGGATTCTCCGTTTGGAGTATTTGCAGAGGTCGTGGTGCACCATCCAATGCCCCTTTTCCATATGGAGCATTGTGTGATTGCGGCGCTTTTGTCGGCCGGGAAAGATTATCGTGATTGTGGAAGGCCGTGTGAGAAGCACAAAATTTCATTAAAAGATCGGGCGGGGATGATTCATCCGGTAGAAGCGGACGTGGGTTGTCGCAATACGGTATTTCATGCGGCGGCGCAAAGCGCGGCGAGCGTGTTGAAGACGGCATTACGTTGTGGAGTGCGTCGATACCGAATCGAACTCGTGCGGGAAACGGCGAAGGATGTCGAAAAGATTGTTTCGACGTATCGCCGATTGTGGGCGGGAGAAATTGACGTGATTGATGTGTACCGCGCCCTCCGAACGGAGGGCGGGTATGGCGTGGTCAAGGGGTCGCTACGCGTTTTGCAAGCGTAAGAGTGATCAGCGTTTGCCGACCTGAGCTTGCAATTGACGACGGACCTTTTTGACGTCGGCTGCGGACATGGTTCGAACGAGTTCAGCGACGTGAGCGCGTTCGTCCTCTTTGGCGAACGTGAGCAAGTAAAGCGGCGGGACGCCGAAGCCTTCGGCCAAACGCGCAATTGTGTGAATCGTAATCGCGGCGAGGCCATGCTCGACACTGGAAAGGTGGCCCTTCGACAATGCGCTTGCGTCGGCGAGGGCTGCAAGGGACAAACCTTGTTCTTGGCGGAGTTCGCGAATGCGGGTACCAACCTGAAGAGCAAAAGCATCGGGAGTAGAACGTCGCGGCATGGTCGTATCCTTTTCGGCTTGCCTGTTTGGGCACCGACGGCCTCTTTCTTTGGCCATTGAAGATTCGTTATCGATTCGTTGACTTGCTGATCGTCCGACCCACCTCGTGCACCCGGTTCGGCTCGGCAACGATCACGTCAACCAATATGCATCGCTTTGGACGAACCGGCGAATGAAATCGTCATGGCGGTCGGACATTGTTTGTCATAGATGCACAACGCAATCTTGTTCGCTAGGGAAAACGATTATGCATGGGACATTGATTGTCCGCCCTGGAAGGGTCGAAAATTTGGCGACAAAATGGCCGAACGCCGAATGGCTGGAGGTCCATTCGGCGTTCGGCAAAGGTTCGAGTTGGTTTGGCGAAGAATCAGCGACGCGAGCCAACCTGCGCTTGAATTTGTTTTCGCAGTTTGCGCACCTGGGCGACGGGCAGATTGCGAATCAATTCGGCCATATGCGCGCGTTCGTCTTCTTTGGCGAACGTGAGCAGATACATCGGGGAAACCTCGAACCCTTCGGCCAAACGCGCAATCGTGTGAATCGTAATGGCCGCAAGGCCATGTTCGACGCTCGAAAGATGACCTTTCGATAGAGCACTCGCGTCGGCCAGCGCGCCGAGCGACATTCCGCGTTCTGCGCGGAGTTCACGAATACGAGCGCCAACTTGAAGAGCAAAGGGTTCGGGAGTGGAACGTCGCGGCATGGTGGTATTTTTCTCGGTTATCCAAATGGAAACCGATGGGCGTCCTTTACGCCAATGAAAGGGAAGTATCCGGGTTTTCCCGTCGCTCGTCCCGTCTTACCGCGCCTCTGCAGTAACGCCCGGAACGACCACGCCTCGGACAATGCATCGAATTGGGCGAACCCGCCAGGAAAAACTAGGGGCGATCGGACATTGATTGTCCTAGATGCACGATTCGTTTCGAATGGGAAAAAAATCAGCTGGCAAGATCGGACAGAATTTGTCCTATCACCTCGGCTACACAGGCGTTCAGCTAGAGAATTTACATTCTCGGAAGCCCAGCGAGCTCAAGGCCGATGGCTTTGCGCGAGTTTGGGCGAGACGAATACGAGGTACAGCCCAGCGGCTCCGACGAGCACGTACACGATGCGTGTAATTGCCGTCAGTCGACCGAACATGGCGGCCACCAAGTTCCAATCGAATAGCCCCACCAGCGCCCAATTCAGCGCCCCGATAATGACCAATACCACCGCGGCCCAGGTCAGCCCCGACAGTTCGTTCGTTCGTGTATCCACCATATCTGCACGACATGCAGACCTCACGCCAAAGCCCTACGCGCGAAAACGAAACGCAACCGTACCCATACGGGACACATGCGACGAACGGACGAATGCTTCAGCTCAGAAAATCCAAAATCGCCCCAAATGTCTCGAGTGGTGCTTCGAGGGGCACCAAGTGCCCAACATTGGGCAAAGCGCGTAATCGAGCACCAGGGATACGTCGCGCAAGATTGGCCCCATTTTCAAAAGGAATGAGCGGATCAGCTTCCCCATGCACCACGAGCGTGGGAATGTTCAATTCGGGCAAACGATCCCAAGATGAAAATCGACCTACCGCCCGAAGCTGACGCACCATTGCATCCGATGTAACCATTTGTTCCAGGCCAAACGCGACCACCATATCGATCAGGTGACCGTTTTTTTCGGCAAACCCGGGCGCAGTGATTGCCGCATAAAGCTTGCGCAAATGCGCCTCGACGGCCACGCCATCCTTCGGATCCATTCGCGGCACCAGCATTTCGACAATTTGGGCATCGGGGACGACCATCGTTGGTCCACCCGCCCACGTGGCCATGAGTACGGCCCGAGAAAATCTCTCCGGTTGCCGTAAAAGCAATTCCTGCGAAATCATGCCGCCCATTGAGATACCGATGACGTGCGCTTTTTCTATTCCCGCATGGTCGAGCACTGCCAACGTATCCGTCGCCATGTCCTCGAGCGAATAATTGCCCCCATCGACACGTGACGAACGACCGATGTCGCGATTGTCGAAATGAATCGCGCGAAATCCTCGGCTCAAAAGCGTTCGCGCCAGTGGCGTCCATTGTTCGCCGCGCATGCCGAGCCCCGCAATGAACAAGACGACGGGACCCGTCGTTCCCAATACGTCGTAATGAATCTCGACATTCTCGTTATGAGCTACGGGCATGATGTTAGGGCAATAGACCCAGGCCCCTCGATCCGCAAGCTCGACGTTCCCCAAGACTGTTGATCGCCCGTCCTGGCAACCGGGTGTATTCAAACGAACGAGGCAAAGCCAAAGAAACAATCTTTGGATCTTTCCTCGGAAGGCTTGCGTAGCGTACGCTGCGATGCGCGCCCCCAGCGGGGCCTCGGGAGAGCCTCGATGATCGATTTTCCGACTTTGTTGAAGAATGCGATTTCTGCGTCAGTTTTCGTGGGAATCGGTTTGGTCGTGTTCGCGATTGCCTTCCTCATCATCGTGAAGGTGACGCCGTTCTCGATCCGCAAAGAGATCGAGGATGATCAAAACACGGCGTTGGCGATCGTGATCGGGTCGGTGATCCTGGGTCTTGCATGGATCATCGCGGCCGCGATTCATGGCTGACACCAAACGCAGCACTCCGCGTCGTGTCGTCTCGTGAACGGTCCTTTCATCTGGGGCGCGCGGATGGATGTCGCCATCTTTGGTGGATCGGCGGCCCTTGCACTCGCCTTCGCGGCACTTTCTCCGCAACTCAGTGAAGCCGGCAGTCTGCCTACATGGGGCTGGCTGGCGTTTGTCTTGGCCGTGGATGTCGCGCACGTGCACGCGACGCTCTTCCGGACGTACTTCGACCGCGACGAACTCGCGAAACGACGGATGCTGTACATCGCTCTGCCGCTCGCGTGTTGGGCCGCAGGGTTTGTCCTGCACCTCGCTTCGGAGCTCATGTTCTGGCGCGTGCTCGCGTATGTGGCTGTGCTGCACTTCGTACGGCAGCAAGTTGGTTGGGTGGCGATTTATCGAGCGCGATCAGGTGAACGTTCCAAGTTCGGAAGGGTGCTCGACGACGCGACGATTTACGCGGCAACGGGCTTTCCGCTTCTGTACTGGCACGCGCACTTGCCACGTCCGTTTCGCTGGTTTGTCGAAGGAGACTTCGTCACGTGGCCCGGGCTCGCGGTGCTCGTCGAGCCGGCGCAAGTCATCTGGGCGCTGCTCATCGGAGCCTACCTAGCTCGGGCAATTTGGCAAGGTTTCAAGAAACAAACCATCCCGTACGGCAAGCATCTCGTGGTGGGCACGACGGTGCTGACGTGGTACGTGGGTATCATTTGGACAAACTCGGACTTTCAGTTCACCGTGACGAACGTGCTGGTACACGGGCTTCCGTACATGGCGCTTTTGTGGGTGTACACGCGGGAACGCGGCCAAGAAAAGCCTGGAACGCTGCTGGCGCGTATCGCCTCGCTCGGGGTGTTTGCGTTCTTCGGGACGCTGCTGGCGCTTGCGTTCGTCGAAGAAGCGCTCTGGGATCGGTTGGTTTGGCATGACCGACCGACGCTATTTGGTGGTGGTTGGCGAGATGCGCCGTTTCTCGGACCGACGGCAAGGGCGTTCATCGTGCCGCTTCTCGCCCTGCCCCAAAGCACTCACTACGTGCTCGATGCGGTTTTGTGGCGCCGCAAAGACACGGGGCAAGCGCAAGCTCGGGCGCTTGGGTTTGGACGAGCTCCGGCGACGGCAAGTTGAAAGCTGCCAGTTGGTCGATGCTGCCGTTCGCGTTCGAGGTGGTCGCTTGCGTGGGCGGATCGTTGGGCGAGGGGTCGAGCTACTTCTCGGCAACCACCATATCGATCCGAGCCCATGACTCATCGAGGAACGGGCAAACCATTTCATCGACGATTCGCACCAGGGCGGTGTACGCATAAAACCACGGCTTGTGTCCCAGACCGCGGGCCCGCTGGAAAACCTGGCCGGACATTCCCCCGAATTGGGCGAGTTTGGTGAAGACAGCCGGCGATTGCACAAATGTTTTTTCTTTTCCGCTATGGTCGACAATGCGAAAGCCCAAGGATTCGAAGGTCTCCAGGTTATCGCGCGGACGCTCATAACCGAAATGCCCATCACCTTCGATGAAAAGTTTGTCGTAGAGCCGGCGATCGCGTTTTTTGTATTTGTCGATAAAAGGATTTTCAGTCTCGACGTCGTACAGAAACACGATTTTGCCGCCTGGTTTCAGAATACGCTGACACTCGCGCAAAATAGCGGGTTTGACGTTGGGCGGAATGTGTTCCCAAAAATAGGAACTCACGACGGCGTCGACGGAACCGTCCTGCAATGGAATGCATCCGGACGCATCCGCTTGCAAACCTCGTTTATATCCGGGCAAATGTTGCAACGACGAAAACGATACGTCACAGCCAATCATTTCATACCGCTTACCGAAATACGCCACTCCGCCGGCACAACCGAGTTCCACGACGACCGATCCTTCGGGAACATATTGCCGAACGGCCCACAGATAACCGTTGTGCATCAACCAGAGCGGCCAAGCATGGATTAGATTTTCGCTAAGCGGCACGAATTTCAGATGGTTTTGATAAGCGCCTTCGTAGAATTCGTCCGTTCGTTCCAAGAGACGCAACACGCGATCTTCAATCGGATAAACGCGACCACATCCAATACAGGTGCAGCGGTCGGTTTTCGATTCGTCGAGTTCGGCTCGACACGCGGGACAAATCAGCGAAATGGTCATGGATAACAACGTCTCCGGGTCGACGATTCGCGGCATCGGATCACTTTCGCGTTGGCATCCTCCGCCCCAAACGTCAATACGCGAGCATACGCTGTCGACGCGCAAACGCAAGTCGTGGGTGTTCGTGTCGTAATGGGTCGTCCACCCAGGAAACTGGGCAAAAATATAGCCGTACATCTTACAGGCTCTCGTTCAAGATCTGCGCTATGGTTGGTCCAGTAGCCCAAATCACCGGGGCGTGGGCAGGGGGAACGAATGGCACTCGATCACGTGTCGAGCTCGTCGGGGGATGACGAGTCGTCCGAATTGCCGGTCGCCATTGGGGACGTGCTCGATGGAAAATACAGAATCGTTCGCGTGCTGGGAAAAGGCGGGATGGGCGTTGTCATTGCCGCGGTGCACGTCGAGCTTGGACATCGCGTGGCGCTCAAATTTCTGTCGCGTGAAGGCGCACGAAATGAAGAAAACTTGGTGCGCTTTGCGCTCGAGGCAAAGGCCGCCGCATTGATGCGCAGTGAACACGCGACACGAATCTTGGATATCGGTCGATTACCGAGCGGCGAGCCGTTCATGGTGCTCGAAATGCTCGAAGGCTCGGATCTCGGGGCGCTCATGGCGCGACATGGGCCATTGCCGGCGCTGGATGCGGTCACGTATGTGCTCGAAGCGTGCGAAGCGATCGCCGAGGCGCATGCTTTGGGCATCGTGCACCGGGACTTGAAACCGGATAATTTGTTTTTGGCGACGCGTCCAGACGGAACACAAATCGTAAAAGTGCTCGATTTTGGCATTTCCAAGTTTTCTTCCTTTCACGATCAGAATCTCGGACCGATGCCGGTGCTGACGACGACGAGTGCCATCATTGGTTCGCCCATGTATATGTCCCCGGAACAATTGAAGTCTACGCGGGATGTCGACCATCGGACGGATATTTGGTCCATTGGCGTCGCGTTGTACGAGCTTTTGTCTGGACAACCTCCTTTTCCCTGGAGAAGCATGGCGGAATTGTCAGCCGCGATTCTCAAGGACGAACCTGCGCCGCTCTGTCCCCGCGTGCCAGACGTATCGCTCGATTTGGAGCGCGTGATTTTGCGCTGCCTCGAAAAGAATCCCGACGCTCGATTCGACAACATTGCAGAATTGGCCTGGGCCTTGGCCCCTTTTGGAAGACCTCGGGCGGTCGTGTCTGCCGAACGAGCCTCCGAGCTTTTGGCGCGGGGACGAAAACTACATAATGCTCGAGATGACCAGAAAAACGAACTCGTGAAACGGCAAGAGCGCGAAACCCAAAGCGCGGAAACGCACGCAGTATCGTCGAGGATCATTGCGTTGCCTTTGGGGGCGTCACGTCCGGCCCACGAAGCGGCAACGACCCGCGAGGTATCGGCTTGGTCGGCAATACCGTCCTTCTTTCGGCGCGGTTTGCCGATTGCTGCAATTTTTGGGTGCGTTTTGCTGGCGATGAGTTCGAATCGGGCCCAGCATCCTGGGCCGAAGATTTCGACAAACCTCCTCGAAGCGCGGCGAGGAATTGCCCGGATCGCGATACATGCATCCGTGGCGCAGGTTGTACCCAAATCGTCGAATACGTCAGCGCCCGATCGTGCGGTTCAGGAAGTTCCGCCATCGAAATCGAGCGCGAGTCCAAGCAATTCGGCGGCTTCGCGTGCACCGCGTGCCGTCCCTCGGGTCAACACCACACGTGGTCCAGCGCGGGTTTCGCGTGGCAATCCATTTGCAGACCGCGAATGACGGGGGCATAGGAGCGCGACCATGGTCGGGAAGCGAAATCGAAAAACAATACAAGCGCCATGGTTTTTCGTGTGCGTCGTGATGGGAAGCTGTTGCCCGTCCGTCGAGGCGAAAGCGCAATCGACGTCGAGCAGTGATGATTCGCAACGCCGAGCTGCAGCCGAAGCTTTATTCGACGAAGCGAAATCGCTCATGAAATCGGGGCGGGTTTCCGAGGCTTGTCCAAAATTCGCGGCGAGTCAAGCAATTGATCCTGCGGTTGGTACGCGGCTCAATCTTGCGGATTGTCTTGAAAAACTTCGCCACACGGCCAGCGCCTGGGCCGAATTTCGCGCTGCGGCAGCAGCGGCCCGCGCAAAAGGACAAACGGACCGGGTAGAGATCGCGAAAAGACGGGCGGCAAACCTGGAACAGGAACTCGTGCGCCTTTCGGTGGTGGTGCCGAATGGATCGAGCTCGGCGGTCGAGGTTCGGAAAAATGGAATCGTGCTCGACCGAGGTTCGTGGGGGGTGGCGCTTCCCGTGGATCCGGGTCCATTTGTCATTGTGGCGTCGATTTCTGGAAAAACTGTTTATCAGACCAATGTCAACGTACCAGACAAACCCGGAACCACGGTGACGACAACCCTTCCGGTGCTCGAAGAGGGGCTGCTTTCGAGGCGCAACCTGCAACGCGGATTCACGGTGGCGCTTGGGACGGTGAGCATCGCGTCCTTGGTGGCTGGGACTGTTTTGGGCGTGAGCGCGATTCGACGTAATTCGCAATCAGCACCGCATTGCCGCGAAGACAATTCATGCGATGCCAAAGGAGTGGCCTTGCGTCAGGAGGCGGTGGCCTTTGGAAATGCTGCGACTGCCGCATTCGTGATTGGTGCGGCCACAGGTGTTGGAACGATCGTTTTGCACGTAACGACCCCCCTACCCCCCGCGAAAATAGGATTCGGCGCCATGCATTCTGGCGCTGGGCTCATCGTGGGAGGCACATTTTGAGATTGCGAAAAAAAAAACGACTTTCTTGGACCTTGATTCTTGGTTTCTTCGTCGTTGGTGTAGGGGCGTGTAACTCCATTGCGGGCATCGATGCTGGCAAGCTCGGTTTGTGCCCGGATGGTTCGCGCCAGGAGGGTGCCAATTGCGAAGACTCCAGTTCGTCCGGTGGTGGAGGCGTGACGAACAATGGCAGCAGCGCCGCGAGCGGTGGGAGCAGCAGCGGTATGGGTGCGTCTTGTGAAACTCCGTGGCAACGCCGCGACGCGATTGATGGGCGCTGTTATTTGCAAGAATTCGTGCCTCGCGATTGGGCAGCCGCGGAACAACGCTGTATCGACCTTGGTGGTCACTTGATCGCGATCGATTCTGCAAGCGAACTCGGGTTGGTTGGAATGTGGATGGGCGCCGAGGTTTGGATTGGCGGAACAGATGCAACAAACGAGGGTTCGTTTGTCTGGACTAACGGACAACCTTGGTCTTTCGCATCTTGGAAAGATGGCGCTCCGGTCGACCCTGGAGGCAATCGCGACTGTGTGGTGCTAGCGGGAGCATCGGGAAGCTTGCCCGTGTTCGAGTGCCGTTTGTGTACGGACAAGCGCGGGTACATTTGCGAAAGCGCGCCGATGAATCCGTGATGTGTCATCTTTCTTGGCCGCCAGGGCCGAATGATGCGATGGTCCATGTCCATCATGCGTCTCGCTGTCCTTTTCGTCGCGTTTACATGCTATTTGGTGCTGGGTTGCGGTGGAGCCCAATGGTCTCCTGCCGAATCGGGTTGGTCGGACGAACTAGGAGATCCTGCGGTCGAACCGCTCGAAGGCAGTGAGAATGCCGAGCGCCGGTCGGATGCTCCAGCGCCGATTACCGCCATGCCCACGACACAACCGACCGAGCTGCGGGTTCGTCATGACCTCATGATGGCCAAGGATGCCCCGCACGCGGCGAACTGTTCCTGTTTGTCGATCTTGGTTGCCGATGCGCCTACGGATTCACGTTTGATGTGGGTCGATGCGCCACCGAAACTCGAGTCGGACGTGGCCGTCGTGGCGATGAGCGACAAGGGCATTTCGTGTCCGGGTTTGCCCGCGGACGCCACGGACCGACCGAGTATTTCGGGTGTGGAGAAGGATGGTCCCAATGTGGTGATCGTCGTGGAAAACCTACCTGCGGGAAGACCTGTTGCTTCTGGAGCGGTTATTCCGAAGCCTGGTCCTGGGGGATCCGTTTTCGTGAAGGCCAAAGGTCCGAAAGTGCTCTACGGGCGGCCATTGCCTGGCGCCGTGGCGAATGCAGGGCGCTGCAAAATTCGCTGACGACCTTTTCTCTCGTCACCAGATCGCCTGTTCATAACGAGTCACGATCGCACGCTTGACGCGTTGTCGCGGCAATGGTGACTTACAAGAATGCAACGTACCAGCGTCTTCATTTCTATTTTCGCGGCAATCCTGATCACGGGCTGCACGCAAGACTTCGACCAATTCAATCCTACGGGCGGTGGTGGTGCGGGAGGTGCCACCAATACGTCATCGAGCAGTAGTAGCAATAGCAGTAGCGCAACGAGCGCGAGCAGCAGTTCGTCGAGTTCTGGTGGACTCTGTGGTGGAATGCAGTGTCCAGCAGGAACCACATGTGTCGACAACGTTTGTCAATGCGCACCCACTTTCGTATTGTGTGCAGGTGCGTGCGTGGATTTGTCGTCGGATGTGAGCAATTGTGGCAAGTGCGGCACGGATTGCGCCACGGGAGGGGTTTGTATCTCGGGACAATGTGGATGCCCTGGCGGGGCAATGATCTGTGGAGGCGCATGCGCCGACGTAATGACGGACCCGATGCATTGCGGGAATTGCACGACGAATTGTGACGCGACCTTTGGAACGTGCGCGGGCGGAATGTGCGGGTGCACGGCAGGACTATCGCCGTGCGGCGGAAGCCATACGTGCACGGACCTGCAGGACGATATTCGGAATTGTGGAGCGTGTGGCACGCAATGCTCGGCCGATGGCGAAATCTGCATCGATGGCCAATGCGGTTGTGCGCCAGGGTTGACGGATGTCGGTGGCAATTGCGTCAATTTGAATACCGATCCGAACGATTGCGGCACCGAGGGTACGATGTGCACTGGCGGAATGCAAAATTGCGCCGGGGGAATGTGCGTACAAAGCTGCCCCGCAGGAACGACCGATTGCAGCGATGCCTGCGTCGACCGCATGACCGACATGCTGAATTGCGGTCAATGCAACAACGTGTGCAACAATGATGAAGTATGTGTCGCAGGAAGTTGCCAGAAATGGCGCGTCGCTCGGGGATGTAATGCGTGCCCTTGCGATGTGTGCACAGGGACGAACCCGACATGCTGCACATTTCCGGGCGCGCAGAATATCGTCATCTGCGTCGAAGGAGATACCTGTCCGCAGTGACCCAAGACCTACGCGGAACTTTCCATCTTTTCGAGATGATCGCCGTGTAATTCGCGCAATTTCGTCTTCAAGAATTTACCCGTCGACGTGCGCGGAATCTGACTCATGAAAATGTAATCGTCCGGGAGCCAGAATTTGGCGAATTTCGGTTCGAGGTGCGCGCGTAGTTCGTCCTTCGAAACGGTTTTTCCTTCCTTGACGACAATGGCTGCAAGCGGCCTTTCGGACCATTTCGAATGGCGGGCCGCAAAAACAGCTGCTTCGAGCACGGCCGGATGACTCATGAGCGCATTTTCCAGCGCCACCGAGCTGATCCATTCTCCACCGGATTTGATGACGTCTTTTGACCGATCGGTGATACGCAAATATCCTTCCGCGTCAATCGTCACGACATCACCCGTCTTGAACCAACCATCCTTGGAAAAACGATCGCCGCCTTCTCCGCTGAAATACGACGACGCAACCCAAGGACCGCGCACTTCGAGTTCCCCCATGGTTTCGCCATCCCAGGGCAAAATCTGGCCATCTTCGCTCACATGACGCTGTTCGACGAAAGGCACGGAATACCCCTGCGACGCGCGAACGGGCAGCGTCTCCGCGGATGTTTTTCCAGACAACCCCTTTTTGAGCCGCGCCAATGTGCCGAGCGGGTTTGTCTCCGTCATGCCCCACGCATGGGTCACCTCGAGGTTGTGGCGTTCTTTGAATCCATCAATCATGGCTGGAGGCGCCGCTGCACCTCCAATGACCATCGACCGGACGGTTTGCAAATCCCATTTGCCGGGGTTTTGATCGAGCAATTGCAAAATGCCGAGCCAGATGGTCGGGACGCCCGCCGCAATGGTCACGCGCTCGGACGACATGAGGTCGAGGAGGCTCGGAGGATCGAGGTGTGGACCTGGAAAAACGATTTTCGATCCCGCGGCAACCGACGCATAAGGCAATCCCCATGCTGCGGCATGAAACATCGGCACGACGGGCAGCAGCGTATCAGCTTCGCGCACGCCAATCGTGTCGGTCATACACGCTACGAGGGTATGCAACGTGGTCGAACGATGGCTGTACACGACGCCTTTCGGATTCCCAGTCGTTCCCGACGTATAACAAATCATTGCGGCCGAATCTTCATCGAGCCGCGGAAAGTCATAGGCGTCTTTTTCCGGGGCGAGGAGCTGCTCGTAATCGAGTTCGCTGCCGGCATCTCCTTCAGGCGCCGGGAGATCGGGCACGATAATGACATGTTCGACCGAACGAACTTGATCCGCGAATTTTTTCCACAATGGCAATAGGCTGCGATCGACGAGGACTATTTTGTCTTCTGCATGATTGGCAATGTAGCCGAGTTCATTCGGATGCAGACGCAAATTGAGGGTATGTACGACCGCGCCAATCGCGGGAACCCCGAAATACGCTTCGAGATGTGATTGATGATTCCAACAAAGAGTCGCCACGCGATCCCCAGGCTTGACACCGAGCCGCACGAGAGCATGTGCGAGCTTGCATGTACGCTTGTAGAAGTCGGCATATGTCGAGCGAACCAACGATTTGTCAGGCAGGCGCGTGACGATTTCCGAGCGACCGAAAAACGTCCGAGCGCGCTCCAAAAAATGCGTAAGCGTCAGGGGAAAGTCCATCATGCGGCCCGCAAGCATTCGTTTTCTCCTTCCAGGGTTGGTCCTGTACGCATTCGGTAAACGTCGACTGCTCAGGACGAAACGCGCGCAGGATACACGAACATGTGACGGTTGGGGGATTTGTCCGCCAAGCATTCCACAATTCATGGCTCAGGTATGCCCTACGGATGGGACGACGATGCGCCACAACCGCCAAAGCATTGCCTGAGGTCATGCAACCTGAGTGCCGCTCGTTGCTCCTCGAGATGCCTCTTGCTTTTTGGAACCGCTTCGCTCTCCATAGATGGAGCAAACCATGAAACATCTCTCTGTGATTCCCTGCGTGTTGCTCGTGGCATCGGCCGCACCTGGGCTGGCACTCGCGCAAACTCCTGCGGACAATCCGCACGGAGCAGCGGTGCCAACTGTTCCTGCAACCACGCCAGAAACACCGCCACCTGGAGACGTTCAGGCAAGACAAACCCCGCAGCAAACACCCGCACCAGCGCCGCCACCGGCTGTTGCCCCCGAGGTTCGGCCTGACGTACCGCCGCCCGATCCTCGTTGGTCAATGACTCCGGCTCCAATTTGGTGGGGAAATGGACTCCAAGCTCCTCAGGTCCCTGCCAGGCGATGGTATGGGTGGCAAACGCTCATTGTCGTATCGGCGGCAGATGTTGTGACTTTGGCGTCAGGTTTGGGTTTGAGCGGCGATGCTGCGGCATTTGGGCTTTTCCTCGGGGCCTCTGGGCATGTATTCTCGGGTCCCATCGTGCATTGGACGCATGGACGCGTCGGACGAGGATTCGGTGTGTTGGGGCTGAATTTGACGTTCACCGCGGTCGGGGCGCTTTCAACGCCGCTCTTTCCCTCCTCGGCGTACCTGATTCCTGCCATCTTGGGATATTTGGCGGGGCCTACCCTCGACATTGCAGTATTTTCAACGGAAGTTGACAAAGCCCCGATGTCGAATACTGCAAGCCGTACTCCTGGTGTTACGTTCGGCGTCATACCGATGGTTGATTCGACGCGGCGTGGAATTCTGTTGACCGGACAATTCTGAAAGAATCGAGATACTTATGAAAACGCGCATAACCCTCCCAATGATGACGATGGTGGCCGCCGCGAGCACTCCTGGGTGTTATTCGACCTGGGATCTGAAGCCTGAAATGGTTTGGGAACTCGATGGCTTCAATGGCAGCGGCAAAACCTTTCGAGTGGTCGAGGATCAGGAGAAAAAAGATATAACCGTCACGTCGGACACGTATCTGCATTTTTATGATGCGAATGAGCTGGAGGTTCGGGCGCAATTTAGGTCATTGCACCTCGAAGGGCCGGTGCTCGTAGGTATCGAAAAGAATTCCGGGGATCAACTCAATGTCGATTTACGACGTATCAAGCTGGTGCAAGCTTCGGAGTTATCATCGGGTAAAACGGCTGGAGCGGTCGTTGGATACACGTTGGGCTTGGTGCCTCTTGGTTTTGGGCTCTTATATGGGGCCATTTTTGCCACGCAGTTTGGCGTGGTAGAAGGACGGCCTTTACGCGTGCCTGGCGAATCCTCGCCAATCGCAGCTCCGCTCGTTGCTCGCGGGGTTCGTCATGGACGCCAACGGATCTCCGACACGCATGAATCTACGCGGGCTGGGTTATTTGCACGTTGGGCCAAAGCGGCAACGGAAGAATGCGCGTCCATTCCCGCATTTTTGGCATTGGCGCGTGATTTGAGTCGCGCTTCGGCGCCCGCACGTCTCGTGCGCGCAGCGCGACGCGCCGCCCATGAAGAGGCTAATCATACACGGCTCTGTACGAATCTTGCCAATGAACACGCCGATACGCTGATAGAGGCGCGCCGCCCAAACGTTCCCGTTTCCATGGAGACCAATGAAGAAGCACTTCTTCGAAGGCTTGCATTGGAAGCATTTTGGGATGGTTGTGTGGGTGAAGGTGTCGCCGCAGCGGTGGCTCGCAGATCAGCATCTCGGGCCAAGGACGAATCGACTCGTTTGGCATTGCAAACCATTGCGCATGACGAGGCAGGTCACGCGGCATTGGCGCGCGATATTTTGGAGTACTGTTTGTCGGCGGGTGGACGGCCCATTCGTCACGCGTTGCTCGAAAGCCTCGAACTTCGCCGAATGGACGAAGAATCCGAGATCGCGGCTCTGAGCCGCGAGGCAGAAGCTGAGCCGGTAGTGGATTGGGATTTGGCAGAGAGATTCGGCATGCCTACCACCCAAACGAGGATAGCCGCACGGGTCGAGACTTGGGAAAAAAACGTCGCAATGCTGACGATGGCGTAAGGTGAATTTCGATGGGGTCTGTGCACGCACGCCGCACGCACGACCCCTTTGGCGAAATCCCTGCTTAGCTGACCCGTAGCGTTCGCCCTACCTGCATTTTCTTTTCAGAATCCAGACGCGGACATCACAGCGACGGAACGAAGACCATTGCCGCCTCGAACATCGAATTTCTTGACGGAATCATTGAGGTGAATCTCGACTTTTCCTCCGGCCGAATCGAGACCTCCGGAAACGAGCACATGATACGTACCGTCCATGGGTGAGGGCATGGTAATCCAAGACGAACCCGACCTTCCCGTGCCAGGCGTCACGGGCGTCGTGACGCGGCCAGTTGGGTCGACGATAACGATACGCGGGCAGCCTTCGGTGCCTTCTGGACAGGTAATGGCCACCGACATGGTTTCACCAGCGGGTTTGCCGGCTTCGTACGTCGGGACAGACCCATTCTCGAGTGCCGTACGCAGCGTCGTCATACGCTTGCTCAAATTGGGCAACGCATTTAATTGCGCGAGTACCGCGTTCTTTTCGCCCAAAGCGCGAGAGCGACACCGCAGAGCTTCGAATGCTGCGTCCTGATCATTGGCGCGCAATTCAGCCAGCGACCGCCAATGCGCGCAAGCGCGAATCTCGTCCCCTGCCGCCTCGAAAGACCGCGCCGCACGCTTGTGCATGTCCGCATTGGTCGGTTCGATATCTACCTGCGTATCGAGCTCCGCCACGGCCATTTCACTTTTGCCTAGCGCTGATGCGGCTCGGGCCAGCAATTCATGCGGCATAACGCGATCAGGATCCATCGTCACATATGCACTTGCCTCGCGGAATGCTTCCTCGAATCGACCCCGAAGGAGCAAACCATTAACGAAAGCCTCGCGTGCTCGGCGGCTATCTTTCGAGCCGTCGACATTCTTTTGCAAATTCACCAATTGATCAGCGAATTCAGTGCGCCATTTTTCATCCGCTGCCCCAATCCACGACGTTCGTCCCCATACCTGCTGAGGGGACGTAAATCCTCGCGACAACCGCGGGCCGGACCACGTGCCGCCTCCGCCTCCACCCTCGGAGGCGAACATGATGGGATAAACGACGGAAACGACTCCCCCTTCGGGTTGCGGGAAGGAAAGCCCATAAAACGCCCGCGTGACGCAACTAATAACGCCTGCATCCGGCAGGTCCGAGCCACCATTGCTCGCCGACGTCACGTTTCCGTCACGGCCAATGATAAACCTGACCCCAACGCGACCTTGCAAATTGGGATTGTTGCGCAATCCATTTTCGTAACATAGTCGGAATCGGCCAAAGTTTTGCCGCACGATGCGTTGAATGATTTCGGGGGGCAAACGCCCGCTCACGGTCGTCGCGCCCATACGGACCGACGGCGAGCTGGTTTTATGGGTTCCACTCAATCGTCCGTGACCCGAACCAAATCCCTGCCCCGTACCAATTCCCGTGCCAAACCCTTTTCCGCCGCCACCTTCACCGATTCCGGACAAACCAAGTCCGCCGGCTCCAAACGAATCACCAATCGAATTTCCAAAAAGAGGAGCTCCGCCTACTTGCGCGGCTGACGACAATTGACCATTGCCTTGCGTGCGGGGAATGCCGAATGCAGCAAACATGCGATCATTTTCGAGCACGATGAGCGAAGTATGGCGACTCATGACGTGATGTTTGATCGATTGGGCAATAATTTCTTTCGTCGCTTCGTCGTCATGACGACGTTCGAGTTGTTCGATACGGGCAGTTGCCCAACGTCGTGCGAGCATATTTTGGTTTGCCGTTGGCGCTCTCGAAGTAGCCAGCTTGCGACTCCAAGTGGCAGCTTGGCCATCCATTTCGCCTGACAATCGAATGGTTTCTCCTTCCGAACCCGTTGCCCCAGCGAGTTTGCCCACGACGACGATTTCTTCGCCAGCCCGCAATGCCGGAAGAACACTCGGCACGACGTCTACGAAGCCGGCCGGCAATTCTAATTTCGCGCCAATGAGCAATGGCTTGGCCAAGCTCTTGGCGATGTCCCGAGCACGCTTACCCATACGGTCGCCCGAAGCGAATCGTTCGTACGAGGCGGAAAGATTCTCTGCGAGGCCCATGAACACGACTTCGTCAATCGACGGCCCAGCACCAATGAATCGGAGTTCGGCTCGTTTTTCGGAAAGCAACGGTTGCACGCGCGCGGCAATCGTTTCGACTTTCATTTCCCCGGCTGACGGTGTGCCATCGCCAAGATACACGACTTGACCTCGACGGGTTTCACCAAGGCGTTCCAAAGCGCGCGTCAAGGCAAACGAGATATCGCTTGCCCCGGAAACCGTATGTTCGACAAGGAAACGTTGGGCTTCCGCGACTGTGCCCACTGAATACTGAGACAAACCGCGCTCGGGATAAGCAACACAAGCGCTATCGCAGAGCAAAATGGCAAAACGATCTTCGGAATCCATTTGCCGCAGGATTTCTTTGGCCACCGCGACTTCCGTCGCATAACCAGCTTCGGTCATTCCGTGGCTCGTATCGAGAACGATGACTTTTTCGTTGCGAGAAATGACGGACGATTGATCTGCTGGTGTCGGCACCGGAATGCGCACCGAGAAAAACCCATCGCTCGCAGAGCCTTCAATGGCCACGGGTGCGCTTTCCGACGTTGGGCGGGGATAATCCATCAAGAAATCCCCCTCGGGAACGAAAGCATTGGCGCTGAAATCAGCATACAAGCGGCCTTCTTCGGTCCGCAGCGAGGCAGCGTGTCCGGTGATTTTCGCCTCCGCTGCCTGGGCCCCAAGGTCTTCAATCGCTACGTGGAGGCGAAATGCATCCATTTTGACGGCACGATCGGGGCCGAGCGACAAGGGATAGGTATATCGAACGCGGCCATTGACGATGGGCAATACTTCGTCGTAAGCAATCAAGACTTTGCGCGATTGATGTGCGGGCATGGGGAAAATCTTCAATGAAAACGAGCTCCCGCTTTTCCATTCGAGCAATGCTGGATCGCGCGGACGCACGACGTCGTCGACAATCCCTTGGAAAATACGAGCTGCGCGATCCTTTTCGACCATTTCGCCGAGCACTAGTTCATTCTCGACCCACAAACCAAGCTTGGAAAGGCTTGCGCCCGAGGGCAATGGAAAAACATAACGCCCTTCGAGAACCATATCGGTATCGTTGGCGAATTCCTCTTCGATTTCGGTGCGGGCAAACCCGTCGCGAATGGTCACGCGCACGTCGTGGGCACGCAAGCGAATGCCCGGGACGACGGTATTCGTGGCGGGACGTCGGCCAGTAATTGTTCCAAAACCACGGGCGACAGCAGCCGGGGCGGATTCACTTTCGTCAACTATTTCCGAAGCCTCTACAGAATCGGTTTGTGGTGCGGCTGCCGCTTGGTTTGGCTCGGCATAACGATTGGACTCGTCGACGCCTGAAGATTCATCGGTATTGGAAGCGCAAGCGAACGTTTGCAGCAAACAAGCCAACGCGGAAATAGAGACGAACATGCGCGAGCGCTTCATGGAAACCTTCCTCGATCGCAAATGAGGTTTTCGCGATCCGATGGGGCAGAGATGCCTGCGGGTCAGAAAGGTTCCCGAATTTTTCGTGGTGGGAAGAATCGCCGAGAAAACGGCTATAGATTCGTTGCGGTCACGATGTACGCTTCGCAGCGAGGAGCATCCGCATTCTTGCGATATACACGAACGAACATGTTGGTGGCATGCGGCGTATTGTCGGAGCAACAACCTGCGCCGGGGACGTAGTTGCTATTGTATTGTTCCCAGACGGTGACATTGGTGCCGCTCTCGGTATTCATGCCATTGCCAGCGGGCGAACATGCCGCGGGCGTGCCGCATGCGGATTGTACATCCATTGCGTATTGGCCGCCGGGGTTCGTCGAAAGCGAAATTTGCGGGTGGTAGGGTTGCCCCGTGACGCGATCGGCAAACACGACCCTGACCCAATCACTGCCGTTTGCGGTTTCGATCTTGCCGGTGAGATTGACCGTGGCCCCAACAGCGACATTGACGGTACTGGCCGCGGCACACGAATTTGCGTACGTATCGGTCGTGCATTCGCAGCCGGTGTTCACCATATTGTCGATATTTGCATATCCGGGTTGGCACGCGGTAATGGAGCACGTCCCATTGCATCCCCATGTGCTTACGCCACCCGCACCGGGATTTGCCATACTGCACAAGGAATTGGGATTTTCGTCGACCTGGCCGTTACAATCGTTATCTACACCATCGCACGCTTCCGCAGGGCCGTTGTCCGTTGTCCCGTCGCAATTGTCGTCGACACTGTTGCATGTTTCCGTCGTGGGGCCCTGATTGCGATTGCATACGATCGCGCCTCCCGAACAACTCGTGGTGCCTGCGCTGCAAACGCCGAGCTGACCGGTCATGCACGACATGTTGCCACCCGGATTGCCGTTATCCACGGTCCCATTGCAATCATTGTCCAAACCGTCGCAAATCTCAGTCGAGGGGCCCTGATTGCGATTGCATACGATCGCGCCCATTAAACACGAGGTCGTACCGGGCCTGCACACGCCCAATTCCGTCGTATTGCACGAAGCCCCGCCACCAGGATTGCCATTATCCGCGACGCCATTGCAATCGTTGTCGAGGCCGTCACACGTTTCCGTTGATGGATTCACGTTGCGATTACACGCAATCGAACCGTTCGTACATGACGTCGTTCCCGCGGAACAAACGCCTTGTTGACCCGTCATACACGCCACGTTGCCGCCCGGATTGCCGTTGTCCACAGTCCCATTGCAATCATTGTCGAAGCCGTCACACGTTTCCGCCGATGGATTCACGTTGCGATTACACGCAATCGAGCCATTCGTACATGACGTCGTTCCTGCGGAACAAACGCCTTGTTGACCCGTGCTACACGAAACCCCACCTCCGGGATTACCATTATCCACGACGCCATTGCAATCGTTATCCAGACCATCACACATTTCCGCCGATGGATCCACATTGCGATTGCACGCAATTGCTCCATTGGCACACGACGTCGTTCCCGCGGAACAAACGCCCTGTTGACCCGTACTGCATGAAACCCCGCCTCCGGGATTATCATTATCCACGACACCATTGCAATCGTTATCCAGGCCGTCGCAAACCTCCGCCGACGATTGCGTCGTTTGGCTACACGAAATTGCGCCATTCGTACAAACCTTCGTACCCGCCGAACACACACCGGGCAAACCCGTCGTGCACGGGTCGCCTACCGTTGCGGGGTTGTCGTCGACCATGCCATCACAATCGTTGTCCAGGTTGTCGCAGGATTCAGAGCTTGGATTGATATTGCGATTGCAAACGACTGCACCACCCGTGCATGCAGTCGTGCCTGCATCACATACGCCCAATTGCCCGGTGCTGCAATTCATTCCAGCTCCCGGACTGCCGTTGTCGACCGCACCATTGCAATCGTTGTCCAGGCCGTCGCAAACTTCGGGCGAGGCTTGCGTCGTTTGGCTACAAGAAATCATGCCATTCGAACAAACCTTCGTTCCTGCAGCACAGACGCCTTGCAATCCCGTATTGCACGGATCACCAACCGTTGCCGGATCGTCATCCACCATGCCGTCACAATCGTTATCCAAGTTATCGCAAGTTTCACCGCTCGGATTCACGTTGCGATTGCAGACGAGCATTCCATTCATGCAGGCCCGTGTTCCCGCCGAGCAAACCCCAGGTTGCCCCGTCGTACACGGAGTTCCCACTTGTTGGGCGTTGTCATCGACCACGCCATTGCAATCATTGTCGAGATTGTCGCAAAGTTCGACGTTTGGCGCGGTATTCTGATTGCACACGATTTGGCCATTGACGCAATTCGTACTTCCCGCAGCGCAAATGCCCAAATTGCCAGTGTTGCAATTCATCCCACCACCAGGATTGCCATCGTCCAGCTGACCGTCACAATCGTTGTCGAGGTTGTCGCATACCTCGGGCGAAGCCATTGTATTGGAAACACAAACGAGCATTCCATTCGTGCAAGCTCGAGTTCCCGCGGTACAAACCCCAGGCAGCGTCGTCATACACGGTGTTCCGACTTGGGCGGGATTGTCGTCAACGGTGCCATTGCAATCGTTGTCGAGGTTGTCGCATACCTCGGGCGAGGACGTCGTTGTTTGAGCACAAACGATCTGTCCTCCGACACATTGATTGGTCCCCGCCGCGCACACGCCCATGTTGCCCGTCATGCACGGCCCACCGCCACCTGGGTTTCCATTGTCCACGGCACCATTGCAATCATTGTCGATGCCGTCACATGCTTCGGGGCTCGGCATACCTGGGACACACGGAGTCGGCTGTCCACTGGTGCAAGCCGGGACGGTTGCTAAACAAGCGCCAACGCCGCACGAAGTGGTCCCCAGATCTTCGTCGACATCGATATCGCAATCGTCGTCGATCCCATTGCATGTTTCGGTCCCGGGATTTCCAGGAACACACATTTGGGGATTTCCATTGGCGCAATTATTCACCGAGACATGACAGGCTCCAGTACCGCAAACCGTAACGCCCAGGCCTTCGTCGACCTGCCCATTACAATCGTCGTCAATACCATTGCACGTTTCATTCTGCGGCGTCACGTCACCCGCACACATACCCCACATACCGCCCATGCACGTCTGCGTACCAGCCGCACACGCGCCCGTGCCCTCCGTTCCGTTTGGCCCGGTATAACACGATTGCGTTTGACCATCGATACACGAACAACCTTCGTCCACCCGTCCGTCGCAATTGTCATCCGTTCCGTCACACGCCTCCATGGGCGATGGCGGCAAAGGAACGCACGGGTTGGTCATACCATTTGTACAGGCGTCCACCGTGACTTTGCATGCGCCCACCCCACACGTCACTGTGCCAAATCCCTCGTCGACATTTCCATTGCAATCGTCATCGAGCCCATTGCACATTTCAAGGCCCGGTAAAACCTGCCCGTCACACGTGCCAAACGCACCCGTAGGTCCACAGGTTTGTGTACCTGCCAAACACCCGGCAACGCCGATCGTCGATGGATCTCCATCGTAACACGACTGCGTTTCACCTACCAAACAGAGACACATGAGTCCATTGTCGATTTTGCCGTCGCAATCATTGTCGAGATTGTCGCAAATTTCGGCGATTGGTACACAAGCCATCCCACCTTGTCCACCAGCGCTCCCATTGCCGCCCTTGCCCCCATT
>DAOMZH010000047.1:0-1494 GCA_035437985.1 Polyangium sp. (in: bacteria) | reverse complement strand
CAGCCGATCGCAACGACACCGGACGCCATGAAAATCGACGAGAGCGCAAAAATCGCAATTCGCGAGATGGGGCGCATGGGTTTGCCTCTTTCTAAATAAGGAACTCCCATTATCGCAGAATCAATCAGCAATCACCACTGCTCAAAACGCAAAGCGGTATTTTCGCGTCGACGCTTTGCATTATGCAGTGCCCCCCACAACCTCGACAGTACCTTCGTTTATCGTGCTTTCGCACGTGAACCAACACGAGTACACCTTGGCGACGGTCTACCGCTGCGCAATGTGGCGAAGAAATTGCCCCACGACCATGAAATCGGGACAGCATACGCATCGAATGGTGGCGAACGAGGAGCGCACGAAATGAGCGACGGCGAAGCGAAAACGAAGCTGCCCGGAAGCGCCCCGAGTGGTTCGAAGAAGCGGCCAGTCACCGAAGTGATCGACGATTCCACAGGCCCATCACTTCGAAGAATTCGCAAGCTCCGCGTCGTCGTCGTCGATGTGCCCGAAGCTCGTGATGTCGGAATGACTCGCATATTCGCACAAGACGAAGTGCGCTTTGGTTCGAGCCCCGATGTCGATGTAACGCTTCGCGACCCTGCAGTCTCCCGCGAGCACCTTGCCGTACGCCTCGGACCCCACGGTTTTTCCCTCAGCGATATTGGCTCGACAAACGGAACGTTCGTTGGTGATTTGCGAGTCGAGCGCATTTCGTTCGGCGACGATGTCCTCGTGCGGCTCGGCAACAGCGTCGTACGTCTCGAGCCGCTCGCAGAAACAGTCGAACAAGAGATCTCACCTCGCGCGCGATTTGGCCGAATGCTCGGCCGCAGTCCCACCATGCGCGAGACGTTTGCCGTATTGGAACGCGTTGCGGCCACAGACCTCACGGTGCTTTTGGAAGGGGAAACCGGTACGGGGAAAGAACTCGCTGCCGAAGGGCTCCACGAATCCAGTGGTCGAACAGGCGCGTTTGTCACGGTCAACTGCGGCGCCATCCCGCGCGAACTGCTGGAGAGCGAACTTTTTGGACACGAACGCGGCGCATTCACGGGAGCCGTGCGTGAACGCCAAGGCGCTTTCGTTGCGGCCGATCGAGGCACTCTGTTCCTCGACGAAATCGGCGAATTGCCGCTCGACATGCAGGCCAAATTGCTCCGTGCCCTCGAACGACGCGAAATCAAAGCCGTCGGTTCGGATCGTTCTCGTTCGGTCGACGTGCGCATCGTAGCCGCGACAAACCGTTCTCTCTTGCGCGAAGTCGAAGCGCAAAAGTTCCGCCAAGATCTTTATTATCGCCTCGCCGTCGTCGTCGTACGCGTTCCACCGCTACGCACTCGCCTCGAAGACCTGCGTTTGCTCGTCGATCATATCCAGGACGAACTCACCCGACGTCGCGCCGCAACAGGACTCACCCCCTTCACGCGCCTCGACGAAACAGCGTATTCGATGCTCTCGCGTTACGATTTTCCCGGCAACGTTCGCGAGCTCCGC
>DAOMZH010000046.1:0-26681 GCA_035437985.1 Polyangium sp. (in: bacteria) | reverse complement strand
CAATCGCCAGCGTGCCGAGCAGCTGTTTGCCGAGCGTGCACGCATTGGAATGCAATTGGATCGGATAACGTTCGCCGAGCGAAAACTCGACGATACGGAGGAGTTTGTCGCGTTCGTCATCGAGGAAAACGATTCGAATGCTCTCGCGGCGTGCGAATCCGATGTGCATATGCTCGAATCGCACGTGCGAGAAACGACGCATATGTGCGCGCCGCTGGAACCGGAAGGTTGTCGTGGCGCAATGATCACGATTCAACCTGGGGCCGGAGGCGTAGATGCCAAGGATTTTGCCGAGATGCTTTTGCGTATGTATTTGCGCTGGGCAACTCGGAGGGGAATCGAGGTCGAAATCATGCATTGCCAAGAAGGCGCCGAAGCGGGGATCGATGTGGCGACCATGCGCATTGCCGGAGCAGGTGTTTATAACTTGCTGCGGGGTGAACATGGCGTGCATCGCCTCGTGCGGGTGAGTCCTTTTGGCAAAGGTGGTCGGCGACAAACCTCGTTTGCCGCGGTGGAAGTGGCGTTCGACGTGGACGACACGATAACGATCGACATTGCCGACGATGACCTGGAGATCACGACAATGACCGCTGGTGGCCCCGGTGGTCAAAACGTGAATAAAGTGGCGTCGGCAGTGCGGATGCGGCATTTGCCGACGGGCATCGTGGTGGTGGCGCGGAGCGAACGGAGCCAACATCAGAATCGAGCCAATGCATTACGTCTTTTGCGGAGCAAACTCATGCAGATCGAAATCGAGCGGCGTGAGCAAACTTTGGCCGAAAAACGTGGATCCAGGGCCGTGATTCGATTTGGCCATCAGCGGCGCAGTTACATTTTTGCGCCGCAACGACTGGTGCGGGACGAGGTCACAGAAATCACGAGCCCGCATGTGGAACGCATTTTGGATGGCGACATCGATGCGTTTCTCGAATCCGCGCTCATCTAATGCATCGAACAATGCCCACTACCTCGCGAAGCGAAATGGTTTCGGGGGTGGTGGGCATACATTGCGGCCCTCGAGCGCTTCGACTCCGCCGTCAGAGCGCTGACCCCGACCGTGATTCGTCCACGGACAAACCTACTTGACGAATCTGCGAAAGCGTGGTTCATGCGTGCGCATGTTGCGACGTAGCCCTTCATTTCGCTCGATTCCCTTGTTGCTTTCTCTCCTGGCTTTGCCGAGTTGCGGCGAAGATGTTCCCGTTGGTTCGACATCGTCATCGAGTGGCGCAGGTGGCGAAACGAATGGCGGCTCCGGAGGAATGCCGAATGTTGGAGGTGGTGGAGGAATGTCCAATGTCGGCGGAGCGGGTGGCATGGGTGGCTCTGGGGGTTGCGAGCCGGGTACAAAGAAGTTCTGTTATTCGGGACCAGCGGGGACCGAAGTCGTGGGACTCTGTCGCGCTGGTTTGTCCACGTGCCTCGCCGATGGTACTGGATATGGGCCTTGTGAAGGCGAAATCGTCCCGACCGCGGAAACCTGCGCAACTCCAGGGGATGACGATTGCGATGGCCAGGTGAACGAGGACGGTCCGGGCTGCGGGTGCACGCCGAATTCGATGATTGCTTGTTATTCGGGACCGGCGAATACCAAAGACGTGGGTAATTGCCAAAGCGGAATGCAGACGTGTAATGCATCTGGCACCGGATACGGGCCTTGTGTGGGCGAAGTGCTTCCCCAAGTGGAAACTTGCATGCAGCTCGGCGATGAAGATTGCGATGGCCAAGTGAATGAAGAAGGCGCGGGTTGCACGTGCGTGCCCAATTCGACAATGGCCTGTTATTCTGGTCCAGCGAATACAAAAGACGTGGGCGATTGTCACGCGGGAACACAAACCTGTAATGCGCAAGGCACCGGGTTTGGACCGTGTACGGGCGAGGTGATTCCCCAGGAAGAGACCTGCATGCAATTCGGCGACGAAGATTGCGACGGCCAAATCAATGAAGGGGGCCTTGGGTGCATTTGTGTGCCGAATTCGACGACGACTTGTTACACCGGTCCTATGGGGACACTTGGCGTGGGTATTTGTCAAGGCGGAATGCAAGCGTGTAATGCGCAAGGGACGGCGTATGGGCCGTGTGCGGGGGAGGTGACTCCGCAGGCCGAAACGTGCATGACGGCCACGGATGACGATTGCGACGGGATGATCAATGAAAGCGGTACGGGTTGTGTGTGCACGCCGAATATGACGTCTGCGTGTTATTCGGGTCCGATGGGAACGCAAGGCGTGGGTATTTGCCGCGGAGGGACGCACGCGTGTAATGCGCAAGGGACGGCGTTTGGGCCTTGCAATGGCGAAATCACGCCGCAAACCGAGACATGTACGAATCTCACGGATGACGATTGCGACGGACAAACCAATGAAAGTGGCGCGGGTTGCGTGTGTTTGCCCAATTCGGTGGGTTCGTGTTATTCGGGTCCGATAGGCACTTCGGGCGTAGGTATTTGTCGCGCCGGAGCACAGACGTGTAATGCGCAAGGGACGGCGTATGGTCCCTGCACCGGGGAAATCTTGCCGCAAGCCGAGACGTGTACGAATCTCACGGATGACGATTGCGACGGACAAATCAATGAAAGCGGTATGGGTTGCGTGTGTTTGCCCAATTCGACAGCGCCGTGTTATTCGGGGCCGATGGGTACTTCCGGGGTAGGTGTTTGTCACGGTGGAACACAGACGTGTAATGCGCAAGGAACGGCTTACGGTGCGTGCACGGGTGAAGTCGTTCCGCAGCAAGAAAGCTGTGGGAACATCACGGACGACGATTGCGACGGCCTTACCGATGAAAGTTGCACCTGGATTTATGGTTATGGCGATGCGCCCGACCAGGACATTACGGACATTGCCGTCGATGCCCAAGGCAATTCGTATTTGATCGGCACGTTCAGCGGGACCATAGACCTCGGTTGTGGGCTTCTCCAGACACCCAACGTATCGAGCGACATGTTCGTGGCCAAATTCAATTCCAGTGGCACATGCGTGTGGAGCAATCGTTATGGGGCCAATGGTGTGGACGCCGGACGGAGTATTGCCGTTGACGCAGGTGGTAGCGTGGTCATTACCGGCGTGTTTCAATCTACCGTCGATTTCGGCGGCGGGCCTTATGTCAGCGTCAGCGGAACGAGCGACATCATTCTCTTGAAGTTATCGCCGATGGGGGCGCACGTTTGGAGCAAACCTTTCGGAGCTACAGGCGGTGACGATGGATCCGCGGTGACGATCGATTCGCAGGGAAATATCGTCCTGGTCGGGCATTTCAGATTCAACGTGGATTTCGGCGGTGGGGCTCTCACCTCAGCGGGGCTCGACGATGTCTTCGCCGCCAAATACGCTCCTGATGGCACGCATATGTGGAGCCAACGCTGGGGCGACGCGACTGATCAAGCCATGCGCAGCGTCACGACCGATGCGGCGGGTAATGTGTATTTCGCTGGAGCTTTCATGGGCGACGTGGATTTCGGCGGGGGCACTTTCATCAATGGCGGACTCGCGGGAACCCAAGATGGAATGATCGTCAAGCTGTCGTCGAGCGGGACGTACCAATGGAGTCGTCAGCTCGCTGGCGTAGGGGCGCAAATCGCCCACGGCGTTGACATCGATGGTAATGGTGACCTACTCGTAACCGGCACATATCAATCGCCTACGGATTTTGGTTTGGGTTCGGTCGCGAGCGCCGGAAGTGGGGACATTTTCGTGGCCAAGTATTCGTCGAACAACGTCCCGCAATGGGTCAAGACGTTTGGCGATACAGCGGATCAAGTTGGATTTGCCGTCGATATCGATTCCCAAAACAACGTTCTCGTCACCGGACGGGCGAATGGAAATGTCGACTTTGGTGGCGGGGTTTTGCCGGGTGCCGGGGGCAATGACGTCTTCGTTCTCAAACTCGACGCGGCCGGCACGCACGTATGGAGCAAACGCGGTGGCGATAGCCTCGAGCAATGGGGTCGCTCCATTGCCACGGATTCGTTGCGCAATGTGTACGTCGTGGGACGTTTCCAAGGAACGATGAGTTTCGGTACGGGATCCGTCACGTCTGCGGGCGGCTACGACGGGTTCTTTGCGAAGTTCTCGCCTTGAGATCTCCGCCATTACGATGGGTCAAGATGGGCAGGCGGCGACCTGATCGATTCGTTTCCATGGCTGGGCCATTTCCAACTCATAAGCCAATTCGAGGAGTCGAGCATCACGGCCCATTGCGGCGGTGAATTGCACGCCAATGGGTAAACCATCGGTGTCCGTACCGAGCGGCAGCGAAATGGCCGGCGCGCCAGTGACATTTTGCAATCCCGTATAAGGCGCATATGCGGAGGCTCGCGCACAGATTTCTTCGTAAGCAAGGTCGGGCGAAAAATAACCAATTCGAGTCGACTTTTGGGCGCCGACGGGGGTCATCAAGATGTCGCATCGCTCTTGAAACAGGCGTTCCGTTTCGCGAGCGGTTTTTCGTAACATCGCGATACTCTTCGGCAATTCGAGAACATTGTCGCGAAAACGTCGGGCCAAACCCATCGTGAACGTTTCGAGCTGTGTTTGGTCGACCGGGGCGCCGAAAATCCAGTGGCCCCAATGGCTCACGATATATGCCAACATGGCGTAATAATTCAAAAAATGCCACGTCAGGCGTTCCACGTCGAGCGGGATGGCCAGGCGTTCCACGTAGTGGCCGAGCGACTCCAAACGGCGCGCTGTTTCGAGCTGCACGCGATAGGTGTCATCATCGATGTGTCCAGGTTGCCCAGGCGAAGGATTGTCGAAAAAAACGATCCGCAAACGCGCCTTGTTCGGGTACCGGACATGCCCCAGGGTCGGCAATTGGGGATTACGGTAATATCGCTCGGCGGCGGCATAAAAGGCTGCTGTGTCGCGGACCGTTCGCGTGACGACACCTTGGTGCACGATATTGATGGGCATCAGGTTCGTCCCGGTCATAGACACGAGTCGTCCGCGGGAAGGTTTTAGTCCGACAAGCCCGCAACAAGCCGCGGGAATTCGAATCGAACCGGCTCCATCATTAGCCGTCGCCATAGGTACGGCTCCAGCAGCAACCATCGCCGCGGAACCCGATGACGAACCTCCGGGCATATATGCGGTATTCCAGGGATTACGCGTCACGACCCAACGTTCATTCTCGGCGCTACACAACAAGCCGAATTCGGGCATCGTGGTTTTACCAAGCGAATTCACGCCGGTCGCGAAAAACTGCTTGATGTATGCACTATGGTGCTTGGCCTGTGGACCTCGAAATGCGCCCGTGCCCATTTGCGTTGGATACCCGCGAATATCATCGGTGTCTTTGACCAGGACCGGGACACCGTACAGCGGAGTATTTTGGGGCAGGCGATGCGCCAAACGTGCCTCGTGGTAAGTCTCGACGACGAGCGCACACAGGCTTTGATTGGCTTTTTGGACCCGAGCAATCGCTGCTTCGGTCACTTCGGCGAGCGAAACTTTTTTGCTGGCAATGGCTTCGGCCACGCCAACGGCATCCAGCGTGCCGAGAGCATCATTGGTGAACGTGTTGACTCGGTGGCTCATGTTCGTCGACAACTCCGCAGAATTCAGGGGAGGAGCGCGCAAGGTAGTTGCGAAAGCTCAACGAATCAAGGTTTTGTTTGGCAATTTGTTCCAACATCATCAGGTGGATCGCGAATTTCGTCGTCTGCATGCATTGCGCGAATGCCCATTGACGTAAAACGAGTGCGTAGATATGCTCCGCTGCGTGCAACTCCGTTCTGTCCTCCTCGTCGCCGTCATGCTCCCTGCTTGTTCGTCGGCCTCGCCACCGCCTGAAAATCACGTCACGCCCCCGATAAAGCATACGAGTGACGCTCGCCCACCACCCACGCCATCGACCCCGCCAAACCCTACGGCCCCAGTCGCAACTGCATCTGCCCCTGCAACGCCTGAGCCGGATCCGCCGGATTCGCCAATCCTCAATAATGTCGTCACCCTCGAGAATGGCCTGCAAGCTGTGGTCGAATTGGATGTCGATTCCTCGTCGAACAAGCCACGCCTCGCCCTCGAATTACGGCGCAATGAAAAATCCGTATTGCGTCGCGAAGGTTGGGACGAAATTACACATTTCGATCTGAAGAAACTTCATTCTTGCGATACGTGGTCTGCTCGTATCGTGCGGGAAAACCTCGGTACGCGGGATGCCCTTCGAGCCAGTCTGGTTTGTCGCACCGGAGAAGATTACATGACCGGCAGTGAAATTGCGGTCCTCGTAAAACCCGACAACCTTGAAACCTTGTGGGCCGGTTTGGGCGATCACCTCGAGAATTCGATGGATAGTTGCTTGCAATCGCGGCGCGTATCATTTCGTATTCAGCCGCCCAAAACCCTCGAGAAAACAATCGTGGAAGAAACCAGCTGGGTCGAACAATTGCTCGATGACAGCGTGAAAGCGAGATTGAAACTCGAGTGTAAACTGGGCATGAAGCGTCGCGTCGAACGAGTCACGTTACCTTGATGTCGAGGTCTTTTCTGGCGTAGCAAAATAGTGGAAACCTCCGTTATGCTGAAGGAATGCGGAGGAATCTTTCCATGAAACACGCGTCGATGTTCGGGATGGTGGTTTGTCTTGGCGCTCTGATTGTCGCTGGATGCGAAGGTTCGACCGGGACAAACAATGGTGACGGAGGAACCGGAAATGAGGCCGGTTCGGGCGGAAGTGGTCAAGGTGGGATGGCTGCGAGCAGCAGCGGTCAAGGCGGTGCAGGCAACGGCAGCTCGAGTTCGAGCAGCTCGAGTTCGAGTGGTGGGCCGGATCCGTACGAGGCGCAGCGTCAGGCCTGCGTCGATAAGATCAATGCGTTGCGAGCGACGAAAGGATTGCCGCCCTACGAGCGCTGGAAGGAAGCGGAGCCGTGCGTGGATCAGCAAGCCACGTGGGATGAAACGCATAACGATCCACACGGCGCGTGGGGCATGAAGCTGTATCCCACATGTAATGGATCTGGGCAAAATGAATGCTTGGGTCAGGGGCCCAATGGCATTGAAGGCTGCCTCGATTCAATGTGGGGCGAAAAGGACCAAGCCGGTTGTTCCGGATGCGACGCGTGCGCTGATGCGTACAATCCGAATTGTCCCAATTGCAACTTTTACGGGAGCATGGGCGGAGACGTGTGCGGTCATTACGTCAACATGAGCGCCAAATACTTCACGCGCGTGGCGTGTGGATTCAGTTCACTCGGGGGTTGGGACGCGATCAACTTCCAATGATCGGGTTTTAGTCGGCCGCAGGCGGCTCGAAATCGAAACGGTAGATATCTTCGATTTCCGCGCCGGGTGCCATCATGGCCAATTGTTTGAGCGCCCCGGTTTTCAGCTCGTATACCCAGCCGTGAATGTAGGGGCGTTTGTGCTCGGCCCACGCCCGCTGCACGATGCTTGTTTCCACCAGATTTTGCACCTGTTCGGCCACGGTGAATTCGACCAAACGGTTGAGACGTTGTTCATTGTCGGCGATTGTTTCGAGGTCTCGACGGCGCAATCGATAAACGTCTTTGATGTGTCGCAGCCATTTGTCGATGAGGCCGAAAGAACGGTTTGTCATGGCGTTACGCACGCCTCCGCAACCGTAATGCCCACACACGATGATGTGTTTGACCTCCAAAACCTGTACGGCATATTGGAGCACCGAGAGCACATTGAAATCCGTGTGGACCACGAGATTCGCAATGTTGCGATGGACGAACAGTTCTCCCGGTTCAGTGCCGGTGACGTCCTCCGCCGGAACGCGGCTATCCGAACATCCGATCCATAGGTAGGCCGGCGTTTGTGTGGTCGCCGTGCGCTCGAAATAATCCGGGCTGATGGCCAGCTTTTCGGCAACCCAAGCCTTGTTTCCTAGCAATAACTTCTTGTACGCTTCCATGGAATGACTCCGCTTTGGCCGCTACATGCGCTTGCCACGTAGATTTTTCAGCTCGATCGTTATGCCTTTGAATTGCGCCGTCTGTTGAAAATCATCGAGCACGTCGAAGGCGTCACGATCGAGATGCAACGCGCGAGAGCCGTCGATGATGAGGGTCGAATTCTGCGGAATGGCGGCGAGTTTTTCCTTCAATTCCGCCTTGTGCACGAACGTGATGTCCTTGTTGAACCGCAAGAGGTGGAAATTGTCTTGCGAAACCACGGTCATTGCCGCGAAGGAGTTCGAGCGAATCACGAAGAAGACACCCACCGCCAATCCAATGAGCACGCCTTTCAAGAGGTCCGTGAATACGATGGCGAGGACCGTCACGACGAACGGCACGAATGATTCATACCCCTCCGACCACATTTTCTTGAAAAGGGACACGGGAGCGAGTTTGATGCCAATCGTCAAGAGAATCGCTGCCAATGCCGCCAGAGGCACGTGATTCAACAATCGGCCCATGAAGAGCACCGCAATCGCCAACAGCGTCGCATGGATGATGGCTGAATAACGAGTTTTTCCTCCCGCATACACGTTCGCGCTCGACCGGACGACGACTGACGTCACCGGCAAACCCCCGAGCAATCCCGAGACGATATTGCCCAAGCCTTGCGCCAAGAGTTCACGGTTTGGCGAGGCATAACGTTTGTAAGGGTCGAGTTTCGAGGCGGCCTCGAGGGAAAGCAGCGATTCGAGGCTCGCGACCGCGGCGAGCGTCGCCCCCGTGAGAAAAACCTGTTTATCTTTGAAGGCCCCCCAGTCCGGGCGCTGAAGCTGCGCGAACAGATCCACCGGGGTTGCTGGAATGGGCAGCGAAACGAGGTGCCCGTCTTCGCCTTTCAAGAAGAATGTCCCCGTCGTTGCGCGCATGATTTCATTAATCAATGTCCCAACGACGACCACGACCAATGGCGCCGGGACGAACTTCAAGATCTTTGCACGTGTCGCGACCTGCTTTTCCCAAGTGAGAAGAATCACCAAACAAACGGCGACAATGATGACTGCCGCGCCGCTCGCACTGAGAACGGCCTTCACGATCGCCGAAAGCGTGTTCTCTTTGCCGTCTGGCTCGATGAAACTCATATCGGACTCGAAATCCAGATCCCGCCCGAGGGCATGGGGGATTTGTTTGAGTACGATGACGATTCCAATCGCCGCGAGCATTCCTTTGATGACCGAGGTCGGAACATAATCGGCAATTGCGCCGAGACGCACTGTGCCGAAAATGACTTGCAAGATGCCCGCAATGAGCACCGAGGCCAAAAACGCCTCATAACCGAGGTTCGTTATCGCGGTTGCGACGATGACGGTCAGACCTGCCGCAGGGCCGCTGACACTGACTTCCGATCCCGAGCAAAAGCCTACGACGATGCCTCCAACGACACCGGCAACGAGCCCCGCCAATAGCGGCGCTCCAGACGCGAGCGCAATGCCCAAGCAAAGCGGCAGCGCGACGAGAAATACGACAAGTCCCGCGGCAGTATCCGCGCGAAAATGGTCGCCTTCGAGTTTCTCCTTCGTCGTCATTGGTTGGAGCTAGTACATGAAGTCATTTCAGGATGCGAGAAAAATCGTATGAGCACGCAACATTTACTTCGACCCCGAACTTTTCCCTCGCCATGTGGCTTCTGTGTCTCGGGGAATGTCCCGCTCGTGGACGAGCAAGGCGTGCACCGGGCACGTTCCGGACATATCTACGAAACCTCAGGCGCTTTTAGGGGCAAAGATTGGCGTTCGAGAGATGTCGAAGGATCCAGCGTTCCGGGAGAATGAAATTGATGACTTTAGCGCGTCGCCGATTTTTGATGTTTTGCACCGCCACGGCGACGAGTGCAACAATTGGGGGAATGGTTTGGCGGGCACGAACACCTTCGTGGTCGCGAGGTCCGAAGCTGCGTGACGGGCAGCCGATTTTGCGCATGCCAATTTCCGCGGGTCAGGTAGCGCTGTGCCAGCAGGGAAATTCGTCACCGCAGGGCTTTACGCATTCGGGTGGAAATTGCTTGTACGCATTGGATTTGTCGAATTGCGCCGAAGAAACGGTCGAGGTCGTTGCGGCAGCGTCGGGACGGGTTTCCTACCTCTACGAGATTCGACCTTTGGTGATTCATCGGCAGGACTGCGATTTGGCAATCACGTCAAAGTTGATCATGGCCATGGATATTTTACGTTTTATTCGCATCTGGAAAAGGTCACCGTGAATGAAGGTGATATCGTGCGCTCGGGTGATGTCTTGGGCACGATGGGCAATACCGGCGCCGCGGGCAATCGCCATTTGCACTTTAGTCTGCATCAAGGTGCCGCAGTGGAAATGGGTGTCGGCGATTCCACGCCAATTCGAGCCCTCATCACGGCCAATGTCCATCGCAACTTCATTTTTCAATCAATCCCAGGGAGCGATTTCATTGGAGGAGGTGTGGACTTGTGGAGCGGGCGAATCTATGGATCCGAAAATTCTCCCGACGAACCTATGTTCGAACATGAAGCGCGTGACGAACTACGCGAGCGATTGCAGGCCGCATATGAACGATTACGCGTGAATGTCGAACATCGCATACTGCTCGACGACTTTGCGCGCGCGTGGGAGGGCCACGATGCTGCTTGGGCTGAACAAATCCTCGCGCCCATTTTGAAGCACGACCCCCAGCATGCCGTGGCCAGATATTGGTTTGGCACGGCTGTTCATTCGACGCGACAATATTGGGACGAAGCCGAGAAGACCTATCAGGATTTGTTGACGCATGGAATGCTGTTGCCCACGTGGGAAATGTGGTTGCGCTCGTGTATCCATAATCGCCTCGGGGTCGTAGCCATCGCCCGTAAGCGATTCGACGAAGCAAGGTCCCATTTTCGTAAGGCCCTCGAATTGGCGACCGCGTTTCCCGAGCGCGAGTTTGCCCGCGAACACCTGCGAGAACTCCGCGGCGGTATTTGATTGTAAGCAAAACGATCGTCGCGAGAAACCTGCGGCGTGCGCCGACGTCGTGTTCCTCTCGACTGCGGTTTTGGCACGTGCGGAGCCTGTAAACGCGAAAACGGCACGAAGTTTTTCGTGCTGGCGCGGAAGGTCGTGATAAGGTGCCGACTTATGTCGGTTCATGGCACCTTGCACATTCAGTCTCGAGCGAAGGAATTGCGGCTCGAAGGGTTTTCTATTGCGGTCATCGAAGGACCGGATGCGGGCGCATCATTTCGTGCGCGCACGAGCGAGGTATCGATTGGCACGGCTGCTGCTAATGATCTCGTGCTCACGGACCCGACGGTTTCGCGCCATCACTTCAGTGTCACCGCGACACCCGAGGGGCTCTATCTGCGGGATCTTGGTTCGTCAAATGGTACGGCGGTTGGAAGTATACGAATTCAATCAGGATATTTGGATGGGGAGGTGCGAGTACGCGTAGGTCGCACGACGCTCCGAATCGATGTGAGTGAAGATGATATTTGTGAAGCATTGAGTCCAGAAGATCGGTTTGGCACGCTGATCGGATCGAGCGCTGCGATGCGGCGTATTTTTGCGGCGCTTCCTCGATTGGCTCAATCCGAAAGCACCATTCTGCTCGAAGGAGAAACGGGAACGGGAAAAGGTGTATTGGCGGCGGCCATTCATGAAGCGAGTACACGGTCGGCCAAACCATTTGTCGTCCTCGACTGTGCAGCCATTGCTCCGACGCTCATCGAGAGTGAGCTTTTTGGTCACGTCAAAGGGTCCTTCACCGGGGCTACGGGGGATCGTGCCGGCGCATTCGAGCAGGCTTCGGGAGGCACGATTTTCATCGATGAAATCGGCGAATTACCGCTCGACATGCAGCCCAAGCTTCTGCGCGTATTGGAAGAACGCACCGTCAAGCGGGTTGGGGGAAATCAACGAATCAAAATCGACGCCCGAGTCATTGCGGCGACGAATCGCGATTTACGTACGGAAGTCAACCGAAATGCATTTCGTGCGGATTTATTTTATCGATTGAACGTCGTACGTATTCACATCCCGCCATTGCGGGAACGAACCGGCGATATCGAAAGATTGGCTCGGCATTTCCACGCCGAACTCGTCCCCGACAAAAATATTTCGGATGATTTGCTGGAATATTTGCGTCGCCAACCTTGGCCCGGAAATGTCCGGGAATTACGAGCCGCTGTGGAGCGAGCCATTCTGTTTGACGATCCGACGCTCTTGGCGCTCGACCAGCCCGCCAATGCGGAAGCGCAGCCTCGTAACGAAGATATTTTCGATCCGCGGCTTTCGTTTCGTATGGCCAAACAACGGGCTGCCGATCGTTGGGAAAAAGAATACATGAAAGCCCTCATGGCGGCGGCGAAAGACAATCTGTCGGAAGCATCGCGTTTGGCGAAGATGGACCGAAGCCACTTGCGAACTCTGCTTAGAAAATACGGCTTACGCGGCGCTGACGATAGCGGTGACGCGAGTAAGGAGTGATTGAATCATGGATGAGATCAACAAGAGAAAGGAGGAAGATACTCTATCCGAAGCAGGTAAACGCAAATCACCCATAGCCACTGAAAATGGCCCCGTAAACGATTCCGACAATCCGGCACCTGGAACCGTCCGAATCGAACGTCCTCGACGGCGAAAAAAGAATGCTGCAAACGAGGGCGACGATGTGCCGATTTCCGATGGCGTGCAAGGAATCGAATCACCGCCAAGGCAGATTGAGATCCGCGAAAAAGCGGAGGGCACATCCATAACGCCGCTTACGGGAAAGCCGCTCGAGCTTCCGACCCTCGATGCGGATCTCATGGCGCCGTCATCGAGTTTGCTCCCGAATTCGGAACGAATTCCGCTGTCCAATCCGCAGCGCTGGGATCGTTACGAAATTCTCGGTTTGCTGGGCAAAGGGGGAATGGGCGCAGTATTCGAGGCGCGCGACAAACGTATTGGCCGACGCGTAGCGCTCAAATTCATTCATACGGTCGAATCGTACATGACGTCGCGTTTTCTCCAAGAGGCGCGAGCTCAGGCGCGTATCGATCATCCCAACGTTTGCAAGGTGTTGGAAGTGGGGGAAGTCGAAGGGCGCGCATACATTGCCATGCAGCTCATCGAGGGCAAGCAACTCTCCGAGGCGGCTCATTCAATGTCGCTCGATGACAAAGTGCGGCTCATGAAAACCGTCACGGATGCGGTGCACGCCGCGCATCGTTTGGGCATCATTCATCGAGACATCAAACCGGCCAACATCATGGTCGAAAGTATCGAAGGTCCAAATGGTTCCGTCACGCCAAACCCGATTCTCATGGATTTTGGGTTGGCGCGCGAAGACAGCGGGACGCAAGGTTTGACGGAGTCGGGGGCGCTTTTGGGCACGCCCGGGTATATGTCGCCCGAACAGGCGCGCGGACAAGCACGCGGAACGGACGCGCGTACGGACGTGTACGGTCTGGGCGCGACACTTTATGATTTGCTGAGTGGGGCGCCGCCGTTCGTCGACGCAAATGCGATGAATGTCGTGCTCAAGGTGCTCATCGACGATCCCGTGCCTTTGCGCGTCAAAAATCCCGAGATTCCGCAGGCCCTCGATACGATTGTGCTCAAGTGCTTGGCCAAAGAGCCGCATCGTCGTTATGCCTCGGCGATCGAATTGGCGGAAGACCTCGAACGGTTTTTGAGCCGCGAAAAAGTGCTGGCGCGGCGATTGAGTTTGCCGGAACGATTGTATTGGCGGGGCAAACGCAACAAGCCCATGGCAATCGTCGTGATTTCTCTGGTCGTGAGTTTGGTGGCGTTCACAGGGTACGGAATCGACACGGTGATCACGAATGCGCGTCGCGAGGAAATAGCCCAAAAACGAGCCGAGCTGGGGAAAAAGCTCGGTGGCGCAGTCAAAGATCTGGATTGGTTGGTCCGGACAGCCCATTTGGTGCCCTTGCACGACACGACGGCGGAAAAAAGTGTCGTGCGCGAGCGAATGGCCAGCATCGAGGCCGAAATGCGTTCTTTTGCCGATCTGGGCGCAGGTTTTGACCACTATGCGCTCGGTCGAGGACACCTGGCCCTCGAAGAATGGGCGGAAGCTCGAAAACACTTCGAATCGGCACAACTTCGCGGCGTGCGGGAACCGGAACTCGAGTATGGGCTCGGGCGCGCTTTGGGCGAGCTTTATAGCCGAGCTTTGGAAGATGCGCGCAAGAGCGGCGATGCGACTTATTTTGCAAAACGCAAGCAAGAACTCGACAAAGAATACCTCGAGCCTGCATTGGCGCATTTGGAGCGTTGTCGAGGTTTGCCGACGGTATCGGCGACCTATGTGGAAGGCTTGATTCATTTTTATCGGCGGCGTTATGACGAGGCGCTCGAACAAGCTGCATTGGCGCGGCGTGCATCTCCGTGGCTTTATGAAGCGGCAAAGCTCCAAGGGGACGTGTATTTGGCCCGAGCGCTCGATGCCAAAGACAAAGGTGAAAACGAAAAAGCGGAGGGCGATTTCGATCGGGCGGTTGAGCATTACGAGCAGGCCGCGGACATTGGGCGAAGTGATCATCAAGTGTACGAAGTGTTGGCGGAAGCGTGGATTCGCCAGGAAGAAATGGATTTGTATCGGGGACGAGATCCCAAAGCGAAATTGGAGAAAGCTTTGGCGGCAGCTGACAAGTCCTTGGTGGCCGCGCCGAAAGAATCGTCGGGAAATACGAAAAAGGCGTTTGCTTACCATTTTCAGGGCAGGTATGCGCAGGATCATGGGGCTCCGCGTGACGTCGTGGAGGGGTTATACCGCGCCCAAGTCAAGGCTGGTGAAGACGCCATTGCGGATCACCCCAAGGATCCATTTGCGTGGGAGGCGACCGGGATTGGATATCTCAAGCTGGCGGAGGATTATCAGGATCGAGGACAAGCGGCCGATCCATTGCTGAAGAAATCGACGCAGCACTTGCAACAAGCCCTGAACCTCAATCCCAAGTTTCCGTGGGCCTACAATGATTATGGTTTGGCTTTGTCATTGGTTGGAGTCGACAAGAAATCCCGTAATGAAGATCCGCATGAGTTTTTCGAACAGGCAATTGCCCAAGCCAAAAAGGCCATCGAGATCGATGAGGGGTATCTGATGGCCTACAACAATACCGCATCGTGGATGAACGATCTTGCCGATTGGAAACTCAGCCATGGCGAGAATCCCGAGAAAACTCTGCTCGAAGCCGTCGAAATGGCGGACAGGGCATTGAAGCTCAATACGACGCATCCGTTGGCCAACGGAAATGCAGGTTTGGCGTTGAGCATGATGTCATCGTATCGGCTGGAAACGGGGGCAGATGGGATAGACCAAACGAATGATGCAATAAAACGATTCAATGCTCTTCTCGCCGTTGATAACACGCTCGTGCTTGCGTATCGCGACCTGGCTCGTGCTCATCAATTGCTGGCAAGTCACGAAGTCGTGCGTAAGATCGATCCGCGCAGGAGCATTGACGAAGGGTTGCGGGCTCTCGCTACGTGCAAACACCTCGCGCCTGGTAATGCAGGGTGCCAAAGTGTCGAAGCTGAATTGATTCTCGTACGGGCTCAATGGGCGCAGCAATCGGCGCAGCCATTTCTGCCGCTGCTCGAAGAGGCGCGGCGACTCGCGCTCGAGGCTCTGCAAAAGGCACCTCATAGGGTCGATGTTTGTTTGACGGCTGCTATGGTTTGTCTCCGATTGCTTGAAGGCTTGACCGAGAAAAACGATCTCGACAAGTCAGCCAATACAGTCGTCGACGAAGGGCTCCGAGGGATTGAACAGGTCTTGAAGTTAGCCCCTGGGTTGCCCCGGGCGTTGGCCGTCCAAGGGGCACTGCATTATCACAAGGCACGATTGAGTCCCAAAAATGGTCAGGTGGAGCTTGCGCGGGCTGAGGAAAGCTTGTCGGTCGCATTGTCCACGAATGCGAACTTGAAACGGGAGTTCTCCGAAGTGGCTGCGGAGGTTAGCCAAGCGATGAAGGGGAAATGAATCTTGGTGGTGGGCGATGGGCCGGCTCGTTTCAAGGAGCGGCCGGGACGAACGTCGTGAAGACATTGGTGTAGCTTCGCCCGGGCTCACGGGTCGAATAAAACGACGGGCAATACTGATTGCTACCCGAAGTCACGAGCGGAGCATTGCAACGTTTATTGGCGTAATTTTGAGCTGGATCACCCAAAATCGAACCGACCAAAACAATTCGTTGCGGGCAGCTCGTATCTGCTTCCGCGCAGCAATACGTTCCTGACGATGCAAAACAAGCGCGACCGGAATCGACGGGTTCAGCCGTGTCGGGGCCTGCAACGTACGCGGTTGGGTTCGGCGCGAAAAGATCTCCAAAAAATCCGCCCTCGCGTACAACCATATTCGAATCACCGCAGGGCTCGCTGAATGGCGCGCCACCAGGGCCAATGATGCACAACGCAAGCTCTTGGTTGTTGCCATTGAGTAGAGTCAATATGCAGGAGCTGACCCGTTCGCGTTTGTCTTGGCCATTGAGGCGGTTGGATTTCCACGACGTGTACAACGCCCATTGACCGGTAAAGGAAAACGTGTTGCTTGAATCCACGATGGTAAAACTCGACTCGACCGAACACTTCGCAATGGCTTTCATCGTCGGCGCCCGATGCTCTTCATCCGCGTTGAGCCATGCTCTCCATTCCGCGCGCAATGTGCATCCGGTGGACGTGACGGTCCCGCTCGCGCATAACGGGAGAGGATCGGCATTGGTCGTCGATGTAATGCCGTGCGTATTGAGCGTCGGGCGCTTCAAGGGATCCGCGTCAATTGCGCCTGGCCAAAGATTATTGGTCCCAGTATACCTCTCGGCCTGCTCGATCTCGGCCACATCCTCGAAATCCTCCCCCGTCATTTCTCCACCACATGCCGGAAGACCCGTAACGGACACCAGCAGTGCCGCTTGAAGTCCAAATCGCGAAACCATGTCGATCAATCGTTGCATTGCCATGACGTCCTCCGATAAGAATCACGCGGTGCGTGTCTCGATCTACAAGCAATTCACATGCCAAAAAAAGAAAAACGAAGTTTGGTGGAATTTCGCATCATTTGTCGTTACGTGTCCACCATCATCTGAAGGGTCCACCCTCCAGATGGAGGTCCGAGCCTCCAGGGGATGGAGGTTCGAGGCTCCAGTGCGGGATGATCACGGCCGATGCAGTCGTGCAATTTCCGCAGTTTCGGCACGACTTGACGCTTTGGATCCTTGGCATGTTGGTTGCGACTACGCCTTGTATGAGCTTACGAAATGCCTTGCCCCAAAACGTGCAAGCCACAATCATCGTCATCATTAGTACGGGATTGGCTATTTTCGGAGCCCATCATTTCGAGTGTTCGGGCCCCGATCGCGAATTGCTGCGGCAATTGAGGGTCATGCAAGAAGAGAGGCGAGAACGAGGCGCGGAAGGTGTATTTCCACGCCCCGTTTATGAATACGCACCTCGCGCTGCTTCTCCGGAGCGTTACGCCGAGCGCTAGCCGCGGATTTGCGCATTGCGAGATTACGGCGAGGTTTTACTTGGGAATACCATTGGTCGCCACTTCATCGAGGGCTGCTTTCAAATTGGCATCCACGTCGGCGAGCGACGGTACGCCAAGATCCTTCAGGCTCGATTGGAAATAGCCGCACGAAGCGATTGCGCCTTCTTCCGCTGGTGTTCCCGCGGTTCCATTCGACGAAACCGTGAAGCTCAGGTACGATTGCGAAATCGACTTGTCCCAACATTCGACGACTTCCGCGGTTTCTCCTGCTGCGAGGTCGCCTCCGGAAGCCGTGGCCTCACCGCGCCCAGTGCCTTCATTAAAGAAGGCTAGATGCACGTTCAGCAATTCGGCTGCGGTTTTGGCGGGATCGTTCGAAATGTCCACATTGCCTTGCCAATCGACAAAGTCGACTTGATTGGTGGAATCCGCGAAACGCCCGTAGAAGTAATCGACATCCGCGGGTGCATTCATAGGTTCGTCTTTCGGAACGAATTTGCGCAATGCCGCGACGACCACGCCAAACTCGCCTTTATCGTTTTGGCCCTTGCCGTAAACGGCGACAAAGCGTCCGCGATCGAGCGGCGTATTGGCGACATCGGGATTGTTGGCCGTTTCAAATGCGAAATTCGCCTCGAAATCCCATAACGTCACGCCGGCCCCGTGCTCTTCCGTCTTGGCGTCCGGCGTTGCGCCACCCCAAATGACCGGCGACATATTGGCCAAATCCTGGTCCATGCCTCGCAGCAATGCATAAACGTAACGGAAGTCCTTGCCGTCGCCTTGATCCTTGATGTACGCGGCAACCGTCCCAACTCCATCATCATTCGGGAACGGTCCCCACACGAATTCCTTCGTGTCGCTGTTGTAAACCGTCGGATCCGTCGCCACGATCGTTTTCATTGTTTGAATGATGCCTTCGACCGAGCCATTGATTCCGAGAACGATGTCTTGGGAACCTTTCGGAAGCATCGCCGGGTCGCCAACGAGCGCTTGCAAGGACGCTTTGGGCGCTGTTGCCGATAGCTGCGTTTCCTTCGGAATGGCGCTTCGATACTGCGCGAGCAATGCCGGATCGTAATCGCTGCCCCCACAACCCATGAGTGCGTAGGCCAGTGCGAATCCACAGAGCTTTGCCAATTTATGCATGATTGTCCCTTTCTAAGCCGTAAGTTCGGAATGCGGTACGACGACCGACTCCGAACCGATCATCAGACACGCAAGTGGGGGTCGACGTCAAGTGCGATGCGGAATTTCGTCGAGCACAACGAGTTGATTTTGTTGCTCGCAAAAAGACAAAAGTGTAGTACACCCCGCGACATGAGCAGAGTGAATTCGGAACACCCCGCGCCGACATTTCGGCGAGCCCAGCATCTCGATAATGTTCGTTACGAAATTCGTGGTCCTTTGGCCCGACGCGCCCTCGAATTGGAACGACAAGGCTTCGAAGTCATCAAACTGAACATTGGTAATCCAGCTCCTTTTGGTTTTCGCACACCAGAAGCCATTCGACTCGCAATGATCGAAAACTTGGGCCAAGCCGAAGGTTATTCGCATCAAAAAGGTATCGTGCAGGCGCGTGATGCCGTGGCTGCGGACGCGCGTCTGCGTGGACTTTCCACCGTCACGAGCGACGACGTGTTCATGGGCAATGGCTGTTCCGAGCTGATTCTCATGTGCATGGAAACATTGCTCAATCCGGGCGACGAAGTTCTCGTTCCCGCCCCCGATTACCCTCTTTGGACCGCCGCCGTCACGTTATCCAATGGTCGCGCCGTGCATTATCCGTGTCGCGCCGAGAATGCATTCGTTCCGGATCCCGAAGAAGTCGAGCGCCTCATGACGCCGAAAACACGCGGTATCGTCATCATCAATCCCAACAATCCCACGGGCGCCGTTTATCCTCAAGCCACCCTCGAAGCCCTCGTGCGCATGGCCGAACGCCATAAGATCGCCGTATTCGCCGACGAAATCTACGATCGCATTTTGTACGACGGCGCCAAACACGTTTCCTTGGCTTCACTCGTGGAGAAAACTCTGTGCGCGACCTTCGGCGGTTTGTCCAAAGTTCATCGGGCTTGTGGATTTCGCACCGGCTGGGTCTATTTCACCGGCACCAAAGACCACGCCAAAGATTACCTCGAAGGACTCGAAGTCCTTTCCTCGTTGCGCCTTTGCGCCAATGTTCCCAGTCAATGGGCCGTGCAAACTGCGCTCACCGGACACCAAAGCATTTACGAGCTCACCGCCGAATCCGGGCGCCTCGGACGACAACGACGCGCTTTGATCAATGGAATCGAGAAGTCCGAATTCTTGCACGTCTCCCCGCCTCCAGGAGCTCTCTACGCGTTCCCGTGGATCGACACGCATAAGATTCCGCATTTCAATGACGCGCGTTTCGCCGCCGAATTGCTCGAACGAGAACACGTGCTCGTCGTCCCCGGTTCGGGATTCAATATTTCCAAGACAAACCACCTGCGGCTCACGTTCCTACCACCGGAAGAAACCATGCACGAAGTGTTCGTCCGCATGGAACGCGTCTTGAATCACATCGCTGAAAATCCCGATCCGAAATAGTCAACCCTGACAAACTCAACGCCGCATCCGTTTTTCTTGCGCGCGCGCTTCCTCTTCCGCAATCTCCTCGAATTCCGCATCCATGACCACCTTGGACGCCGGCACTTCTGCGGCCACCCGCTTGCGCTCGCTCACGCGCACGCGACGTCGAGCATCCCGCACCTCATAACGAAGGGTGCCATCATCGTCCAATTCGAGCGTTACGTGGCCATCGGGACGTTTGGCCATGACTGTAAGCATGGCGTCCGCGTCGCTTACGGGAATCGATAATACCTGCGCCAATTCCAGCGCGGTCACGGAGCCCCCACGCCTTCGGGCAATAGCAAAAACCGCTTGCTCGTGTGCATTTCGCTCCCGCTCGGCGCCGCTCTGCATCAGCGCTCGGCCGCCCCATAAAAACATAGCCGAGACAAACAGCGTCACGGCTTCCAGAAATCCGCCGATCACAAAGCCGAGCGGATCCGCAAAAATTTGCAGTATTGCGCCCACCGTGAGCGCCAGCATGGTTCCGAGCACCAAGATGGACAAACCCGCAATGGACGCCACGCCGCCGCCGATTTTCGATGGTTGCCCCGCAACGTTCACCGGCGTGTCCTCAATGAGGGAACGCGGCGCGCCACATGCAGTGCAATATGCCCGCACGCCACGCACGACCGTGGGCGCTTCTTGGCGACAGTTCGGACAGATCACGCAATCACCTTCGCCTCGTATCGTAGCGTCGTTCGGCGTCGAAAGCGAGCGTCCTGTCGTAAATCATCCGCTCGATGGAAATACGAGAATCCGTCGCGATTGTTTCCACGTCAAAAGATCAGCCGTTCGCACCGTAGCGGTGACTTCCCACCGCAATTCATTATGCGGAGCGCCAAACGAGGGCGGTGCTGATTCCGGAATATGAAACATCTCTTGAATCACCGTGACGCGCGCTCCATCGAGGCGCAAGCGATTCCGATCGACCACGCGCCGTTCGACATGCAGCGAATGCCTGTAAATTCGCGGTTCGTCCGGTTCACTCGAGGGCCGTGCGGCCACTTCCGTACCTTGCAGCAAAAATATGAGTTCGGTCAAAACCTCCGCCCGTGCAGGGCGAAATGCCACCGACACCGTCAGAATGTCTCCCGCCCGCACGATTTCCGGATGAATATCCAGTTGCGGTGGACCCAGCCGCCGCCGTAAAGTTCGTCGTGGCAAATGGGCAAACAGAGTGGACAAACCTCCTACCAGGAGCAACAAGGCAAAAATACGGGTATACGGATTCGCATGGAGCAAAACGAGCGCGACAGTCGCTCCGGCCAGCGATACGCCGACGATAGGATGCTCGATCCCTCGCGATTCTTCATTTTTCTCATGAACGATTTCGGGTAATTGGCCGGGGTGGTAAACAAGCGATTGCCGCGGGCGCCCCGTACGATAACTCCTCACCGAGAGAGCACGTTCCTCTTCGGTCCAGGCAATCAGCGAAATGCGCGTTTCGGCCCGCTCGCGTTGCGTCCAGCCCAATTTGGCTTCGGCGCGCAAGAGCCAATGCACCGATAAAATATGCCCGTGGTAGGTCAGTGGTCCAGGTGGCGCTTGGAGTTCGAACCGAAAAACCCGCGGTTCATTTGCCGACAGTTGTATTTGTTTGACAATGACGACGGGCGAACCTCGGACCGCATGCGGTTCACCCTGCGTTTCCACATCCCATCCCAAAGTCACGAACAGTTCGTCCAGGCGTTTGACCTCGGGACAAACCAATTCGATATTACCCGTGATGGGTTCTCCTGGTCTGACGATACCGTCCTGTTTGTCTAACTGGATTGACAAACGGGCCGGCATAATAGCGCCTCCCAAAGGAATCAGAACCGCGCGGAAACGCTGGTTCCGAACCCGAGGAAGTCGGGGCTGATGAATGTGCGCAAGGCCAATGTACCTTCGGACGGATCCCGTTCGACGAACGTGCCGTTGTTGTCGCGGACGTATTGCATCCACAAAAGCGCCGAAAGAATCGGCGAGATGTCCCATTTCAAGCTCGCCCGCAGCTGGAATATCGGCACGGCTTGTTGATTGACCGGAAGAATGGCGATGTTGCCTTGTTCTCGGACGACCACGGTCCGTTTGATTGGGGCTGAGGAGCTGTCGATTGTTGCGGTGCTGAATGTCGCGGGCAATTGCAAACCACCACCAAGACCCAAGGTGAGTCGAGGCTTCGGCAAGTAATAATCACTCGCGAGCGCAAAAAAGACTTCGTCCGACGAACCCGCATCGGCGGGCAAGGTTTGGAACGGAATGAAGCTCGGTTGATTGCGCAAAACATACGGCAAATCGCGATAGATCACCGTCGCGCTGCCACGGAGGTACGACGACTTCACGTTCGCCTGTAATGCAAAAGCCGTCGCCGATTGCAAGGCAAGTCCCCCAGCAACGTCGAAATTCTTCAATTGTTGCCAAAGGTTTGTCCCTTCGAGGGCCACCGACCACGTCGTTTTGCCTGGAGTGTAGCTTTCCGGCTTGAAAATGACCGTGGGCTTGTTCGGGTCATTGCGATAAAGCTGAAAGTCGATCGATTGTGGCACCGGCGTCGTCTTGTCGTGCAGCAAGACGCGCCCCGAAAGACCGGCGGTGTAAATGCGTTGCCCCTCGACGTCCGGCAAATCAAATTTACCTTGCTGGAAATAACCGCCACCTACGTCGACATGCAGAAAATCGGTCGGATCGACGCTGCCTCCGGCGAGCAAACCATAGTTCGTCTGGCCAACCCGAAATTCTTCGGCGTTGCTTTCGCCGGTATTGTCGTCTTCGAGTTTCCCTTCGAGCTGAATGATCGTGGCCGTCTTGACGCCGAAAAATACGCTGAAGTTTTTCCCTTCATACGTGATCTTGCCGCCCGGCGCGCTGCCTTGAATACGTGGGAAGATCGATTGGTTGATGAACGGATTCGTTCCGCCCCAGGAAATGTCGTACAAGTATCCCAAACGAAAACGATCGGTATCGAGGGGCCACAACGTCACCGACAAACCTTGTTTGCCATCGGCCTTGCCGTCGGTGTGGTAAAACGCGCGAATGTACGTACCCGCGTCGTAAATCGATTGATTCAAATTATTCGTTTGGCGGGCAATCGCGGCGACGTCGAGCCGCAGCAAAAGTGACGCTTCCGTGTCCAGATTCTTGATGAACCCGGGCATTTTCTTGTATAGCGCCAAATGCGTCAGGTTTTCACGTCCGGCGAAACGCGAATTCAGGTTGTCGAAAAAGAGACGATACGATTTGCGATCGCCAATCGCGGTATCCGGTGAGAGCGGGAGTGCGCGCCCAGTTGCGTGCAAAACGTCGTCATCACCGAATACCCACGTCAAGCGCGTATCCATGAAATCGCCAATGCGCACGGGCGGGGGTGCCGTGACGACTTTGGCCAATCCTGCGCCATCTTTCTTCTTGTCCGCCTCGGGGTTCACGGGCGCGATCGGAGGCGTGGGCGTGACAGCTTGCGCGGGTGGTGGCAGAGGTTGTGGCGGTGGCGCGAGTTTGGCGCGTAATGCGGCAGCGCGGACTTTCGCTTTTTCAGCAGGCTCGCCAGTTCCCGCCGAAAGGGCCTCGAATGCTTTTGCCGCGTCCTCGAGCTTGCCAGATTTTTCCAGGCAATCGGCAAGATCGAATTGAATCTCGTCCAATTTCGGGGCGTCCGCTTTTTCCCCTTCGCTCGTGCGCGCCGCGCGACTCTGCTCGAATAATGCGCAGGCGCCAGCGGTATCGCCACTTGCGAGTGCAGCCCGGGCTTTTTGCAAAAGCTCCGACGAACTCGCTTGTTGTGCGCCAGCGTCTATGGGTGCCAATCCCAAAACCAACGCGAGGGCAAGGGACGAACAAGCGAGGGAACGAAAGCGGCGAGTGGTGTGCATGAGCAGTTCGAGGTCCTTCAGTTCGTGCTTTGATCGGCGTCACCGATCGTACGAGGCCGAATGCAAGCTTTGGTTGAGGGAAGGTCTTCTTTGGCGCAACCTGCTCTCGAGCAGAGCAAATCGTCGGGGCAACGCGTTTCAATGGTCCAATTGAGCGAGCCGCCGGAGAAATTACGCATTGTGCCGGTCACGGCCGTGAGCGTTTCACCTTTGTGCGCTACCGGATCGAATTCTGCGGCTGTACCAGTATTGATTTGAATCATCGTGCCCCCGCTGAACACTTTGTAATTGCCGCGGGCCGCATACGACGTCCATTCGGTGCAATTCACGTCACTCGCGCAATTGTTGGAGCACGCGCCCTCGATATCGTCCTCGAAATCGACCTGGCCGTCGCCATTCAAATCGCAATTCGAATGATCCGCGTCTGGAATCAAGTTCACCACGGGCTTGGGTCCAAAAATCTTCCCAATCGTAAAGCCCTCGATCCGCACGAGCGACGATTCGAGCTTTTCCATTTCTTTCGGGTCATTGATGATCATGGAATCGAGCACCGTCGGGGTGGGCATGAGTTCACACGGGGTATTGTTTTTCAACTGGTCGCGAATCAGCTGCTCGTCCAATTTGAAGCTTGGAAACGACAATTCGGTAAACCCGAAAAACTCGACCACGGTGCCCGACAGGTACGTCAGCTGATCACACACCCTCATTTTTACGGGAGCCGAGAAGTTGAAGGCAAAAATATGATTGTAACCGTTGGCCTGTTGCGACATGTCCGTCACGTAAAACCCATCGCTTGCAATTCGCGTCACGACGACCGGCAATGACCCTTGGGTTTCGATTTGTACGGCTTCGTAAGGATAAGGCGTCGTCGCCCCATTCCCTTGAATGTCGTTCAGTCGGGGCAAGGAATAATAAACTGGTTGGGACGTACCCGCGGCAAACGTTCCCCCATCCTCGGTATCGTCGTCGGCAAATGCACAACCCGGGTCGGCTGGGAAATCAATGAGTCCATCGCCATTGTCATCGACGCCATTCGAGCACAGTGGTTTGTCCGCAATCGGCTTGGGCAGGTACCCGAGATCCTCGACCCACAAGCGTGCTTGGCCGTATACCGCCGTCACCCGCGCCGTGCCTTGGGCTTTGCCATTGACGAGCCGAATGTTGCGGCCTTGCGCGTCGCCCCCGATCACGCCCGCGACGACGCCCGGCTCCACCGAGAGGCGCACCATTCCTTCTTTGGCGACGGGTTCACCAAATGGCGAACGCGCTTCAATCTCGAAATCCCATATTTCTTCGATATCGCCTTTGTTTGCGGGGCGGGGACTATCCGATGCGGGCAAGTCACCCCCATTGACTTTGGTCACCCGAACATAAAACGTCGACAAACCTGGCAATGGCGGTGCCGCGTCGGTGCAACCTGCCAACGAAAGCAAGATCAAAAGCCCGGCTGTCGATATGTTTTTCATTGTCCCACCATCCGAATGCGCCCATCGGAGAAATTCCCGAGGGACCGGTCCACGCACGCCAAAAATTTGCATTGCTCACCGGCGGATTTGCACGGGTCGAGCTGCTCGCGGCATTGCTTTTCAATGACGGGCGACGCTGCGCGGGAACATATTTCCAGTTGCAACGCCGCCAAATCATTGCGGCATTGTTTGAGCACGCAGGTTCCTTTGGCGCATGGCACCGCTGGATTGCTCGAACAAGTCTCGCCCTCGATGACCGATTCTGGACACGCACATGCAAAGTCCATATCGAATTTTTCGCAGTCGGCATCTTTCGTACAACCAATGGGCTCTTGATGCTCGCACACGCCATCACGCGAACACGTCGACGAGATTCCCAAGAGCTTCGTGCATTCTTCCGACTGATCGCCATTACCATTCGCATCCGCGGGACAAGGAGGTCGAACCGTGCACGGCTGACCCGCTCGAATGTAATCGACGAGCGCATCGCGTTGTTGAATTTGCGTATCGAATTGCGTCGTGTTTCGCTGCAAGACGCGGAATCCGCTCCCGCCACCGGCCAAATAGTTCGACGTGGCCAACTCGTAGCTCGCAAACAAATCAAACGGCTGCCCGCAAAGGGCGCGTTCGACGTTGCAGCTTCCCACGCCGTGGTCCGGACAATCATCGTCTTTCGTGCAGCGACAAACCCCAAGCGATTTATCGCAACTCCCCGCAGCGCCACCACACGTCGCATCGCTCGCGCACGTGCGCACCCCAATGTAGATTTCCTGGACGACTCCAGGCGTTTTTTGCCCCGGTCCAATCGTTTTGCAATCAATCACGATTCGCGCCCCGGCGATTTGCACTTGCGACGTGCACCCTCGACCCGCCGAACGACGGGCCACGAAATCGAACATTTCCTGCAATTCGACCCCTGACAACTGCATCTTCGAGATTGAATTGTCAAAGGGGAATATGTTGTACATCTGTTCGACCGTCACGGGCCCCGGCACCAAGTCCGCACGAATGCCCGTCGTGTTCGTCATCGATAAATCCGTTTGGACACCCAAACGCAGCCACATTGCCGTGGAAATCATATTTCCGAGCGGCGAATCGCCACCTCCCGTCGAAAATCGCCGCGAACCATCGCGTGCATATCCAACGAGCAAGTCCAAATTGGCCAAGGCATCCAGGTTTTGCGCGTACGGTTCCAAAATCGATTCGATGATCGGATCCGCCGGCACGTCTTCCGTCACCGGGAAAAGTCGATAATCACTCGTCACGACCTCGAAACCATTGGCCGTGTCGTATTGCGTCGCGCCATCGACCGCTGGCAAATCCGTCGCGTCATCGGAAAGCACCAAATCCAGCCGCCCCACCAATTTCGCAAATGCGCCCGAAAGCGCCAA
>DAOMZH010000045.1:0-26743 GCA_035437985.1 Polyangium sp. (in: bacteria) | reverse complement strand
CGACGTGTTGTCGTTGGTCGGCGCGCTTCAATGCGTTCGATTTGCTGAATCGACGTTTGAGTTTCGAGGGTGAAGTGGCTGTGGTCGGACCGCTGTCGGTGCAGCTTTCGCCGACGTGGATTTTCGGTACGTCGACGGAAAACCTCGATGCGAGTGGCTGGGGTCTAGGTGGAGACGTGGGCGTGTATTTTGGCGGCAAACCATTACGTGGGTTTTGGCTCAAGGGGCACGCGGGATATGAAAGTTTCGATGCGACGGTGACGCATCCGGTGCAGCCGAAGGTGCCCGTGACGAAAAATGTCAGCTCGTGGATTGTTGGTGGATCCATTGGCAATACGACGATTTTTGGGGATGGTGGGTTTGCATTGTCCGGAGGTATTGGGATCGGAGTGGCTTTGGCGGATCCCATTACGATCGTCGCGGAATCGAAAAACCCGGGCATCGCGGATGTCGCGGCAGTTTTTTACGACAAAGCGGGGAGCATTTCGATCCTCGGCTCCTTTGGCCTTGGCGTCGCGTTTTGACTCCCCGATCTCCCTAAAACTTCAAAATCGCAAAACGCCGGCATCGAGCGTGATCCGAGGCGATTTGTTTTCGGCTTGTAGCAGGGTGATTTTCGTCTTGGCGGTCACGACGAGGATGACGGCGGTGGTGACCATTGCCGCGCCGACTCCAAGCACGACAAACCCTCCGGTCGTGAGATAGGGATTGGGGCCTTCAATGACTTTTCCTTCATTCGATAAATGGCCGTCATTTCGCGTATAGCCCACGCCGAGCATCGTGGCCCCACCAATGACGGCGGCCCCGCCAAACCCTCCGAGCAAATATCCAATTTGTCTGGCAGCGAGGCTCCCACCATTGACGCGAGCGAGGATGTCACCTTCGAGCCGTGATAAACGAAATCCGCGGGAAGGAACCATTCCATCGGCTCCGAAAAAAAACGTTTGGCGCGCTCGACCGTCGATGACTTGATTACAAGGGGCCGTGCAGACATTTTTGACGAGCATTCCTTCGCCCATGTCGTCGGACATGACGCGCTCGATACGGAGCAGACGGACCCCTGGTCGATTCGCTTCGATTCGTAAACGGGGCAACCCCTTTTGAGAACCAGCAACGGGCGGCTCGGGGGCCGGAGGTTCAACGGCCTTTGCTGGCTCGACAGGTGGGGCCGTTGGCGCGTCTGGAGGCGCAGGAGGCTCAGACGCTGTAGGTGCCGTCATTGGTTCGTCCGGAGATTCTGCAGCGTCCGCAAATGATGCATTCAGCAACAGGGTGACGGACCACGAGGCAAGCGCCAACGACCATTTCATGAGCTTTGGAATACCGAGCCGAACTCGCTGGTGCAAGAAAAATCCTATTGTTTCGTTATGTGACATTTGAGATATTGGCGGTTTTTTTTGATGGACGATGTGTTGCCTCGGGGAACGAGGTCGTGGCTTGGTGCTTGGCGGACACAATGTTGGAGCAGAATTTGCGCGGTGACGCAAACGATGCGCAGGCCATTGGGATGATTTGCCGATATCGGGCCGCCCAGATTCCGCACACGTATGGCATGTCAATTGCTGTTTGCGTTGACCCCTTGAGATTCGGGCAATGGTTCGGTCAGTGAAACTTACCACGAAGCATACCGTGCTTACCTGCATTGACACGCATTACGAGCAATCTTGTGAGGTTATGTGCAGTCAACAGATTGACGATTCTGACTGTATGGCGTTCGTACGGCATACAAGGGCAAAAAAAAATCCCATTCATCGTCAAGATGATGACGAAAAACTGCTCAAAAAAAGCGCAATTTCTTGAAAAAAAAGTTTGGCCTCTTCGTTGCTTCGTGTATTTTGAATGTGCAGGGTGGATCAACCCATTACGTGGAGACCTTTAACCATGCCTAGTGCCCATGTTCTTTTGGTAGATGACAGCACGACGGTTCGGATGGTCATTGCGGCAGAGCTTCGCGAAGCCGGTTTTCGCGTAACCCCTGTACCCACGCTCGACGCTGCTCGACGCGCATTGACGCAAGCGAGTAGCCGAGGAGCGATTGACCTCATCATTCTCGATTTGACATTGCCCGATGGGGACGGAATCGATTTACTCCGGGAAATTCGACGTGACCCGGAATACGTCGATATGCCAGTGATGATTTTATCGAGTGATGCTCGATTCGGTTCACGATTGCGAGGACTCGGGGTTGGTGCTGACGATTTTGTGGGAAGGCCGCATTCGAAGGCATATCTGATTGGACGGGCTCGGGCATTGGCTGGAACGCGGATCGCGGACATCCGCAACAGCAGTTCGGCACCGCGTCCTTGGCGCATCCTCATTGTCGATTCCGACATGGATATTCGACAAACGTTGGCTCGGCATTTGCGCGTTGGACATGGCTGTGATGTCGTGACGCTCGAAAATACGGATCAAGCCGCGCAATACTTCGACGTCGAAGGAATGGGGGCTGATTGCGTAATCGTCGAACGACGCGGATTTCTGCGTCTTTTGGGTCTCGTTCAACAAACATGCCCCGCGGGTTTGCCCATGATCGTTCTCGACGATGGACCAAACGCGGCCTTGCCTGCACCTGTCGTTCCGCGACGAGCCTCGCATTCGCGCTCCGCGCTGGTGGTGCCGCGCTCGATGGACCTCAACGCGATCGCCGAAGCAGTCCTGCTGCGACTCAATGAGGAAGATGAAGAGGGCAATCCTCGTGTGGCCCGAGGTTCGATTCCGCCGCCTCGCTCCACTCCCCTACGACTCGCCCGCGGCGCATGAATCAAACGCCGCACGTCCAAGCAAATTCCGATTTGCCTTGTTCCTGTTCGACAAACCTCTTTCTCTTCGGAAGACATGTCCTCGCGGCTGGGCGACCTGCCCAGGACCGCATTTTTGACCGCCGATTGCTGCATTGTGTCAATTCTTGACTCGACTGCGGGCTGATGAAAATGACAAGAAGCTGAAAATCTGGTCGAGGCAGAGCGGGTAATCTTTGCCCGCCGTGACCAAGTCTGCTGTTGATTTGCTGGCCGTCGATGTGGGATCAGGGCCTGATTCCCCGGCGGCGACTCGTCGTCCCGAGAACTACGCGCGTAGTCTTTTTCATGTGCTGTCGGCGGCGGCGGCGCTTTTGGCGCTGCGATTCATTCCGGAGCGCAAATGGTTGGTCGTGGCGAGCGGATCGTTGGCGCTCTTTGCCTGGTCGCTCGAAACGCTGCGGCGGGTGCATCCACCGGCGAATACGTATTTGATGCGTTTTTTTTCGCGCATTGCGCATGCGGAGGAAACGCACAAGGTTAATTCGTCGACGTGGTATTTGACCGCGCTTTTGGGTTTGGCGCTTTTTTCACCGGTGCGAGCAGCGGAGCTCGGGGTGGTGGTCTTGGGGTTGGCTGATCCGGCGGCGGGATTCATTGGGCGTCGAATTGGGCGGATCAAGCTGCGGAAAAACCGTTCTTTGGAAGGAACCTTGGGGTTTTTCGCGGTAGGAATGGCGGCGGCTTTTGCCCTTCTGCTTGCTTTTCATCCAATGCCGCTCGCGTCCATGTTGGCCATTGCGGCTGTGGCGGGTACGGCGGGGGCTGTTGTCGAGCTGGCGACGATTCGCCTGGACGACAACTTCACGATTCCGGTGGCGGTCGCGCTCGTGGTGGCGGTGTTCGAGCGGTTGGTGCTCACGCTTTGACGTCAAAATCCGCAGTTTTGGCGGCTCGAATGGCGTACCCTCACGTGATGGTTGCTTTCGCGTCCGCGAACAATAATATGCCCACCCACTCACTCTACTTGGCCTGATGTTTGCCAAGGAGCTGCTCTCATGACCCACGCGCCGCTGCATGTCTCAACACTCATGAAATCTCCTGTGCTCTCGGTCGATCCCGAGACGCACCTCGACAAAGTCTACCAAACGCTGGTGCTCCAACGGATTTCGTCGGTGCCGGTGCTCGATGCGCAGGGCAAGGCGCTCGGCGTCGTTTCGATGACGGATTTGCTGCGGGTTGGTCGTCTTCAACCGGCGTCGCTGGCGGGGATTCAGGCCATTGAATTGCCTGCGGAACCGGCGAAGGAACATATGCATTCGGGCGTCATCACGATCGCCGCAGATGCAAACGTCACGCGTGCGGCGCAATTGATGGCCGAGCATCATGTGCATCGAATTTATGTGGAAGACCAAGGCCGCATTGCTGGAGTTTTCAGCATTGAAGAAGTCTTGGCTGCCGCGCGGGCATTGCATATCGCGCGACCGATTCGCGACATCATGTCGCGTCCGGTGATCACCTTGGCGGTGACGGCGACATTGGCCGATGCTGCGTCACGTCTGGATCGTGTGGGCGTCACAGGCGTCGCGATTCTCGACGATCACGGCTATCCCGTAGGAGCATTTACGCAGGTCGAAGCTCTGGCCGCGCGGGATTTGCCCCCAAGTACGCGCGTCGAAGACGTGATGAATTACGGGCTCGTATTGCAGCACGTGGAAACACCGCTTTATCGAGCCGCTGCGTACGCATTCGAGGCTCGGGCGCGTCGGGTGTTTGCCATGGACAATGGAGAACTCGTTGGCGTCGTGACGGGTCTGGATTTTGCCCGAGCATTGGCCGCATCGGCTTAATTTTTCCGTCGTCCGGACAAACCACCTCAATAAGGCTTTTCGCCGCTCCAATTTCCGGCCGGATCGTAATTACAAACCCAGATTTCCCAAGCTCCACTGCCCCAAGGGGCATTGTCCGCGCACGTTGCTTTGCCACAACCGAGGCGCAAAGAATCGGCCCAGACAATTTGCGTGTAATGGCCACAAACGCCTGAACAGCCATTCGAGGCATAATCATAATCTTTGCTCTCCGACGCCCAACTATCGACGACCTCTTGCGGCGATGTGCCTCCGGTCGAAGCGAACAGATTTTCGCCATAAGCGCCCCCGCTATGCCCCCAAATGCATTTCTCGGCATAGGCTTGAGCCACAGCCGCTATCTCGGGCGACCAGGTCAATGCGGGCAGCGGAGTCGCCGCCGGGGGATTGACATTGGCGCGCACTCGATTATGGGCCGCAGTGATCCCATTCATCGCTGCCGGCTCGGAATCGCCATTGTTTCCGCTTCCTCCGTCATCCGTCGAGTCGCTTTCGCAACCCGAAAATATCGACAACCCAAGGCCAAGCATCACCAGTGAAAAGAAATATCGTGTGTATTGCATTCGACCATTGTTACAGGATGGTCATCTTGCTGGCAAGAAATGCTTTCTTGCCGTGATTCACAGCGCCTCGAGCGGTCGCGCTCCGGGAGGATCGAATACCGGCTCGGCCGTCGCTTCTCCGTTCCAATGCGGAGCTCCCCGAGCGTCAATCGTTACACTTCGGAATCGATGCGCCGTTATGCCGCGTTGATCGACGTCGAGCTCCAAAACGGCTCCGGTATGTGTACCCCGACGAACCATACTCGAGAAAACGAAATTGCCCAAACCATACGCGATCAATCGGCCTTTGTAGATTTCAATGGGTTGGACGATATGGGCATGAGCGCCGAGCACGACGTCAGCGCCAGCATCAATCAACGTACGTCCCAGGAGTCGCTGATGCCTGACGGGATAAAGAGCATATTCAATGCCCCAATGCTCGAAAACGATCACGACGTCGGCCAATCGTCGCGCCCGAGCGATATCGTCGATCGCTCGTTTCTCTTCGCGATTCATATGCCCTATCAGCGCAATTCGTACACCGGCGACTTCACGAATCGCAATGGGGTCGCGCGCGTGATCGGCGATCGTGGATCCAAAATGCCCGAGGCCCGCCGCATCGAGCTTTTCGAGCATGTCGAAATAGGCCCAATGTCCCAGGTCGAGCGTATGGTTGTTGGCGATCGTGACGAGGTCAAACCCGGCATCGACCAGCCTCTTTGGCGCTTGTTCTGGGGCGACGAGCGGCTCACGAATGGCTGGTTCACCACGCGGCGACGTCACGACACACTCGAAGTTGCCAACGAGCAGGTCATAACCTCGAAGACGATCGGCAACATCGGCGAAAGGAAATTGCGGTTCGTCCTGACGCTCGACGACCGGGGCCACCGCGAGAGACATCGATACGTCGCCCGTGAACGCGAGGTGCACGAGCTTGGGCGGAGGCAGAGGGGGCGGGAGTTTGGCAGGGACGACCACGGGCGGAGGCATGGACGCTTCGAGGGCAGCATCGAGTGCGGGTGGTCGTTGCCGTTCGGCCAATGCATCCCGACCGAGCCATCCGACGAGGCACGTCAGGACAAACAGTGCGGCGACAATCGCGCGACGACCGAACACGCCCCGAAGGTACACGAACGAGCGCGATCGCCCAATAGGACTCGCGCGCTACAGGGTCAGCAGACCACGCGCAGCGGCGAGCATGATGGCGCCGACATGGACACCATGGAGAATCGTGCCGCTGACAATCGCCGGAAGAATGTCTTTCGGTTCAAGCAGAACGACATCGATGAATTCACTCGGATCAACGCGTTGGGTCGATACGGGTCGAGCCCCCTTGGCGAAGTAGAAATGCGCAAGGGTGGTATGTCGCGCAGGTTCGGTGTTGAAGGTGATGATGTGCTCCCAATGTTCCGCGACGAACCCGGTTTCTTCTTCGAGCTCACGTCGCGCGGTTTGTTCGGGCGTTTCGCCGGGATCGATCACACCTGCGGGTAGCTCGCGACTGACGCGCCCTGCGCCGTGTCGATATTGATCGACGAACACGACATGTCCCGTGTCGGTGATGGCGAGCGTGGATGCCCACCCGGGAGATTCGATCAGGTGAAACTCACGGATTTCGCCGCCATGAGGCAAGGCGATGTGTTGCTCTTTGACCTTGAGCCACTTGCGATCGATGACGGTTTCACTCTTGATGATCGACCAGGGTTTCATGCGGATGTCCTGGACGAGGTAGGTCAAGGAGGCGACGAAAGCAATCTTCGCGTAGGATGCGCGCGTCGATGTCGGAGGGTGCTCTCGCAGCAGAACCAGAAAAGCCTCGCTCGTGGCTGTCGCGATTCGCTTCTCTCGAGCTGCTCGACAATCGTTATGCCTCGCTGCACGGGCTGCGCGTCGTGGGAATCATCAGCGTCGTGCAATGGCACGTGACGTGGATTCTCTGGGGCGAGAACGACGTCCAGCTCTACCGACCGTTCGTGGATTTCTCGACGTCGATCTTCTTCGGAATGGACCTATTTTTCGTTCTGAGCGGTTTTCTGATTGGTTCGATTCTTCTTCGTTCGCTCGAAAAAACAGGTTCGCAAGACCTGCGCCGGTTTTACCTCCGCCGCGTGCTGCGCACGTTTCCCTCGTACTACATCCTGCTCACGGGTCTGGCGCTCGCGTTTCCCCTGACGCAGATGCAGCGGGAACACTTGCCTTTCGAGTACACGTACCTGACAAACTTCGTGTCGCTCAATCGTTCGCAAGTGATCATGTTTTGGGGCTGGTCGATGGCGCTCGAGGAGCAGTTCTATCTGTTTGTCCCCGTGCTGTTCTTCGCGCTGCATCGTTTGCGTTCAAACCAATTACGCATCGCTCTGCTCAGTGCCCTCTGCCTTGCGGCCCTCATCACGCGGCTCGTCATCTACTACCGATACCGACCTTGGAACGACTTCGTTCTCTACGGCGCGCTGTACTTCAAGACCTACACACGTTTCGACACCCTCATCGCGGGCATTCTCTTGGCCATCATGCATCGCCAGTACCGCGAGCCGTTGCGCAAGTGGCTCGAGCATCCGCTGCATCGAGCGATGCTGGCCTTACCCGCGCTCACGTGCCTTTGGTTGCTGCTCCAACCAATGATGTTCGGCCCGCAGTATTTGCAGCTCGTGCGCGTGTTCTCGTGGGGCACGCTGACGAGCATCATGTACCTGTGCGCGTTGCCCTTGCTTCTCTACAGCGACGGGTTTGTGGCGCGTTTTCTCTCCGCGCCGATCTTCCGCAAAGTCGCGACCCTCGGTTACGGACTTTATTTGGTGCACATACCAATCATCGACCACCTCGTCGTGCCCGGTGTGAAGGCTCTGCACGCCCGCGGAGTCGCGCTTGGGCTCTGCTGGGTCGGCGCGCTCTTGTTCACGTTGAGTCTTTCGACGCTCCTCGCGTACGTGATGCATTTGTTCATCGAGAAGCCGTCGCTCTGGCTCCGCCAAAAAATTGCCGATTGAAGCAAGCTGACGCGGCATGAAATTTGTTCTAATTACATCTGAATTCGAGTGCTCTGGCGCGAGGTGTGATGATGCAAAAGTTTGTCTTACAGTCCCTATTTATCGGCTCTTTCCTGCTCGGCGTGTCGGGATGTACCGACGAGGGCGAAAAGAAATGGCCGGATACCACGTCGAGTAGCAGCGCGAGTAGCTCGACTGGCTCCGAAGCGAGCAGTTCGAGCAGCGGGATGGGCGGAGCTGGCGGAGCGAGCACTGGTGGAATGGGCGGAGCGAGCACTGGTGGAATGGGCGGCGCGAGCACCGGCGGAATGGGTGGCGCAAGCACCGGTGGGATGGGCGGCACCGGCGGAATGGGCGGCACCGGCGGAATGGGTGGCGCGAGCACCGGCGGAATGGGCGGCGGCGGTGGAGCAGGCGGAAGCGGCTTGCAAGACCCCCAAAACCTGATGGTGAAGATTGTCGGGAAAGACGTCCAACTCGATTGGATGAAGTCAGTAAAACCGAATTCGCTCATTCTGCGCAAGTTGGGATCGGATCCTACCGATGCCAATGATGCGACGGCGACGACGGTGTATATGGGGCCGGCACAAACGGCGACGGAGGTATTGCGGAATCTTTTGCCCAATACGACGACCGATCCGCGGACATACCATTATGCGGTTTATGGTTGCGATGCCACGTGTGGAGGTACGCCGGCGACGGCGACCTTGAGCCCGACGCTCATTCAGTGCCTGGTGGGCGGAGGTTACAATCTATTGTGGCGGCACGCTTCGGCGGATGTTTGTTCGGACAATACGGGATTGGGAACAGCCGCAAACACGACGTATCCGGATTGGTGGAAACGTTGCGACAACGTTTGTCCGGCCATGGGAACGGTCACGGCGACCGCGCGACAACTCAATGCGACGGGGATGATGGAAGCGACGTCGATTGGGCAAACTTTTGCGGCGCGCGGCGTGCCGTTCGGGCGGATGATTTCGAGCGAATATTGTCGTTGTTTGACGACGGCGCAGCTGATGAACGTGGTGCCTTCGGCCATGATCGAACAGAAGCCGGAAGTGACCTATTTCGTTTACGACGAAGCGAACCGTTGCAACAATTCAATGGCGATTGCCGCGATGGAGCCGGCAGTCGGAACGAATACGGGGGTCATTGGTCACGCGGGGTTCACGTGCAATATCCTCGATTCCTTGGCCTGGGCGGAAGCGGCGATTTTCAAGCCCGATGGAATGGGCGGAGCGACGTTGATCGCGCGGGTGAAGGCGAACGAATGGGACGCGTTGCCGTGAGGTGATTTCGTCACCGGACCGAGGGATCATCTCATCCTGACACGACTCCGCCGCACCATGGATTGTGGTTGCCGAAGTGTGCCGTCAGATTTGGCGGCGTAAAACTGGCGCTCGACGACGACCATGGGCCATTGACGCAATAGCCCGCCTCGTTTATCAAGCTACACCACAAAAACCGTCTGCAAAAAATATCAACGTGTTGGTGTAAGGTCCGACAATCGTTGCTTCAGTAGAATCATTGCAACCTCAAAGCTAAACCATCGCAGCCGCAAAAAGCTGTTCACATTTGCACATGCCAGGCCTCGAGGCCCAAGCAACGAATTCCATTTCTCGCCCAACAGCCAAAGAACCGGGAGATCTTCTCATGCGTAGTATGGTCTGGACCACGACGATTACCATTACGTTGTCCGCGCTTTCTTGCGGCGTGAGTATGGGATGCGCTGATACGCCCGCAATGGGTACGAGTGGTCACAGTGGGTCTGGCGCAATGGCTGGAAGTGGCGGTGAAGGCACGGGCGGTGAAGGCACGGGCGGTGAAGGCACGGGCGGTGAAGGCACAGGTGGATTGTCTGGACAAGGTGGTGGAGGCGGGACTTCTGGACAAGGTGGTGGAGGTGGAAGCCCGGGCTGTACCGAAGGACAAACCCAGCCGTGTTATACAGGTCCTGCGGAAACGACGAATGTTGGCCTTTGCAAACCGGGTACGGAAACGTGTCTTGGCGGACAATGGGACGAATGCCAGGGTCAAGTTTTACCAGGAATTGAAACCTGTAATGGCATCGATGACGATTGCAACGGCATGGTCGACGATGGTTTACCCATTCAAACGTGCGGTCAAGGCATGTGCCAAGTGACGGTGGAGGGGTGCATGAATGGGATGGTGCCTCCATGCGAACCGGGGGTGCCGATGCCCGAGACGTGCGATGGCAATGACAATGATTGTGACGGACAAACAGATGAAGAATTAGGGAATGTGACGTGTGGAACGGGTGCGTGTGTGGCGACCGTCGCTGCGTGCGAAAATGGCCTGCCTCCGACTTGCGTACCCGGACAACCCCAACCCGAAACATGTAATGGCGTCGATGACGATTGCAATTCTTTGATCGATGATGGACTCGGTACGATTTCGTGTGGTTTGGGCCCGTGCCAAGCGACGGTGCCTGCTTGTGTCGGCGGACAAACGCAACTGTGTACGCCGAACATGGCGATGCCTGAAATTTGCGACGGTATCGATAACAACTGCAATGGCCTCGTCGATGACGGTAATCCTGACGGCGGAACCGCGTGTTCGACCAACTTACCCGGGGTTTGTGGCGCAGGAACGACTGTGTGCACCAACGGAACGTTGATTTGTTCTTCCAATGTGTCGCCCTCACCCGAGCTTTGCGACAACCGAGACAACAATTGCAACGGACAAACAGATGAAGGAAACCCCGGAGGCGGCAATCCTTGTACGACGGGTTTGCTCGGAGTTTGTTCCGCAGGTACGACGAGCTGCAACGGCGGGAGCATCATTTGTTCGCCCAATATGCAAGCTTCAGCCGAGATTTGCGACGGACTCGATAACAACTGCGATGGCACTGCCGACGAGGGTTATCCAGGAATAGGTGATCCATGTATCGTTCCCGGCCAAACTGGTTCTTGTGCACAAGGCATCGTCGATTGCTCCAATGGCGCGCCAATGTGCGTACAAACCGTTTTTCCGGTGAATGAGCAATGCAACGGCCTCGATGACGATTGCGACTGGACTGTCGACGATGGCAATCCAGACGGTGGGGGAGCGTGTACCGCGACGGCTTTGGGCGAATGTAAAAAAGGCACGCTCAACTGCATCAATGGCGCGGTAAGATGTTCGCCTGGGCCGATCACGCCCGAAATTTGCGATGGCCTCGATAACAATTGCGAGGGTAACACCGACGAAGGCAATCCAGGCGGCGGCATGCAATGTATGACCGGCCTTCCGGGCGTTTGCGCAACGGGTTTGACCACGTGCAACGGGATGAATGGCGTCATCTGTCAGGCCACCGTCGTTCCTGGGCAGCTCATGGAAGCTTGCAATAGCTTTGATGACGATTGCGACGGCATGGTCGACAATGGCATCCCCCAAGTAGGCCAACCGTGTACGAAGCCAGGGCAATTCGGAATTTGTCGATTTGGGACGTACGAATGCCCAATGGGCGCGACGCAACTCAACTGCAATGCACCGATTCCTGGCACGATTCAGGAGACGTGCAACGGCACTGACGACGATTGCGACGGGACGATCGACGACGGAAATCCCGGCGGAGGTGGAGTTTGCACCGTGCCCAATCGAGTCGGCGCTTGTGCAAACGGCACGCTCGTATGCATTCAAGCCTCTTTAGTTTGCGCCGAAACGACGCAGCCAGCCATGACCGACACATGCGGGAACACCGTTGACGACGATTGCGATGGTTTGACGGACGAGGCTCCGCATAGTGTTTGTTCCGCAGGCCCGGCAATGCCGGCATCATGCAGCGGTACGCCTTGTGTCAATTCCGTTTGCACGTACGGAGGCGGCAGCTGGTCGTATTGTTGCAACAATGCGTGGGACAATAGTTGTACGCTTATGGCCGACGCGGTATGCGGTGCGGGCACTTGCTGCGCCCATAACGTATGCACATTGACGACTCCCCTCCAAAATGGCTGCAGCTCCTGCGTTTCCGCAATTTGCGCCGCCAAGCCTTCATGCTGCACGACCGGATGGACCGAGGTTTGTCGTGACCGCGCACCGATGTATTGCAACGGGACTTCCTGCAATGTCAATGGTCAACCCTGTCCCCATAGCGTTTGTCAAACCGGACAGCACCTCAATACTGCATGTAATGCTTGCGTAAGTTCGATCTGTGCAGTGATGCCCTCGTGCTGCGCGACCGGAGCGAATTCTTGGACGCAAGCGTGCGTGAATCTGGTCGCCACAACGTGCGCCGCCGAATGGGCGTGCCCCTGACATATTCCCCGCCCAATTACGCCGTCGGAAACGACATGAGCGTCCTGTCGTCCACCATTGACACCTGTCCTCAGCCGGCGACACATTTTGCCCAAGCACCTGTCGTCAACAGTTGACACATAGCGACGCCAACGCGTCCTACTAGGCAAATCTGCGTATTCCTATGCGACAAAACCCTTCGCGCAAAGTGGCACGCCGTGTGCTCGATGTGCAAACGTCATAAGGGGAGTTCTATGAAAACGTCGACGTATTGGATCGGGTTGTTTGCAGCATTGGTCATTGGAAGCGGCTGCAATACGGGTGGGGAAGCGAGCAAAGACACGAAGGAAGTGGTGAAAGCCGCGCCAGATTCCAAGGCCGCAGCTGCGCCCGCGGGCAACGAAAAGAAAGCCGAAAAGGCCGAGGAAAAAACCAAGCCCCAAGCCGAAGCACCAGCAAAGGCCGGAGGCATTTGGGTTGATCCAGCCAAACTCGAAGTCATCGAGGGCCGCGCATTGCTCGACAAAGAAACGAATTTCCTCAAGATCTCGGGCGAGGTAAAGAACAATTCGGGACAATGGATCGAGTCCGTACGAATCAACGTGCATCTTCTCGATTCAAGCGGAAAAGAAATCATCCCGGAGGCCATTACCATCGCCGTCGCCGAAGACAACAACGACGAAAAGGTGGATAACGTTTATGCGGAACGTCATTATATACCCCCGGGCGAATCGGCGGTATTCACGTATATGCGCGATGCGGCGAAAATCAAAGGCGGCTATGCATCGCACAAGCTCGCGGCGCGGGCGCGTATAGCGGACAAACCGCCCACGGTTGCCATTGAAGACTTGGTCACGAAAGAAGAAGATGGCGGCAAAGTGACGACTGGAAAAATCGTCAACAAAGGCGCTGTTCCCTGTCGCTCACCCAAAGCCGCATTGGGTTATATGATGGCTGGGGGGAAAGTGTGGGAGGCCAAGAGCGAGGAGCCCGAGGAGCTCTTCCAGAAAATGCTCGAGCCTGGGAAATCGGTCGCTTTCAAGCTGAAGAACGCCGATGCGGGCAAGGACGTCGTAGACGTGAAAGCTTGGGCCGATTGCAGCGAGCCGCTGTAAATCGTTTTACCAGGCCGTGCTTCGCCATTACGGTGACGGAGCCGGCTCGACGCGCTCCATGACGCCGGGCTGATCGTCCGGACAATCTTCACGTTCGACACGCACTCTCACCTTGCGTTTGCCCGGACCGTCATTCTGCACATCCACATCCACTTTGCCCGTCACGCCTTGCTCGGTGAAATATGGTCGCGGCTGAAAGACGAGCATCGTTTGTTGATGCGACGATTGGCGGACCATCCAGAAGGCATTTCGGCATCAACATTGTATTCACGTGATAGCGACGGTAATTTCGAGCGCCTTGAAGTACGTCTAGACAACCTCGTGCTTTACGGCTTGTTGCAGGTTGGCAAGCGGGCGGGCGAACGGGTTTACGTTTTGCCACGCATCATCTGCGTCTACTTGGACGCACAGCGGCAATATGGGGGCAATATTCACATGATCAAGCATATCGTCAAGAAACAACTTGCACCCGATTCCAGCAAGGCTCGCGACTTGGTTTAAAACGCTTCCCACCAAAACCACGCCTGAGACAACCGCTTCCCCGAAAGCCCGTTCTCACTCCCCCTCGATTCCATATTTCTTCATCCATCGATAAAGCGCAAACCGATTCGCCAAACCGAGTGTCTTGGCGGCTCGCGTGACATTCCCTTTATGCTCGGCCAAACTCGTCCGAATTTCTTCTTCCGTGAACTCGCGCGCCGGCGCAGCCATCGTTTCTTCCTCGGCGCTGTCACCCGGCTCGTTTTGCCGAGGCGCATCAAAAGGCCAATCGATGAAATCTTCCGTGCTCGCGGCCATGGCTCGCCATAACATCGCCTCGAGTTCCCGAATGTTCGTCGTGTACGTATGCTTGAGCGCTACGTCGATGACCTTTGCCCGCACGTTGGGTTCGCTCTGTCCGTCCTTGGTGGTCGAGAAAAACCGATTGACGGCCTCGGGGCTCGTTGCCAATGCCCTATGTAGCAAATGCCGCACGAGAAATGGGATGTCTTCGCGCCGTTCATTCAAACTCGGTACTTCGAGCCGTAAAACGAGGCGCGCGGCCAAATCGTGTTTCAAGACGTCCGCAGAACGGTTTGTCGCCCCAATCAAACGAAATGACGAACGTTTCGCCAGCGTTCCACCAAGATTGTGGTATTCTCCGCCAGCATCGAGCACGCGCAAGAGATTCGCTTGGAGGTTCGGGCCCAATTCCCCAATTTCGTCGAGAAAAAGCGTCCCTTGATGAGCCGCGCCAATCAATCCCGGACGCTCGGTCATGCCCGGATTCGGATAATTCTTCACATTGCCAAACAATTCTGCATCAATGATTCCCGGCGGTATCGTGGCCGCGTTTCGAGCAATGAACGGACCATTCGCGCGCCCCGAATACGCGTGTAACGCGCGGGCGCAAAGCTCTTTTCCCGACCCACTTTCTCCTAGCAACAACGTATGTTGCTCGACTTTGGCCATCCACGCCAATTGATCGCGAAGGTCCCAAACGACTTGACTCTCGCCCACGATGCCTTGCGCGTCGGGCAAACCAAAACCATGCCCATCGACAATGACTATGTTCCTCGACTTGGGCAAAATGCGCGGTCGCTTCGTGCAATAAAGAAGCAACTGACCTTTGAGCAGCAGCGATTCCCCAGGCGCAATCGTGCAACGCTCGACTTGTCGCCCCGCCACTTCCAGCAAGCATTTGCCAATTCGCTCGACATGCAAACAATCGCCAATCGCCCGCACGCGCAATTGTTCACGGGACAAACCCGGGCTCGTCAATGGTGCGGTTGTCTCGAGCGTCTCCGGCCGCTGCCGATAAAACACCACGCGCTCGCTATTGCCCTCTGCTGGCGCACCTCGCCCGACAATACGCGTGCCGCCATGCGCATCGAACAAAGCGATTTCACCCAGGCGCTGCGGCTCAGCCGGCGCCCATGCAATCATCAGTGCCAACACGGACCGTTCGGACTTTTGTGACCCGCGCGTACCTGCGCGGCTTCCTTCGTCGAGCGTGGAGTCTGCTTGCGCCATCGGAAAAACCTTACCCCATTTCTATGCAAGGACGGAGTTTTTTGTGGCCATGTTTTTCTGGCGTTTGCGCAACACGAGAAGGTTGCTTCTCCGCTGACCTCGTCATCTCGAGGGGAACATTTGGGGCGGCGAGTGAATGAATCCGCTCACTCGGATTCATCGACCGTGAAACTGAGGAATCGATCGCTCATGGACTTGTATTGGGCGGCGATCCACCCTGCACTGCGCGCATTATTCGAGACGCGTACTTCATCAATGGCGCCGGCGAACGTGCCCTCACCTCCGTCGTGATCACTGCCAATACGGAAGATGCCATTTCCATCGGCAATCTCTGTATTGTTGGTGGGGGTTGATTCCATTAAAGTCCCGTCGACGAACAAACGCATCTCGAGACCAGGACGATCGACGACGAGCGTCACGTAATGCCACGCTCCCGTAAACGCCGGAGTCGCGATCAAAAACTCGGAACCTCCATCGGCGCATAAAGGAAGTATCGGCTCCGTGATGAAACTCCCTAGATACTCGCCATTCGCATTCATTCCCAAATACCAACCCACACATTGTCCTTCTTCATAAACAATGGCCTGGGGCTGCAAATTCGACGCATTGACCCACGCTTCGGCCGTGCGCGCCTCGTCCGGGTTCGCAGCCACTTCGCCATTGTCGCCGATATGGACGAAACTCGAGCCATCAAGAGAAACAGCGTCGCCGATCGGGCCGGTCACGATATTCCCCGGCACGTCATTGTACCAGCCGCCAGGATTCGCCCCAGCACTATTCACAAATTGAATCGGCACGCTTTGACTCGGTGAAAGATGATAGACGCCAATGAAGTCATCCCATACATCAGCGGCATTCTGCGCATCGCTCGCATTCGGATTTCCATAATAAAGCCAAATATGATCCGTATTCGTCGCGTCAATCTTCGGAACTCGCACCCACACGAACGATTCACCATTGGCAACCCACCGGTCGATTTCGTGAGACAGAATGGTTTGCCCATCGTCGTCAACGAAACGTAAATCCGCTCCCACCGGCGAATCTTGGGCCATGGGAAGACGTTGTTCGTCAAGACGCACCAGCACGGGAAAATCGGTCAAGGATTCTCCACCGGCGTTTTGAAACGTGATTCGAATGCGGTGGGTCCACTCCGCATCCCACCAGTCCGCCGCTCGCGGCACTTCGACCGATAATTCAGGCATCTGATAGGTGCATGCTTCGGAAAACAATGCCACTCCAAGGATGCCCATCGAGAGAAAACCAAGATCACGTAATGACATAGACACGTGACGATACTCCACCCTCGCTCCTCCAATCCACAGCAAAGTCGTTCGAATGTCATTTGTCCCAAGCTTCCACGCGCGCGCAAACCGCAATGACTCATGATTGCTCGGTCGTCCTTCTGAACGATGGAGACTTCCCACGCATCAAGTCATCACCTGTACGTCTAGTTACATAATTCTTAATACGTAAGCTTGTCTTGTGTTCGTACCCAAACGTTGATATGGGTGCTACGCCATCGGGGCGTGAGATCATGATTCAGCGAGACACCCAAGAGACAGTGGATATCGTCAATACGGTGAGTGGCACATCCTCCACATTGCGCGATGTTGAGACGGCCAACACATTGCCGGGGTCGAGTTCTCCTGCGACAAACGCTTATGCTCCATTGCGTTTGCCTGGACGGTACGAAGATTTGGGTGAAATTGCCGGCGGCTCGTTTGGCGAGGTGCGTCGGGTTCTCGATACGTTGCTGGATCGCATCGTCGCCATGAAGCTCATGCGCGCCCAACACGCGCACGACGAACCCTTGCGACAACGTTTTCTCACGGAAGTACGCATTACGGGGCAATTGCAGCACCCAGGTATCGTGGCGGTGCACGACCGCGGGGAACTCGACGATGGGCGCTTGTGGTTCACGATGAAAGAAATTCGTGGACGAACGCTGGGTCAGGTCATCGATGAATTGCATGCGGCTGCGACGCCCGATGGGTTTGTCCAGACTTCGTCCGGATGGACGTTCCGCCGCGTCGTCGACGCATTCGCGCGTATCGTTCAAGCGGTGGCTTATGCGCATAGCCGCGGGATCGTGCATCGGGACCTCAAACCCGACAACATGATGGTCGGTGAATTCGGCGAAGTGCTCGTCATGGATTGGGGTTTGGCGCGGCGGGTCGGTTCCCAGGAAAACGATTCGCGAGATTCTTTCCAGAATGAACGCGCGGCAAACCTGACGCAACACGGGGATATCCTGGGAACCCCGGCCTTCATGTCCCCGGAACAAGCCCGTGGAGCGTTGGCTTTGCACGGTCCAGCTAGCGATGTGTTTGCCCTCGGCGCCGTGCTGTATTGCTTGCTCGCGGGACATCCGCCATACACGGGTTCATCCTCCCGCGAAGTATTGACCGCCTCGCTCCTCGGTCCGCCGCCGTCATTGCGTAGCGCTGCACGTATAGCCCCGCCAAACGAATTGCTGGCCATCTGTGAACGAGCCATGCAGCGCCAAATCGTGGATCGATATCCCGATGCTGCCGCCATGTCCGAAGATCTCGTCGCTTGGCTCGATGGAGTTCGTCTGCGCGAACAGGCGCTCGAAGCATTGCAGCAAACGCGCGCCCATGAACCCGAAATAAAACATTTACGGATCGAGGCCCATGAAAAAAAATCTCGGGCGCGGGCCATTCGCAATGATTTACGAGCCAATGATCCTATTGAAAAAAAGATTCCTGCGTGGAGTTTGGAGGACGAGGCCAATTGCTTGCGACGTCTGGCGGCGCTGGCCGAAACGAAATGGCTCGAAGCAGTGCACGGGTCATTGAGTGTGGATCCGGGTTTGCCCGAGGCCCATGCGCTTCTAGCGGACCATTATCGCGAGAGGCTCGTGGAGGCCGAGCGCGAGAATCGGGATGAAGATGCTGCGCGGGCGGAGGCATTGCTCCGTATTCACGATCGCGGAAAACATGCGGCATTTTTGCGCGGTGATGGGCGCTTGACGTTGGTGACGAATCCACCTGGAGCCGACGTATTCGTTGATCGTTATGTTTTGCAAAACCGCCGTCTCGTGGCCATCCCCGAAGGCTCGCTAGGACAAACGCCGCTCGTCGAAGTGAAATTGTCGCGCGGAAGTTATTTGTTACGCATTCGTGCGCCAGGACGAACCGAAGTGCGTTATCCAGTGCTCATCGAGCGGGACGAGCATTGGCATGGAGTTCCGCCTGGTAAAAACGAACCATTCCAGATTTACCTGCCCAATGAAGACGAATTGGACATGAACGATATCTACGTTCCCGCAGGTTATTGCTGGACAGGTGGGGACGAAAATGCACCCGACAGTTTGCCTCGGAAAAACATTTGGATTCCAGGATTCGTGATTGGGCGGCATCCGGTGACGAACGAAGCGTATTTGGCTTTTCTGAATGATTTGGTGATTGCGGGTCGCGAAGACGACGCCTTGCGCGCGTGCCCGCGGGCGAATCCGGGTACGCAGGCGACGCATGATGCGCTTGCGTACGAGCGCACGCGCGACGGGCTCTTCCAATTAAAAGAAAACGATCCGGGCCAATCGTGGCATTTGCAAGGGCCGGCGGTGCTAATGGACTGGCACGGTGCAGTGGCCTATGCGTCATGGCTCGCCGTACGCAAGGGCAAACCCTGGCGGCTCGTTCACGAACTCGAACGAGAAAAAGCGACCCGCGGAGTAGACGGGCGATACTTTCCGTGGGGAAACCATTTCGATGCTACGTTTGCGTGCATGTTGGCGAGCCACGAGGGTGATCCTGGACGCGTGCCGGTGGGTACGTATACGCTCGACGAAGCGCCTTGTGGAATGCAGGATGGAGCAGGAAACGTGCGTGATTTTTGCGCGAACCTATGGACGCTCGAAGGTCCCGTCATTCGCGAAGGGTTGGTTGATTTGGAAGTCGCAACGTTGGACGATTCGCGATATCGTTCGGTGCGCGGAGGAGCCTGGAGCAGCGTGGAAAACCATTGCCGCGCGGCAGGGCGTTTTGTATTGCGGCCAGGTCAGCGCCGAAGTGCGATTGGATTGCGGGTGGGAAGAACGCTGCAATGACACCTCGCTAGGTCGCTCACCGATGGATGGCAAGGCGATCTGGGACAATGGCGCATCGCCATTAAAATGCCGTGAATGTCGACGGCGCGTAATTGTCGCTTGCTAACGACCCCACCATGGAGGCTTGCCAGAGCACGACATTAATGAGTTGCTCGGGGCTGAGGTTTTGGCTGCCTGTTTGGATCCATTGCCAGCTCTTCGGCACATTGCTCGTGCTGCTCGTCATGACGAGTATTCCCGCTTGAAGGGTCCTCGAAATGCCGGCCGCCTGGCCCCAGCCAAAAGAATTGGACGGGGCAGAACTATTACCAACAGGCATCCAACTTGCGACCGAAGCATTCGCCGTGTAAATGGAATACGACGACGTATCGACGGTGATATTGCTATTGCTTTCGGCATCGACAACCATCTCGATACCCGAGTCGGTGTACTTCGTCGACACGAGGGCCAAGGTATCCTTGTCAAACACCCAATATTCGGTATTGGGCACCATCGTTCGGCCATTGATCGCAGGATACGTGCAGCCTGTTTTCGCCGACGTGACGTACATGGAGCACAGTGATTTCATGTACGGAACACCACGTTCGAGATACTTGAAGTTGATTTGATATTTTCGGTAAAACCCACAATTTTCCCCGCCATCGAGCTGACGCGCCCCTCGAAAAGCCGTGGGATCGGAATGGGTCGCCCCCGTACCGCGATCGGTATTGGAATACAAGAAGGCTTGCTTTTCAATGCCTGGGGGACCCGAGAGCACCGGAATTTGCGAAAACGACAGCGTCGACAAGAGTCCACGTACGCGCTCGAGGAGATCGGAATAAGACACGTCGACATACGTCACTCCATCCGCCGATTGCGTGGTCCATTGGGTCAAAGCCGATGTCGCCGCCCAGGTGAATGCGCCCAAGCGGTGCCCTGAGAAAACAGCCGATACCGATTCTTGATTTCTTCGACAAGCCGCCATCGTCGTTGCTCGATCACCACCACGCACGGCCATAGTCGAACGTCGTACAGCCAGGTGCTGAACGAGGGCCGCCGTCGCGGTCGCCCCCTGTTGCGCGTGACAAGTATCCAGCATCATCGTCAGGTTTTTCTTGACATGTGGCGGGGCGTCCTTCAGGAGAACGCCGACGTCGATGATTTCTTCGAACGATGGCGTCAAATCCGACGGACAAACCAAGGGACTGCCGTCCTCACCGGCGTCCGCATGACCGGAAAAGGTGATGAGGCCCGAAGCGGGTTCGTCTCCGCCTATCTGTTTGGCGAGCCAACCGAGATGTTCGATGATCTTCTCGCGCGTAGCTTCCGCGATGGTCGCCTGAGCAATTCCATTGCAGAGAATCGGCGACGCTAGGACGCGGATGTTCTCGGCGGGAATTCCGAGGGCCAAACACGTGCGGTACCAGGCTTTCACGTCGTTACGTGCCCCGAGCACGTTCGACGCTCCAGAAGGATCATAATGAGTATAGTCGTGAATTCCGATGAGTAATGCGTAATTTCGTTTCATGACATTCGGCGTCGTTGCGGTGATCATACAGTCTCCTGCGAGTCGTCTCTACTTGGACGGTTGTCTGCTTCGATCCGAACACATGGCAACCGTCGTGCCAAGACGAACGTAGCGTTTTTCAGGGCCTGACACAACTCGAAAGCCGTGCGCACAGTGAGCGGAGGTTGCCTGCACAGTGTGCGCACGATCGATGGCGGTCGGTGCGCAGCGGGAAACGCCGCAAATCCCGGAGGTCGGCATGGGGCCGGCTATGGCACGTGTCCTGCCTAGTGACCATCTCGAAGGGTTTGCCTTCCCTACACCCCTGAGGAAACCAAATATGAAAACGCTCAGCACACACATCATTCCCATTTGCTTTTTTGGACTTCTCGCCCTTACCGGCGGCTGTGCCGGGACAACCAATGACGACGAAATGGTTTCATCCGCCGCACAGGCGATTTCCGCGAATGCGAATTACATGCGCTCACTCGTGCGCCAGAATGGCAACATGGGCCGCATCAAGGTTGATCTCGCGGACAATCGACAATTCCAATTCCTCGACGCGCGTCTGCGAGCATCCGGCATCACGCCGGATACGGCCCCGTCGCTCCATGCCAAACTCAATGCCGAGCGCGAACGGGCCATTGCCCGCCGAAATGGTGGCACGCCGAATGATCCTGCTCCACTCGCTGCCGAACAAAACATCGTGGAAGCAAATCCGTCGCGTTGCGATGCATTCGTCATTCCAGAACAACTCGATGTACAGACCTTCAAAACGCTCACCCGTGGTACGTGTGTGGCTGGAGCCGACTATACATACGTCGATACGTACCATTTCGATGAAGAAGGCAATGTCGAAGCATACGATTTCAAAGAGGAATGGGGCAATGGTATCAAAGTCGACCTGAACATGGGTTCGCCAACGCCAGCGGGGAAAGCCGTATTTGCCGACGCGATCACCTATCAAGAAACCACGACCACCGTCGAGTCTTATTACTACGTGACAAACGTTTATGACAACCATTTGCTCACCCCAAGCACGACGGTCACCGGAACGCTCACCGCTCCTGCCGACGTGTTGCCGAATGGTCTCATCAAGTATTGCTTGGATCGCAATCAATACCTAGCCGACTGCGATTACGAGCACGGAAGCACGGGATGCAATGGCACGTCAATTTGTGAGGCCAATATTGCGAAATTCCCCGTGATCCCACAACCGTACAATCAGGACCTTCTTTACATGCCCATGGCGGGTTATTCAGCCAATGTGGCTCGAATCAACATGGTCATTCATGAAGTCAAAGCCTGGCTCACGCTGCGAAATGCTGGCTCCACCACGCCACCGGGAGGGTTTTGCTCGGCTGATTTGACCAACGCTGGCGTGGTTCGTCTCGAACGCCAAGGAACCACATCGAAGGTGATCATCGATCCCAAAGCACCATCGCTAGGAAATGCTAGCTGGCCGAGCCATTGCTCTGACAATGGTCGAAACGTGGATTTGAATATCGAGGTCAAATTGCGGGGCAATACGTGTTCATTGGGAGCGGCTTGTCCCGGTCCAACCGTGCGTTTCACGACGCTGCCTACGGGAAACCAGACGTCGACACCACCCGTGCAAATCTGGTGGGGCTGTTTGGCGGAAGGAACGAAAATCGCAATGGCCGATGGGCGCAAAGTGGCGATTCAAAACGTGACGGTCGGCGACAAGGTTATTTCGGACAAAGATGGTCGAATCTTGACGGTCGTTGGAATCACCGAAGGCGCAGAACGCCGACCGATGGTGCGGGTCAGCGACGATCATGGTCATCACGTGACGATGTCCGCTTCGCATGCATTGCCCATTGGAGACGGAAAAGTCATCCAGGCTCAGGAAGTGCAAGTGGGTGATCTCATTGAGACGAGCGACGGGATGGCGAGAGTCACCCATGTTGAACGACCCCAGCTCGATGCCGGCGTATACAACTTGGAACTCGGCACGGACGAACAATTGGCCGGGCTCGATCCGCGCAGCACCACCATGTACGCCGATGGCGTGCTGGTCGGAGATAGCCGCATGCAAGGACTCGTGACGGAGCAGCGACAATCGGAAGCGAATTGGGCGCAAGATATTGCTGCGGACAAGCAATTCGATTACGCGCAATCAATGGCGCGTATGACCGGCAAAGCGCAAAAGTGATCCATTCGGCGAATCTTCGCCGCTAGGCCATTCCCACCGATGAACCTCGCCATCGCCCCTACCGGTCATCGTTCTACGGTGGCAGGTACTCCAGCCCCAAAAATCAATCCCCAACACTTTCGAATATCCGCACAGCCACGACGACGGGACCTCGCGACGTGCGGCCCGCAAGAAGCTCGCTGCATACCCATTCGCTTTCAAGCTGAAGAACGCCGATGCGGGCAAGGACGTCGTCGACGTGAAAGCTTGGGCCGATTGCAGCGAGCCCCTGTAAATCGTTTTACCAGGCCATGCCTCGCCATTACGGTGAGGGGGCTGGTTCGACGCGCTCCATGACGCCGGGCTGATCGTCCGGACAATCTTCACGTTCGACACGCACTCTCACCTTGCGTTTGCCCGGACCGTCATTCTGCACATCCACATCCACTTTGCCCGTCACGCCTTGCTCGGCGAGCTGCTTCATGACCTGTTCTTTGGCCAGCTCCACGTCCTCTTCGTCAATGACGTCCATATTCAGCAAATCGTGGCCCAGTTTTTCGCCGAGCGTCCCGTGAACTTTGCCCTCGAGCACCTCTTCGCGAATCTGCGCATTGGCAAGTTCCGGCACTGTCTTGCGAATTTTCTCGGCCACTACTTCCTTTGACAAACCATTGCCCCACACTTCGATCTGGAGCTTCGGTTTGCCATTTTCCATCACGAGCCTCAGGTCCACTTGCGCCGTGCTCCCACTCCCCCGCACGATGTCGACAATCGCCTCTGGATCCGCAGGAGGTTTGGCCCCCTCGGCCATTTCAATCGTCACGCGCTTGCCCACATCCACCTCGATATCGGCCGGTGCCGCGCACGCGGCAATGCCCAACATCATCGCTGCCGCAGCAACCAGCAGCATTTTGCGCATTCCAAACTTTTTCATCTTGTAACTCTCTTCCCGAGGATGACGCTTTTCGAATTCCGCGAGCAGCTTTTGTTCGAGCGCTGCTCGATGCTCGGGACGGGGTTTCGTGGAAGGCTCTAAGGTTCGCCCAAGCGACCTGCGTAGTTCAAAGTCGAGCATTGGTCATGGCCTCCGTTTCCGCGTCCACCAAATCCATTTCGCCTTTTTGCGACGACACTTTTTTCAATTGCCCCTCGAGCTCGCGTAATGCCCGCGAAGCTCGCTGTTTTACCGCGTCGACCCGCAATCCCAACAATTGCGCAATCTCCGCGTGCGACAAACCATCTCCATATCGGAGCACCAGCACTTCTCGCGACGATGCTGATATTTCGAGCAGAGCGCCCCGCACGATTGCGCTTCGTTCTCCACGCACCACCGCGTCGAGCGGCGATTCGCCTTCGTCCGCGATGGAACCCGCGAGTTCGTCCACGGGTACGTCTTCCCGAACATTACGCAACCAATCAATGACCGACGAACGAGCCATGGCCAGGACAAACATCCTCACCGTACCTCGTTTCGCGTCATAATCGGACAAACGTTCGAGAAATTTTTGGAAAACGATGGCTACGACGTCTTCGGTATCTTGCGGATGACCGATTCGCCGTCCCACGAAACTCGTGACTGGCCCATAAAGCTCGCGATACAGCGTGCGAAAAGCATCTCGCTTGCCGTGCAAAGCGGCTTCGAGCAAGTCACGTTGCCGATCATCTCGGCTGGGCCAGAGAAAACTCATCGTCGATAGCTCGAACCTCTGTACGGTGCCGGGAAGAAAAAGGTGACGAAAAAAGTTTAGGAAACATCCGCGAACGTGGCGTGGTGCGATCGCCACCAAGTGCTACCATGGGGCGCCTGCGTCCGCAGGCTGCTCGGGGCGGAAACATTCGAGATGCTGGCAATCGAATCGAAAGAACTAAGGAAATCATATCGGGGGCTCTTTCGACGCACAGGCGGCATCGAGGCTCTGCGGGGACTCGACTTGGAGGTTCCCATGGGCGCGGCGTTTGGACTCATTGGTCTCAATGGCGCTGGAAAAACCACGTTCATCAAGACGCTGCTCGGCATTGTCCGCCCGACGTCCGGCGAAGTGCGCATTCTCGGCCAAAATCCGGACGAACCGGCAGCGCGCGCTCGCGTGGGTTATTTGCCTGAACGTTTGCACCTCCCGCATTCTTTCACGCCCGTACAATTTTTGCTGAGCGTGGCGCGAATGAAAGGATTGGGCAGTCGCGAGGATCTTGCAACGCGGCAATTGGAACGCGTGGGCCTTGGTTCCGATGCAGGACGGCGTATTGGTGGTTTTTCCAAGGGAATGCGCCAAAGACTGGGACTCGCCGCTGCGTTACTCGGAAACCCCGACTTGCTCATTTTGGACGAACCCACCGATGGCGTGGATCCGCTAGGTAGGGCCGAGATTCGACGCATATTGGGCGAAGAGCGCTCCCGCGGAGCCACGCTATTTCTCAATTCGCATTTGCTCAGCGAAACCGAACGCGTTTGCGATCGGATTGGCATCTTGTCGTCGGGCCGATTGGTCCGCGAAGGTTCGCTCGAAGCATTGTGCGGAAGTGAATCACGTTATCGAATGCGGTTTGCCCCCGGATTCGACGCCCGAGCTTTGGTGGGAATCGGATTACGACCCGGCGAAACCGAAGGCGTTTTTCTGTGCGAAGCAGCCGATCCAGCGATGCTCAATGCGACCTTGGATCGCACGCGCGAGGCGGGCGCGTGCTTGATCGAGCTACGGCGCGACGTGCGTAATCTGGAAGAAGTTCTCGCGGATGCATTGCATTCGACACCGAAAGCCAACGGAGCGGGAGAAAACACGTGAAGATCTTCGCTGTCGCAATGGATTTGTTACGCGAGGCAGCTTCGCGAAAATGGTTTTTGGCGCTCGCGCTGGGCATTACGGCAGTGCTTGGCATTTTGGCGTTTGCCTTGCGGCTCGATGTGGTCGATGGAGCCCTTGCGGCAACAAAACTATTTGGCAAGACGCTTCGAACCGACATTCGCTCCGCAGACATGGCGCTACGTCCAGTTTTTCAGGGCACAGCCTACATGATTTTTTATGGAGGTTTGGTCTTCGGAATCGTGGCTTGCGCCGATTTTGGACCGAGCTTGCTGGCGCCGGGACGTATCGAGCATTTGCTGGCTTTGCCCTTGCGCCGCTGGGAGCTTTTGGCGGGCACGTTCCTGGGCGTCATGGGCCTATCGGTCTTGGGTGCTCTTTATGGCGCCGGGGGACTGACGTTGATTCTGGGCGTGAAAACGGGCGTGTATACCATTCGTCCAGTGATTGCGGCGCTTTTGGCGAGCGTCACGTTCTCGGCCCTTTATGGAGCCATGTTGGCCATTGCCGTGCTCGTTCGGAGTGCCGCCATTTCTGCAGCAACGGGGGTGCTCTTGTTCATTGCGGGAATCATTGCAGGTCGTCGGGACCAACTCGAACCGTTCTTCGAATCGGGCGTAGCGCGAAATGTTTTTCGGGGCGTAACTTTGTTTTTGCCTCGCGTATCGACGTTGGCCGATGCATCGTCGGACTTGGCCGGCTCATTGCCTTTGGACACCGTACCGCTCGC
>DAOMZH010000044.1:11698-26900 GCA_035437985.1 Polyangium sp. (in: bacteria) | reverse complement strand
TTCGTGCCTCGCCTTGAATCGCCCTTCGGAATCGTTGCGCCATGCCAAACTCGCCCTCGATCGCTCCACCGACCCCGAATGCGGTTATGCATGGGGCGAGGCGGACGCGCTGCATTTGCTCGGTTTGGCGCACCGTGATTTGGGGCAGCGCGACCAAGCTCGTCAGCGATTCGAACAAGCTGCTGCAATTCGGGCGCGCATCGAGCATCCCGACGCGGAAGATTCGCGCGCTCGGGCGCTGGAGTTAGCGGTTTGTTGATGTATCGGCGTTCGTCGTGCTAAACCCACCCCAATGCGACGATCGTCACGCGTACGCCATCCACATCGGTTTCGCTGGACAACTTGGCCAATACCGCATCGTCGTCCACCGGCGCGAAGACCGCCACGGTGGCTGCAGATAGGCCCAGCTTTTTGGCATAAACGGCGGCTTGCTTGCAATAGGTTTGCAGATCCCACATTTGCGTGAAGCTTTTCACTTCGATCAACCCTAGGCCCCACTTGCTGTGCAGAAGCAGATCCACCTTACCATTGCCCGTAGGAAATTCGGGGCTAATCGCAACGCGCCCCGTCAGGGCATTCTGTAGCCAGGCATAAAGATGAAAATGCCCCACGGCTTCCGTGTAATGCAAGTCCTGCCGCCGCGGTTGCCCGATCCAAGGGTCGATTCCTTTTTCCTTCAAACGTTTCAGATAATCGCGGTATCGCTGGAGCAACGGAGGAATGCACAAGCCATCCGCCACGAATACATCCTCCAAGGTATCGCCCACCGGAATGGCTGGCAAAGGCCCCTTGTCCCCAAACATGTCGTCCGTGAGCGCCGCATAAAGCCGTCGTTGCACGAAGGGCGAGGAAAATCGACAAACCGAAATCTCCTCCTCGGGTTGTCGCGGATCCTCGATGACGGCTTCGTCGATGAGGCCATTGGTGAACAGGAAATTGCACCAATCTTTATCCATTGAAAATGGCACATTGGGGTCGGTGAACAGCTTCAGGACATAGAGACGATATTCGCCCCGCGCTTTCTTGATGAGATTGAGGACCGTGTTGTTGAATTCGGCCGCCAATGCACGTCCGTAAACACGGCGCCACACGCTCATCGTAATCGCCTTGTCCTGGCCCGGATTGTACTTTGCCGTGAGCAATTCGCCGAACCAGCTCACGAGCCCCGGTTGCCCTCGCGTCGATTCATACACGCTCGAAACCACCTCTGGCTCGACGACCTGACCACTCTCGGATTGGTATTGCCGAAAGAGCTCCGTGACTTCATCGCCCGTGAGATTGGGTATTTGCATCGAACGTTGCACATTAAAAGGCGAGCCGCGCAGACTGTCCACGCCCAGAACGGCGCGCACGCCCACGAGCGCAAGACCGTGCAAGACATACGCGTCGGGGGCGAGGTATATCGAGCGAAAGATGCTCACGAGTCGATCGATGATCTTTGGCGGCAATGAATCGAATTCGTCGATGAGTAGAATCAGCGGCTTGTCAAATAAGCCGCCTTCGCGAGCAAAAAGAGTCAGCCATTCGTCCCAGTTTTTGGGCGCAGCGGGCTTGACGGCAAATCCCTCGCGAAATAGCCCAGGTACACTGCGAAAAAACACCTCTTCGCCGTCGGTCGACTCGAGCCGTCCCTGCATTGACAGTGCGCCAATCGCAAACTTGTCGCCGTACTTCTCCCGAATCGCTTTGATGGCTTGACGCATGATCCACGTCTTGCCCGTTTGCCGCGGTCCCCAAATCGTGAAATAATGCCCACCCTTGTCCAGTCGTTCGCCCACGAGTTGCTGAACACAATCCGCGACGAGATCTCGACGCTCGACCGCGAAGTGGATGTCCGCATCGACCGGGCCGTAGGAGCTGAAGTGACGCATCGAGAGCGACCTTAGCATACCAAAAGGTTTGTCACCGGATTTTTTTCGTGTTCGCAAGCCTTGAAACGAACAGACACATGTGTAATTGCCAGGGAGTCCGATCTCCACACATCATGTATCGGTAATTTCTTCGCCAATCGCCTGGGGCATGTTCGCCGCCCATACGTAATCGTCCTACGTAAATCGGTAAATGGGCCGGCGGCGACCGCGTCGCGCTGTGCGGCATTCGAGGTGCTGAACAGACGCGCCGCGATCAGCCTCGAGTCATGCCAAACACTTTGTCACCTCCTGGAAGGTTTTGCTAGACAGCCGGCGTGTCGTCATGGCAGCATGCGGCCCATGTTGCGTCGGAGTATGCCCGTTGCGCTTGCGCTCGTCGTCGCATGGAACTCGTGTGCCGCACGGGCGGTGGCTGCTGAGCCGAATCAACTCGCCGAAGCACGAGAGCTGGCCAATGGCGCAGCCGACGATCTCGAAGCTCAACGCTACGACGCCGCCCTCGAAAAAGCCGAACGTGCCGAGCAACTTTATCATGCCCCCCCGCACATCTTGATGGTTGCCGAAGCTCTCGAGGGTTTGGGGCAGCTCGTAAAAGCTTTGGACATGTACGAACGGCTCGCTGCCGAACCACTTTCGCCCAGCGCTCCGGCTGCATTTCGTAAAGCGCGCGAGCTCGGGGCGAAAAAAGAACGGAGCCTCTTGTCTCGCGTGCCCTCGATTCTCATCGACGTCACTGGAGCATCGATCGAAGACGCAAAAGCGAGTGTGGATGGACACCCCATTGCACTTCGAAGTGGAGTGGCCACCCGCCTCGACCCGGGCAAACACACCGTGCGCGTCGAATCCGATGGTTTCAAGCCGGTGGAAGTCACGGTCGATTTGGCCGATCGCGGAGGCGTGACCAAAGTGCCGGTGCAACTGGAAGTCGGTAATGCGCGCCGTACTCCGGATTCGAATATCGAGCCATCGAGCCAAAGTTCGACGTCGAGACGATTTCTGGGCCCAGCACTAGTGACGTTGGGCGTAGGGGTCGCGGCAAGCACGGCCGGAACGGTCACGGGGCTCTTGTCCATGTCGCGCGTGGACGAACTCGAAGGAAAATGCATTGTCGGGACCAACAATCAATACCGTTGTCCGACGAAGTACGAAGGATTGATCGTGGAAACACGGCGGTTTTCCGATATCTCGACGAGCATGTTCATCGTGGGTGGGGTAGCGTTGGTCACGGGGATCGTGCTTTTGATTCCCAGCAAGCCATCGGCGCAAAATGCGGCATTTCAAATGGAACCGTTCGTGGGACTAGGCGGCGCTGGAGTTCGAGGGCAATTTTGATGCAATCTAGAAATCGTTCGCGAACGTCATTTTTTCTGGTCGCGGGGACGGCCGCGTTCCTGGTCTGTGCGATCGCGCCAGCTTGTCATCTCATCAATGGTATCGATGGTTTCACGACGGATCCACTTCTCGACGTCGTGGCCAAAGCACCGTGCTTGACCGACAATGATTGTCCCGGAACGACGACTGAATGCGGCAAGCAGCAATGCATGTCCAATGCCTGTTCGTCGGTGTTCGAGCCCAAGGGTACGGCAGTGCTCGCGCAAGTCGGGGGTGATTGCAAAATTAATCAATGCGACGGAGCGGGCAATCGCGTCGATGGCATCGTGGATGAATCCGATGTTTTCGATGACGGGAAAGAATGCACCATCGATGCCTGCACCGTCATGGGCGAACCGACGAACGAACCAGCAGCGGCAGGCACGTCATGTGCCACGGGGCAGATGGTTTGTGATGGAAAAGGTACGTGTGTCGAATGTGCTTTCGACACGGATTGCAAAGTTGCCGAGCGCATTTGTTTGATGAATCATTGCGTGTTGAAAACGTGCAACAATCAAATGAAAGACGGGCAAGAATCGGATATCGATTGTGGCGGTACCGATTGCCCACCGTGCGTCACGGGCAAAGATTGCATGATGGGCTCCGATTGTGAGAGCAAAACCTGCACCATGAATACTTGTGCCTTGCCGAATTGCATGGACAGCCAGCAAAACGCCAATGAAACGGATGTCGATTGCGGTGGGGGAACGTGCGCCGCGTGCGCTGATGGATTGAAGTGTCTCATTGGCCCAGATTGCACGAGCCAGGTTTGTACGACGAACGTGTGCCAAGTGCCGACGTGTATGGACGGCGTGCAAAATGGCGATGAAATTGCCACCGATTGCGGAGGAACGTGTGGGACGTGTCCTGCCGGATCGAAATGCATGGCTAACGAGGACTGCAGCAGTGAATTCTGTTTGTCGGGCATTTGCGCCAAAATCGTCCAAGTAGCCACGGGCACGGCCCACGCGTGCGCCGTCGTGGAAGCCATGCCGAACGATGGGAAATTGTATTGCTGGGGCGGAAATAATTTTGGCGAATTGGGTTTTGGCGGCGTGATGACGCAACAGAGCAAACCAACGATGCCCGTGAATCTGACCAATGTCGTCTCGGTCTCCACGTCCAGCAATACGACCGCGACGCCGCCATTTGGTGGTCATACGTGCGCTGGTTATAAAACGGGGGGCATAACGAAGTTTGCATGTTGGGGGCGCAATGAAAATGGCCAATTGGGCAACAATTCCATGACCAACTCGCCTCAGCCCGTCGATATTGCGTTTGCCCCGGGCATTACTGCATTGCGTGTCGTCGCTGGCGGGCGGCACACGTGTGCAATCACGTCGAATAAGCATGTCCAATGTTGGGGCTCGAATGGTCATGGTCAGAGCGGTACCGGTTCGGCGACGGATAATTATTATAAGACGCCACAATCCGTCGTCGGGTTGAATCTCCCCAATCCGATAGGCGCGGAGCAATTGGTGCTCGGGACGGTGCACTCGTGTGCGCGATTGACATCCGGCGAGGTGGCGTGCTGGGGTTATGATGAACGGGGTCAAGTGGGCTTCGCTGTGGGCAGCGATCAGCTCAAACCGCGAAAATTGTCGACGATTGCCGGGGTGAGCGAATTGGTAGCGGGACAAGATTTCACCTGCGGACTGACGGGCGCACAAGTATTTTGCTGGGGCGATAATTCCGACAAACAGTTTGGCGCAGCCGTACCGACGTCGACCACGACGCCGCTGGCAGTGCAGAACGTCGCGGCCATTAAACCTCTGCCGCTCACCTTGGGCGCATCCGGCACGACAGCAGTGCCCGATATCAACGGCGGGCATTCGTGCTTCATCGAGAGCGGGGGGAAACTGGTTTGTCTTGGACTCAATGATCTCGGACAAGTGGGGAATGGAAGTATGACAACTCCGGTAAACACTCCGACGCAAGTCAACATTGAACCCGTAGAACAAGTCGCTCTCGGTACGCAATTCACCTGCGCCCTCCTCGAGAGAGGCGCAATTCGTTGCTGGGGTCGCAACGATTTGGGGCAACTCGGCGATGACAGCACCGTGAATCGTTCCACCCCCGTCGCCGTCATGTGGCCCTGATTTCCGATGAGCACCGAGGAACCTTTTTCGCCCAATTTCAAACCCGCCCCAGGGGTCGTCGTGGCTGGCAAAGTGCAGCTCGAGCGACTTTTGGCGCGCGGGGGCATGGGTTCGGTTTGGGTCGGCAAACACCTCGGGCTCGACATTGCGGTTGCCGTGAAGTTCATGAGCACCACAACCGATCAATCGATGAGTCGATTTCGGCGGGAAGCGCGGACGGCAGCCAAAATCAAATCCTCGAATATCGTGAGGATTCTCGATTATGGGGTCGATCAAGAGACTCCCTATATCGTCATGGAATTGCTCGAAGGGGAAAACCTCGGCGCGCGGATCAAACGCGTCGGATACGTCTCGCTCATCGAAGCGGAACGAATCATGGTGCCCGTGGCGAGGGCGCTCGAACGTGCACATGAAGCCCATTTGGTGCATCGAGATCTCAAACCCGACAACATTTTTTTGGCGCGCGAAGGCGACGAAGAAATCCCCAAGATTCTCGATTTCGGCATTGTGAAGTCTTTGGCCGGCTCGAGCTTGAGCAATCGTGAATCGACCGAGGGCGGCGCGGTCATCGGCACATTGCATTACATGAGCCCCGAACAAGCGCGTGGGCAAGGCGATGTGGATCATCGTTCCGACGTGTGGTCTTGGGCCGTGATTCTTTATCGTATGCTCACGGGAAAACGCCCATTCAATGCGACAGGGTTCGGCAAAATCATCATGCAAATTTGCTCCGAACCGCATTTGAATGCCACAAGCTACATACCTGGGTTGCCTGCGGAGATTGACGCGTTTTTCGACCGCGCCCTCGCCAAGGACCCCGCCGATCGTTTTTCGTCGATGAAAGAAATGGCCCAGGCTTATACGGCCATCGTCAAAAAATTCGTTCCCCGCCCCGAACCATCGACTCGATTTTCGGCATCCATTGCGACCACCGCTACCACGCTCGATAGCGCGGATCTGCCTACGCTCGTGCGCCAACCGTCGCCAGCCGTGACGAATCCACCAGCAAGTGCAACTCCACTGCCGAGCGAGAATCCGCCCGCAATCACGAATCCGCCCATGATGATGGCTCCACCGGCAATGGAAAATCCACAGCCGCCATCCAGCGTATCGATAACGGTGGAGCCCTGGAATGAACCGCCAACGATGTTGCACGCGCCGTCGCGCAAAGCTTCTTTCGTGGCGATTACCGTCGCTATCGTGACGACGCTCGCTTTGGGCCTCGTGGCCACTCTTTGGATTACCTCGTCGCCATCCGAGGACCCGGCACAAGGCAGTGCGAGCGCGACGCCCGAGGGCTCATTGGCCTTGGCGGCGACTGCGCCCGCGCCGATTGCGACAAACTCGACGACAGCCCCCGCAGCCTCCTCGGCAATGACGAAATCGTCAGCGGCACCAACGGCACCCGCGGGAAAACCAATCCGCACCAAAACAACCGATTCGACGAAAAAGAAAAATCGAGATTTCGGATATTGAAGATGGTCGATGTCCTCCGTCGCGCCAGCAACCAGCGTCGTTCGGACCGCCCACTTTCGCTCAGCGTCATTCCATCTTGGACGAAGTTTCGCTGACCGTTCCAAAAATTGCGTAGATCCTTCATGGGGCTTGACGCCCGTTGAAATTCCGAAGAAGAATGGAAATGATGTACAGGCATTTCTGCTTCTGCATGCGACGTTTGGCTCTGGGCCCGTTTCTGCTGTTGCTGGTGCCTCTCGGCTGCGCTGGTGCTCCCAAGCCCGAGCCTGAAGTGGCTTCGTCCGCCACGCAGCCTGGGTATGCTCAGGATTACCCGACCGCGCTCGAACAAGTAGCGAAAGATTTCAATCGCGACGAAGAAGACGCCCAAACACTCGCCACGGGTTTTTTCGTATACGCCAAGGATCTCAAGGCGCCGAATTGGAAAATCGTTGCGGATGTGTATCGCAGCGCGAATGACGCGGGGCGTAGTCGCGCGTATGTGGATCGCAGCGAAGACGTCGATAAAGCGCGAATGTTTTTTTCAGCCGAGCAAGACGATATTGCCAAGAAAGTCGGCGGATGGGCGAGTTATGCGTGCAAGCAAAAAGGCGCCGAAGCGGATCTGTCTGGCACCGTGTCGCGTTCGCTTGCCGATTTGGTTTCCAAGCGCCTCGACAAGCGTCTGCGTGAGCGAAATGCCGCGCATGTCTTGATCGAGCGTCATCGGCACGAGCTGAGCAAAGAAGATGCAGCGGCGCTCGAAGTGCTCGCCGATCAAATCAGTCGGGCCAGTTATCTCGTGTTTATTGCGCTGGTCAAAGAGAAAGTCGCGCTTCACGCGCTCATCGAAGAATCCGGGCCGGTCAAAAAGACGCTCGGCGATTACATTGCCGAAGAACAAGCAATGGGAAAAAAGGCCAGCAAAGAAGCCGATAAAATTGAAATCGACGCGCGAGTCGATCGCGCTTCGCGGGCGCAGGCGCAGCTCGATGGAGCGGTATCTCAGGCCCGCCAGACCGAGCAAAAAATGGGCGAGCGAATTACCGCGGCTCAAAAGCGGTACAAAGAAGCGCTCGACGCCTTGATTGCCGAGGCGGACAAAAAGGCGAAATGAGGGCCCACGAACCAAATAATTGGCGCGAAAAATCGTTCGACTTGGTGTAACATTCGCCGACCCTTGCTTCAGTAAGCGAATTGAAGGACGGCGTACGAACGATGGCTCCCAGGAAAATGTTTGGTTATCGAGGTGCGGGGAAGCTGCCCACGACGCGTTGGAGCATGGTGATTCTCGCGGGGCAAGATGCCCCGGATGCGCGCAAGAAGGCGCTTTCCGAGTTATGCACGACGTATTGGACGCCCGTGTACGAATTCATTCGGGCCATGGGACGACGTCCTGACGAAGCTCGTGATTTGACTCAGGGGTTTTTCACGACCAGGTTGCTCGAGAAAAACGACGTCGCCGCGGCGGATCCAGCGCGGGGCAAATTCCGGAGTTGGCTGCTCACGGCGGTGAAAAGTTATCTCGCTAATGACCTGGAAAGGGCTCGGCGCAAAAAGCGGGATCCGGGCACGGAGATCATTTCGATCGATACTTCGGAAGTCGAAGGGCGTTGTCCCGTGCAAATTGGCCATGATACCACGCCCGAACGAGTTTACGAACGCCGCTGGGCCATGATTCTTCTCGCCCAAGCTCTCGAGAGACTCGAGAAAAGCTATGTAAAACGCGGCGAAGGGTTGCTGTTCCAAAAGATCAAACCATTGCTCGTCGATGTGGGAGTCGAAAGGCATCGGGCGATTGCTGGGGAGCTCAACATGCGCGAGGAGACGTTCAACGTCGCGGTGTTTCGGTGCCGTAGTCGATTCCAAGAGCAAATTCGCGCCGAAATTGCGGAGACCGTGAGCCACGAGAACGAGATTGAAGATGAATTACGATATCTCTATTCTGGCCTCCAAAGCAAATGAAGAAAGCGGGCAGGTTTGTCCGCATTGCGCAGTAGAAATTCCGGCCGACGCGCCCATGGGCCTTTGCCCGAGGTGTCTTTTCGCGCAGGCGCTCGAAGCACCCCAGGAAACCAAGCGGATTGGCGAGTACGAACTGCTCGAACGTATTCCGCACCGGGGAATGGGTGTGGTTTACAAGGCGCGGAATGTTCGAACGGATCGCATTGAAGCGCTCAAGATGATTGCTAGCGGAGAATTGGCAAGCGACGCGGAGATCTATCGATTTCAGGACGAAGCAAAGTCTGCGAGCGATCTGGATAATCCGAACATCGTACCCATCTATTACTTTGGGGAAGAGAATGGCTGTCATTACTTCACGATGAAATGGATGAGCGGGGGAAGCCTGGCGGACCAGATCGATCGGTATCGCGGTGATTCGCGGGCAGTGGCCGAGTTTGTCGCCATTATCGCGAAAGCCGTGGACTACGGACACAAACGTGGTATTTTGCATCGGGATCTGAAGCCGGGCAACATATTGCTCGATGAACGGGGCGAACCGCATGTAGCTGATTTTGGTTTGGCCAAGCGTCTCGATCGTCATAGCGGGGTGCACACATATCCAGGCGGGGTGGGGACGCCTTGTTATATGTCGCCAGACCAGGCGCGAGGTGAATCGCTCACCACAGCATCCGATGTGTATAGCCTCGGAGTGATTCTATATGAACTCTTGACGGGCGCAGTGCCTTTCGATGGCGAAGATGCGCACGACATCATTCAACAAGTTTTGCATCGCCCGCCTCCGGATCCGCGCATGATCGATCCGCACATCGATTTGGATATGGCGACGCTCTGTTTGCGTTGCTTGGAAAAACATCCGGAAAATCGGTATCAATCGGCCGAAGAGCTGGAGCATGAGATTCAGCGTTATCTCGAGGAAGAACCAATCTATCCGGTCAATAAGGTAGAACGAGCCTGGCGGTGGTGCAAACGTCGGCCCTTGACGGCGGCGCTGCTCGTCGAATGCGTGCTTTTGCTGGTGGTGGCGACTGTCGCGGTATTTTCGGGGGCCGCGGCGCAAGAAAAAGATCGCCGGGAAGAAGTGCTGCGGGCCAATGAATATGCGGCGCGTTGGGTTGCAGGCACGGTGCTCTTCAAATTGAACAATTATCACGATGTCGTGGCCAATGCGGCGCGGGATTTCCCGCCCAAGCTATTTGATGCGCTCCGCAAAAACGAAATTCACACGGGCGATGCCATGGAGCAATATTGCGTTGACCTCGTCAATCGACATGGCACGACGCGCGGACGGGTTGCATTTGGCAGTTTTTTCATCGTGGGCGTGGAGGGGCAAGCGCGGGCTCGTTGGCCGCCGCCTGAACACACGATCGATTACCTGGGGCGAGATTATCGTTGGCGCGACTATTTCAAAGGGGCCTGGAAGCTGGCCGAAGCGCGGTCGCATTCCGCGTATATTTCGCGGACGATTCTCTCCGAAGCGAGCAAAACCCAGCGATTTGCCATTTCGGCGCCGATTTATGACGAAAAGAACGAGCCCATTGGGGTGATGGTGGCGATGACCGATACCGGAACGACACTGGGCACGCTGGACCTCAATGATCCGAGCGACAGGCGGCATATTGCCATGGTCGTCGCACCTCGCGACAACGACCGCGAAACGAAAGACAAACCATTGCCCGAGGACCATATCATTCTCGTGCACGATTCGCTCGCCGGTGGGCTGACGCGAACCTTGAAAAGCAATTCCGCCGTTCTTGCGGCCATTACGCTGGCGGACAGGAGCAATCCAAACCGGGGATTGGAGCAGCTGCTTTTGCCCGAGCCAACGGATGTGGTATCGAAGGAAGATTTTTGTGATCCGGTCATGGACGGACCTTGCGAGGACGAATCAGGAAAAACCCGTTCCGGTCCGTGGCTCGCGGGTTTTGCGCCGATTGGCAATACGGGATTCGTGGCGATTGTGGAAACTCCGCGCGAGGCAGCGGCTGCGCCAAACCAAACGTTGGCTCGGCGCTTGCTGTTATGGGGCCTTTTGCCTTTCCTGTTTGGCACGACGCTCGTGGCGGGGGTCGTGGGTTATGCGCGGAGGTTGAGGTTACGGGCAAGAAAATGACCGATAGGAATGACGAGCGCAGGCGTTTCGGCAATCTATTCCAAATGAGATCGAATGTTTCGTCCGCATAGTTTTCGTCGTCGGATGGTGCAATTGCTCGTGTACGTAACGTAATATTTGGGTAGACGAGCTTTTGGGAGGATAACGCCAAGAGTCACGGTCGAGCAAGCGGTCGACGCATTCCTGGCGAACGTCGACATCTGTTCTCCCGTTGCTCTTGCGGTTTTTCCTGTCGTCATGACGAATCGCGCGTGTGGAGCCGGAACATTCCTCGACAGACTTGGCGACGAAATGCCTAGAATCAGGCTAGCTGGCGTGGGTTTGTCCGTGGCGCAACATCGCGTCGGACATCGTGAGACGAGGTGTCCGGAGCCCCTCGGCGCGATCATGAACTCGTCGTAAAGCATGGTGGCAACAAAATGGTCGAGGCTAACAGCTTTCTGGGAATGAAAACAAGAGGGACAAGCGTGCGGAGTACTTCATGACGACGATACGCGTGTCGAGAAGGCAATCATTTTCGATTCATGCAGATCAAACTTCGAGTTATTTCTTGTAATCGGCGGTATACGCGCCATTGCCATAGGACATTTTCTGGCCGTGCAAAAAGATTTACGCTATTGACCTGCATGATCTACAGCGGGATAGTGCCCTTTCGTCCTGTGTGGTGCAAAAGCTGACGGGACATGGCGGCAGACGGGCGGATGTTCTTTGGCATCCGCGATGAATGAAATGCAGGTCGACGTGCTCGGGGTACTTCATTGGTATTTCCTGCATGGGGTAGTGTTTTCATTTGATCGAGGAATTAAAGGCATCGGGCTGGGTGAGCCACGTTTTGCGACGCATATGCACTGCATGGTTAGGGCGTAGCTACGGAGGATGACTCATGGCTTTGGATACGACACCTCAACAAGTTACAACAACCGCATTACAAGCGCTCCCGTTCGAATCCTTGATTGGCGGGCCGCTCAAAGCAGCGATCAGTGCCCAAGCATTGGCCGCGAAAACGACGTGGGAATTCATCAAAGAAGTCGGGCTTTGGGACGATCCCAAAACCGGCGAAAAAAAGGCCGTCAACGTCACGTTCATGTATCAAAGAGGTGGCGAGACGGTCAATCTCGTCGTCCCGTTGCTCACGATCGTGCCCATTCCGTACATCGCGGTCGATAAAATCACGATTGACTTCATGGCCAATATCTCAGCGTCTGCTTCGAGCGTATCGGAACAGACGACTGCGGAAACCACCGAGGGCGGCGGCGGCGGCACAGCCAAAGTCGGCTGGGGACCCTTCAGCGCCAATGTCGACTTCCACGCCAATTACTCGAGCAAAAAGGATTCGAAGTCGTCCCAGGATTCTCGGTATTCGGTCGAATACACGATGAATGTGCACGTGGCGGCGAGTCAATCGAGCATGCCCGCGGGCCTCGGCGCGGTGCTGAACATTCTGCAAGGCTCCATTACCGAAGCGAAACCTGGTGGGTCGCTCGAACCAACGCCCAAGGCATCGCAGCTATTGCAGCGGGTGGGTGCGGATGAGTCGAGCACCATTCGGTTTGTCGTGAAAAGCGGACATGGCGAATTGCTCGCCAACCAAGACGTGAACTTCAGCATCAACAAAGGCAAAGCCGACAAAGTAACGGTGGCGGTCATTGGCGCCGACGGCAGCCCCAAGCCTTTCACCGGTGGGGCGCAAAAGACCGACGCAGGTGGCGGCGTGACGCTCCAAGTCACCGTGCCGTCGACGGACGACTATACGGAAAACGTGCGCATCACAATCAGTGCGGTGGCCAATATTCAAAATCCGCCGCAAGGTCCCGATGCGAAGCCGCCGCCGGTCAGGCAGGTAGATGCGGTAGGATACGTAACAATCGTACCCAAGCCGAAGCTGCCTCCAGTGCCCAATACTGGTCTGCAAATCATTGCGCCCAATAATGGTAAGGTGACCCTGGATGGCAATGCTACTAATGCCGTTGCGGTCAAGCTTTCGGTCAAACGGGACGGTAAGGATCTGGCCAGTGGAAAAGTGAGTGCAGCAATCGTATCGGGCAACAACGCTGTTGAAGCGAGCACGCTCAACACACCAGCAACCGTGACGAACGGCGAAGCAACGTTCAACGTCAAGAAGGGTGCCACCACAACGGGCGGCGAGACAGCGTCGGTCGAATTCACGATTACGGACGGCAATGATACGGCTAAGGTAAAGGTCCAATTGATTGTTCCTTCCCCGTAACTGAGCCATTTCGTGTCTCCCCAGGCCGGGGCGATGACGTTTCATTCGACCCCGGCCACTCATTGCGATCTGAATTCGATGTGAACAACGGAAGTCGAGATTATGGCAAAAGACACGACGATCCATCGCACTTCGGAAATTCCTTTGGGGCGTTTGCTGGGAGCCTTGTTGCGCGATATTGCTCATGCCCAGCACCTTTCGAATCAATATACCGCGCAAGTGCTGGCCCAACAATACAATGCCGATCCGCTCTTGCAATGTTTACCCATGCCCAATGGCGCAATTCAGGAATTAGAAGTGGCGTTCGAGGTAGGCGTGATGGGCATCAAAGAAACCCCACCAACGGCAGATATGAGCCGAACCGATGCGCTTGATGCGGTGACGAACGTCGCGCGCACGTTCGCTAAATCCATCATTGAGGATTTCTTAGCATGGATAGGCGATTTGGTGCCAAAGGAGGGGCATTCGGGGGAGGTTATCTCGACGCTGCGGAAGGAGGTGGCAAATCAGGAACAACTCGACTCGCTGCGCGTTTTGTTGATTCGCCGCGTAGGTGATTTCGTTCGCGAGCGGATTGCCCAGGAAGGTCATCCGCTGAATGTCGACACGTTCAAGGAAGACGCTGCAGCATGGATCGTTGATATTTTGTCGGAAAACGAGCACGCCCGTGAGATCATTAAACACACCCGGAACTACACGGTCGGCGTGAAACCGGACGTCGAGTCTCTCGACAAACGCATTGCCAAGCGCATCGACGAAGCGGTCGAGGCATTGGCCCGCGAAACCAAGCGTCGCGGCCGAAGACATGGGCTGTCGCTACTCGTTTCGACCGAGCTTTCCGGTTCTCCCGAGCAAATTCGAGGCACGTTCAAGATCAAAACGAAAATGCGCGAATACAAATGGGTTGCGAGTTACGAGGGGGATGCAGAATTGCGTGATGAACTAACGGGAACGTTGGTGCCGGTGGAATGAGGGGCCGCACGTGGACAAACGCGAATCACTCACTCAAGAGCTCGATTTAAAGCAGATCATTGGCGCTCCCATTCGCGCGACCGTGGATGCCGACGCGTACGCTGCGCATTCGTATATCAAGATTCTGCGCGAATACGCGTTCACCAATCCCCAATCGGACGATCCTGACGAATTTGGCGAATTGCGCATGATCTCGTTTCATTATCAGGCGCCGAATGAACGCGGGCAAATGCAAAGCCACACGATTCGGGTGCCCCTTTTGTCCCTCATTCCTCTGCCGATCCTCGAAATCACCGAAGCTCGTTATCAGTTCAACGTGCGCATTTCGAGTCATGGGTATGAAGAACCCGAAGGTACTTCGCTGGAGCAAAAGAAATCGTGGGCCTCGAAGAAAAAAGATGATCAGTTGCGCTTGCGCGGAGTGTTCGTCGGAAAAAGGGCCAAGCGCGAAACAACGAATATGTCTGCGCACATTGAAGCAACCATCCAGGTTCGTCGCGCCGATATGCCCGCAGGCGTGGGCAAATTGCTCAATTTATTGCAAACTGGGATTTTGCGCGAATCGACGCCGTACAAGCTGATTGCCCCGCGCTCGCTGAATTTGTCGGCAGCGCCATCCACCGTGACAATCGTCGCGCGACGTGGCGAGCAACTGCTCGAGGGAGAAACGATTCTCGCAATATCCGACGATGAATCCGAGGTTAGCATTTCACCAGCGTCCGGAAAAACCAATGTTCGGGGGGAGGTGGTATTCACGGTCGAAAAGGTCAATCCCAGCGCAGGAAAAACGATTATGCGTTTTCTTTGGTATGGCCATGCCGAAGCCACGGCGGAAATCACCATCGAAACGAAATAATAGAACGAACAACGTTGCCAACATCGGAGGAGAGGACCATGTCGAATAGCCAGCATCAACAACGTGCGCCCGGAATGCCTTGCCCGCAATGCGGATGTTTCCTGGAAATGCGGATCCAGGACTTGCTTTTCAATACCCAATTCAAGTGCGTTTATTGCGGGCTCGAAATGCACATGGACCGCGATGAAAGTCGCGTTTCGCTGAATGCCCTGCAGCAGCTTCACGTGGCCATGGACAATGTGGAGGCCGCGAAACGAGGGTTGGGCGGCGGAACGT
>DAOMZH010000044.1:0-11598 GCA_035437985.1 Polyangium sp. (in: bacteria) | reverse complement strand
TCCTACCCGTTTGGCGGGTTTTGCATTGGGCGGTTCTATTCGTCCATGCTCCTGACCATCCGTCACCTGAGAAGGTCGTAATGTCCATAGAAAGCGAGGGAAATGAGATATGGCTGAATTATGGCGTATCCTAATCCGTGACGTTCTCCCGGCGATGCCTGACAATGCCCGGCGCACGTTTGACAATTACATAGGTAACTCGGAAGTGCTACTGACCGACACTGTCCTTACCCACATCATGGATAGGCACAGACGAGAACTAAGGGATTCTTTTCACTGGAATAGCCGGGAGGTTGTTGCGCGTGGAATTGAGGCGGCCCTTTGCAACCCGGACGGCGATGCATTTTGCGAGGTCGAAGAAGTTAACGAATCGATCGTGCTGACCATAGACCCACAGGTGAATGTGAACTTGCTCCGAGTCGCATTCAACGCCAATGGAGACGTTGTCACGGCGTACGCAACCAGGCGTCGTGCATAGTCAAACCTTTGGCACGACTCCGCCATTTCGTAGATTGTGCTTGGCGAGGCTCGATTTCCCGGCATTCGCGGCACCCCGCTCCGCACTCGCCCGCTGCGTGGGCTCGAACAGCCCGCGGCGCCGGGGAATCAAGCCCTCGCCAAGCGGCGCGTCATTGGGTTTGGCAAGGTAATACTACCTCCGTGTGGGACTGCGGGCGAGGCGGAAGCCAAAGTTGGCGAAGCGGCGCCCCGGACGGTACGCGTATCGGTTCGCCGAACGAATGAGTCTCGTAATACTATCCCAGCTTCCGCCGCGAAGAACATGCCGAGTGCCCATATAGAGCCCCGCGGGATTTAGGATTGTGGTCACGTCGTATTGCGAATACCAGTCTAAGCACCATTCCCATACATTGCCAAACATATCATAAAGGCCCCATGGGTTTGCCGGCTTTTGTGCTACAGGATTGGTTCTTCCCCCTGAATTCGCGCCAAACCACCCAATGGATTCGAGTCTCTGTGTATCCTCGGCTTGTACCAAGTCGCCAATCCAAGTCGATGTTGTCGTACCGGCGCGACAGGAGTATTCCCACTCCGCTTCCGTTGGCAGACGTGCCTCGAGTCCCACGACACATTGATTAAGCTGACGGTAAAATGTCTGGCAATCTTCCCAGGTCACCGTTTCTACGGGACACATGGGATCTTTGAATAGGCTCGGATTCGTCCCCATGACGGCTTCCCACAATGCTTGCGTTACTGGCGTATTGCCCAGCCAAACGCCCTGGGTCAATTCCACCCGATGCTGAAACTCGTCAATGAATCGCCCCACCTCGTTCTCGGGCGAACCCATCATAAATGATCCAGGTGGAATCCATCGCATTCGTTGGACCACGGATCCCACGGCAAACGATTGAAAGGTGCCGTATTCGTCGTGGCCCCATTCCACGGCGAAGGAGTCGGGGAAGTTGGGAGGGTGACGGGAGGGCAACGTCATGGTTTGTCCCCGCCAAGTGGAGGGCCGATAACGAGGCGAAGTCCATGTCCAGGATCGGATACCCAGGGTCGACCGCCAAAACGACGAGCAGCCCGGATCTTGCTTGCTTTGCTGCCCCACCAGCCTCCGCGTAAAGCCCGTTCATTTGTCGTTGCTTCGCATGCGCCAGGATCAACTAAAGCGTGATCAGAGTACAGGGCTTTCTTATTGCTGCACCACTCGTAAACATTGCCGAGCATGTCGTACAGGCCGAAGGGGTTTGGCATTTTTTGACCCACATATTGCGAACCAAATCCGCGCATATCGGGTTCGAGCGGTACCGATCCAATATCACCAAACGCAACCTCGTGTTTTAGCTGGCTATTCCCGCGGTACCAGGCGATTGAATCAATAAGCGTCGCCCTGTATGAATCCTGGATTTCGGGGTTACCACACCACGTAGCCGTGCTCGTACCTCCTCGGCAAGCGAATTCCCACTCCTCCTCAATGGGAAGACGTATCATTGCAAGTTCAATCTTACGGGTGAAATCATTGCATTCGTTCCACGTTACTTGCTCAACTGGCCGTTCAGGATCTGGACAATAACTACGATTGGTTCCCACGACGTTGGTCCACAGCTCCTGCGTCACCGGCGTATCCGCAAACCATCGTCCTCCGGTCCACGTCACCCAATGCTGCGGCCCTTCGTCGTCATACCTCCCCACTTCACTCTCCGGCGAACCCATCAAAAACCGGCCCGGCGGTATCCACCGAAATCGCTGCACCACCCCCGATATCTTCGCGTCCGCCCATAAACCAAATCGATCCCGCCCCGCAGCCATCGTCCACGATTCTCGCACCCACGGCACCATCCGCACCGTGCACCGATCCGTACGTAACTCCACGGGTTCGTCGAGGTCAAAGCATAACGTCAATCCCGGCTCCAAACGATGCTCCTCCACCGTTTGTCCGCGCACCACCGTCACCCACGGTCGCGACGCCTCGAACCACGCCAAAGGACTGCCCGGACCCGGCACATACGACGGCCATTCCGTGCCCCGTTCGTTCAAGCCAAACACCCACCGCGCGCCAATCTGCCGCACATACCAATGCCGAGTTTCCCCCGGCTGTTCCATTTTGCGCCGAATCTCCGACGGATCGATACCGCTTGGCGCAGGCACTCCCTGAAACGACGCCACCCATACCGTTTGCAATGCCGGTATTCGCTTGTAAATCGCCTCAGGCATTCCCGCCAAGAGCGCATGACCATATCGCTGGACGATATCCGCCCAGCGTGGATCGTCCCCCGAAGCCATCGCGCTTCCTTCGAGACGCGCCGCAAATTCCAGCGCATCTTGCACATTCCCCGGTGCCTGCACGTTTGGCGCGACCGACAACCACACCAATGTCTCCGCCCGCAAAAGCTCCCGCGGCAATCGCTCGTGCCAATGCGTTATCGCGACACTCACGCGTTCCTTCAAGGCCGCATCGCATGACGTCGCAAAAGCATTCCGCCATTTCTCCGCGGCTTCCGATTGCAGCACCATTCCCGAGGCATCCGCAGACCGCACATCCCCGTGATTCCACACGTCCGCTTCCGTCGACGCATCCGTTTGGTCCGGCGGCAGCAGCAACCGTAATGCCCGCAAAAGACCCGGTTGCACATACGCCGCCGGAGAAACGACTTTTAGCAGTTGCTCGGCCCGCTCGGACCACGTTTTGGTATGTCGCGCAAAACCCGTTCCGCTGCGCAGTCGCCCTTGCTCCCACGGGTGCGCATTCCACACACGCGCGAGCGTTCGCGTCCAGCGCGCAGGGCAAACCGGCACGAGCGCTGCTAAGCGTTTTTCCAGGCGCCGCAAACGAAGCCCTGTATTGCGCCAAGCAACACGATCCGCATCCGTCGCCAGCCAGCCCAAATCGCTGAGCAAAAGCACCGACATTTGACTGTCCGGACGAACGTCTTCCAAATAATCACCGCGCCGCATCTGCGCGGATACTTGCGTGCGCGCGTCGAGCCACCGAATCACCAGATTTCGACGATCGCAGACTTTGTACAAATTCCGGATGACCTCCATTTGATCCGCCCAAAATGGCAATAGCCGCCGACTCCGATCGATCCAAATCGACAAACGCACCGGCCATGCTTTTCGTTCGAGCCGCGGAACACGCAAAACGATTTCCCCTAACGCAACGCGATGCACCCATTTTCGCATATCCGGCTCGCGACTCGGCACGGTGGTATGCAATGCCTGCCGTAATCGTGGCCAAAGTTTCGACCATGGAGCCAAAGAAGCGGCCTTGGGCGTCGTAAACAGCGTTTGCCCCGAACCTTGCACATCCTCCGCGGTCAAACCTTGCACGTTTTCCCGCGCGGGTTCGGAATGTCCGGGTTCGTCACGGAACGTCATCCCTTCAAAACGCCACAAGGGCGTTTGCACAATCGGCGCAACTGCAGGCGCCTCGTCCGGCGTGGGAATCAATGGTTCGTCCTTCGGAACCAAAGGAGAAGCGTCCGCCGCAGCCAACAAATCGATTTTTGGATCCGGTTCGTGGTCTCGGACGAACCCCAGCGTTGCTGCCGCAAGCGCGCGTTCGTCACGCGAAACTGTTGCGAAAAGCCGCACCAAATCGGCTCGACTTCGACCCGTGCGTTGAAACGTCGCGTTCACCGCGCCTGCTCCTGCGGATGTTTTTCATACATGAACGATTTGATCTCGCCGAGCAATTCCAGCTGCGCGTCTTCGTTATGCGGATGTTGCTCGGTCACTGCCCGCACGAGGTCGATGTATTCCGCGAGTCCCGGCGGCGCGAGGTCCTGTTGGCGATGTTTTTCCCGGTCGCTGGCCAATTGTTGCGCTGCTTCGAGCAAAACAGCGTCCACTTTTTTCCCAAAATGCGCCCGACCTCGCTGCATCAATTCGGCAATGAGTTTTCCCTTGTCGCTGGGCAAATCCAAATGCAGCACGATACACCTACGCAAAAATGCATCGGGCATTGCGCGTTCTTCGTTCGTCGTCATGATCACGAGCGGCATGCGATGGGCATTCATGGCCACGGGCGCGCGTCCTTCCACGTCGAATCGCCCATGGCCCAAGGCATCGAGCAGTCCATTCGGCACCGAAGCATCCGCCTTGTCGATTTCGTCAATCAAAACGACCGATCCTTTGTCCGCCGTCCATTCGGGGGGCGTGAAGGGAATCGGCGCATTTGATCGTTGCGCCTGAATTTCCGCATCTTGCCAATCGAAAGCCCACCACAACGGCCCTGGTTTGACGAAATTGAGCACATGCACCCGATCCAAAACGTCTTTTTGCTGTACGTCATGCAAAGCGCTCATCAATTGCGCTGTGGCCAAACGGGCTACGGCATCGAGCGTCCACAAAAGATCTCGCGTCTCCGTGCGGGCATCGACCGCATGCGTGAGAAATGTTCGTCCCAGTAAAACCGCGGCGGCTCGCGCCAGTTGACTCTTGCCAATCCCGGGTTCGCCCCGCACGAGCAGCGGGCGTTGTGTCGCCAGCGCGGCATTGATGGCGAGAATGGACTTTTTATCGATGACGTGCACCGATTTGGCCATTCCTCCGATCATCGGCAGCGAAATGTCACCTACGCGAGAAACATCGATGAATGTTTGAGCCATGGTCTGTCTTTCTAAAATCTAACCTTTGCCGAGCGGCTTTTGGATTTGTAAAACGACCTTGATTTCCTTACCAAACTCTTTGGGCCCGCCTTGTAGACGAAATAGGCGCAAATGGGGCAATTTCGCGGCGCAAGCTTGGCACAAATCAGCCCACAAGCGTTCGAGGTCCACGCTGGAATCTTTGCGGAACAAGTGATCGACGAAGAGCAAATAATGGGGCATTCTGTCGGGATTGTCTTTGCGGGAAAAGTCCGCGAGCAGTTCATTGACGAGGGCCCGAGCTTCCTCGATTTCGTCTTCGGTTTGGGTGGGCAAACCGCGATAGTCCCGGAACGAACGGGGACCCGCTAATTTTTCATCGACGACGTCTTTGACCAAGGTATTCACGGCATGTTGTTCCATATTGAAAAACGGCGCATGCATCACCGCCGGCATGGGAATCCGCGCTGCACCTTGCGGATAAGGTTTGGCATCGACGAAGCAGCACGCTCGACCATCCGCGCCCGCGAGAATGACTTCGGCCATGGTTTCCGTGCGTAAGGGCAATTCGACGGACGAACGGCCTTCGTCGAGGTTTTTCTTGGCAATCAACAAAACATCCCGCCAATCGATGGCGAGCGGCAACGCCTCCCAAAGCAATTTGCGCACGATATCGCGATCACTCGGTGCAAGATGGGGCACTGCATCCAAATCCGCGAGCACGGTGGCCACTCGAAACGCCGGTTCGTCAAACAGGGCGCGAACGAGCGTCATCATCGTATTTGTGGTTTCGAGTTTTTCGGCGAGCAATGCACAAAGCCCATGCCGGTCTTGCAGACGTTTTTCGAGATCTGCTTGGCGCCTTTCGAGATCGCGCTGCAGACGCGAGTGTTCGTCCTTTTCATTCAACGGTTTGTCGCCATCTTTGGGCGGACGTATCGATGTGGATTTTCTGACCACGAACACGTTATCCGCTGTAATCCCCCGCCGACAAAAGAGCCTTGGGACATCTTCACCGGACAAACCTCGCAAGCCAATCTCCACGCGACCCAAGGCAAACGCATCGCCGACGCTTTTGCCATGCGCAATGGCCCGGTAAAACGCCGTCGTGAACGCGACGGCCGAATCGTCTTTGATTTCCCGCGCCGTTCCGACCACACAATCGACGTGCTCGGCAATGGCTGCGGCTTGCTCCGCGGTAAAACACGCATTGAGCACGACACATCGCAAGGGCATATCGCGCTTCAAAATCGCCAGCAGCGCCAAAAGCACGTCGGGACGCAGTTGCACAGCCGAACCTCGCGCATCTTCCAGCAGCAAACCCCCCGCGGCCGGTTCGAATGCGTTTGGCCCGACAGGCGTGAAGTCCCGCGACGCACCCGCGGCCTGTGCGTCATGCGCGCGCACGGCCCCCGGTGGCTCCATACCGTGTCCACTAAACTGCAGTATATGCGGCGAGTGCACCAACAAGAGGTTTTGTAAATCTTTTGGACGAACCGCGAGTTCGGCGACGAGGTCGAAAACGTCGATCATGCCGGTAGCGGCAAGTTCGCAGCGAATGTCCCGCACTTCGGCGCCGAGCTGAAGTCGCGTCGTATTGCGTCCGTTTGCGCCGAGAAAAAGGATTTTGGGGATGGACATGCGAGGCGGGGCGAGAGTGCCAGGAGTTGCGCCCGGGATCCAGTAAATTCGTAAAACTGCCCGGCGCGAACCGGTCGTTACTGGACGTGGGCCACGAAATTCTCTTGTTCTCGTCGTGCCGTCATGCGATTGTCCGCGGGGGTTGTTTGCTCGAGGAAGTCTTTCCCACTCGAATCGCTGACCCACACAATGGGCACGCTTGTGCCGAGACCAACCCACAAACGCCGTCTACTTGCCAATAAACCGACGGGGCGCAGTGGTCCGCCGCCTGAACCAACATTGCCGGAAGTTCGGCCACGATTGATTCAGAAATTGGCTGCGCCCCTCGAATGCACAGGTACTCGTCAGCTCATTGCTTCGACCGCCTGCGTCGCGCGATTGAACCGACGACGACCAGCCAAGTCATTGCCAGAAAACCTCGAGACTCGTTCTCTCCCGCAACCCGACACCCACAACCATCCTTGCTCGACGAATTCCCTCCACTTCCGGCAGAGCTTTCTCCCCCAGCGCCCATTCCCGCCATTCCTCCCATGGCCCCACTGCCACTTCCGGCGCCACCAGTTCCGCCGACGCCGGCACCTCCGCTTCCGCCCGAACCACCAGAGCCGCTCGTTGCTGGTTCGTACGCGCCGATCGCTGGGGGATTGGGCCGTGACGCTCCCAGCCGATCCGTCGTGACACCCGCGAATGAAATGCCCGCACCGATGGCGGGACTGCCCGACTGAAGGCGGAAGTAGCCGACCGCATCGAGTTTGGCGTCATCGGCGTCGTTCATGGGATTTGCTGGGGGCACAGAGACGAAAAGCGGGTCTTGGTCGATGATATTGTCACCGTCGACCATCGAGGCGTGGAAAAAAAGATTCCGCATGAATTGACTCGAATTGCCATTTTTGCCCCGTTGTCCTTCGGTCGCGTAGACCAAATTGTCGACAAACCGATTGTCGTTCGTGAAAGACGTCAATTCGGCTTCATTGGGGACGACGAAGGCGAGGTTTTGATAGCAAGTGTTGTGTACGACGTCCGTATGGTCGGATTGGTACAGGTGCACGCATCGCCCACCGTTGTAGAAGACGACGTTGTTGGAGACGAGCGAATGGAGGACATTGCCCTCGACATCGAACCGGTCGAGGATGATTCCATTGCCATCGGTCACGTCATTCGTCGTGCCGTCGTAGTTGCCACCGCTCGTTTTGTTTTGCTGTCGATTGTCGTAAACGACGTTGTTGCGAATGATGAGTTCGTATTTGTTCCCCGGGTTTCCGAGTGTCCCGCCGAAAAACGAATTATCCGTCGAAAGCAGCTTGCCGCCGTATACCGTGATGCCACTCGGACCATAATGCGCGCGCCAGTTGTTGTGCCAAACGATATTCCCTTCGACGAGAAGTTGCGAGTCGAATCCTTCGATCCCGCTACCTCCAAAGTCGTGAACCCAATTGCCGACGACTTGCACGTCGTGCGAATCGATCACCTGAACTCCGCCTTCGCATTCGTCCTGGCCATTGCCTTGCAGTTCGAGCCCCTCGATGCGCACGAAGCTGCTTTGTTTGACCGTGAGCCCGGTCATTGCATACATCACGATCCGCGGATGCGCGCCCGGCTCGGGTTTCAGCGTCGTCCATGAATTCGCGCTCCCGACTTTGGCGTCGATCAACAGATGATTGTAGGGCGCATTCTGAATGGCTGGCGTATATACACCATCGGCGAACCATACCGTATCGCCGGCATTGAGGGACCAGAACAAGGCCGGAAGATCATCGGAGGGAGTGACGTGATATTCGGTTGCTCGCGCTTGTCGCGGTACCATGAGTACCATCAGCATTGCGAGCGGAAAAACACCTAGGTGGGCCGTTCGTGCTTGCGTTTTCATACAATAACCTCGAAATGTCGCGGGCTGCGGGACGTGAAGATTCAAAATCCGTTGGACCTCTTTGGGAGTCTGTTCTCAAATCGCCTCGGTCGAATGCACGAAGCTCGTACGCGTGGAGAGGGCATGCAATGCAATGAGGTGGAGCATTTCGGAGACCGTCGTGCAGGCATCCGGCAAAACGGTTACGGCATATTTCTCGGCCGATTTCGAGATGGCCGTATGCGTCACGCAATTCTGCGTCATCATGCCACAGATGAATATCTCCGTGACGCCGAGTTTCGAGAGGGTCTCTTCCAGGGTGGTGCCAACGAAGCTGTCGGCGAATGCTTTCACGACAATGGGTGCGTCGGGGGCGGCCGCGAGAACAAGTGAATGAATATCGGCACCCGTCGTGCCTGCGTTGAAGAACGGTGCCACACCGCGGCTCGAATCGGCGATGTGCTGGATGTGAATGACTGCGATCCCCTTCTGCTTCGCGCGTCCGATCGTCTGGACAATCGTCTCGAGGATAGCCTCCGTATTGCAAAGCGGAAATTTGCCTCCTGGAAAATAGTCATTCTGCAGATCAATGACGAGCAATGCCTGGCTCATGTGTTCCTCCTTGTCTCGGTCGACGAGGCGTCATCATGGAGGATGACCGCCCGACGCGGCAGTGGCGATCTCGACAGGTTTCGGGCAATAATTGACAGATGACGACATTGAAGAAAGAGGTGACGATTGGCATCCTCGCGTATCCGGGCGCGCAGGCTGCCGCAGTCGAGGGCCTCGTCGATCTCCTCGAGACGGCACAGAGACTCCGCTCGAACAATGATGAGAATGGCCCGGAGTTATCCGTACGAAAGGTTTTGGCCGAACGTTCCGTGCCCGCGGTCCCCGACAAACCATTCACTGTGCTCGTGTTGCCTCCGAGCCTTTCCGAAGGTGCGGCCGACGTTCAGCCCGGGCCGCTCACGAGCTTCATCCTCGACAGGCACCGGGAAGGAACGCTTCTTTGCTCGGTGTGCGCAGGCGCGTTCCTTCTTGGGACGACAGGTTTGCTCTCGGGCCGGCCAGCCACGACGCATTGGGCCTTGCGTGATCGTTTTGCCGAACGGTTTCCCAACGTGCGGCTCGACACGCAGAAGCTTTTGATCGACGACGGCGATATCGTGACGGCAGGCGGCGTGATGGCCTGGATCGATCTTGGTTTGCTGCTGGTCAGCCGTTTTCTCGGCCCCACCAAGATGCTCGCTACTGCGCGACTTTGGGTTGTGGATCCAGGGGGCCGCGAGCAGCGGTTTTACGATTGTTTCGCGCCGGTGCTCACGCATGGCGACGAAGCCATTCTTCGTGTGCAGCATTGGCTGCACGCCAAGCGTACGGAGAGAATCGACATGCCGACGATGGCGCGCGTGGCGAAGCTCGGCGAGCGTACGTTCCTCCGTCGCTTCCACCGAGCAACGGGACACACGCCCATTGAATACCTTTTGCTTCTGCGCATCGAGCGTGCGCGTGAGCTTTTGGAGCGCTCGACGCAGAGCTTCGATGAAATCGCCTTTGGGCTTGGATACGCCGATCCGGGGTCGTTTCGCCGGGTCTTCGTGAGCGCCCTGGGGCTCACGCCTGGGGAATACAGGCGTCGTTTCAATGTGGTTCGCTCGCGATTCTAGAAATGGTGAAGGGGCCATTCACGTCGAGTTTTGCTTCACCGAGCGCAAGATTCATATGCCTATGTCCAAAAACACGTCGCGTGCCGGGGGCAAACGTCGAAAAATCGGACCGAGCACGGGATCGTCCCACGTTTCTGGAAGAAGCGGGTGAAAATAGGCCGCCAGCGTTTCTGCATCGACACTCCCGAGTGCAAACATGGGTCGCACCGGGTGCCGAAGCGGGTTGCACCAACTGCTCGCATGGCTCTCCAGCGGGCGAAGATGGGTCGCACCGAGCGCAAAGATGGGTCGCACCGAGCGCAAAGATGGGTCGACTGGCGATTTGGATGACGTTATTGAGGTGAACTACGGCGTTCCAGAAGGTGTGCTGGTGGTTCCAGACGTGCTGGCGTCTTCTGTCGGAGCGTCCTTTTTGGATGCCCGACCGAACCAACTTCGTAGTCCAATGATGGACGGCTTCGGAATGGCAGGATCGATGTGGTGGGCATCTTCGACGGCATCGACGAATTGTTCGAAGAGGGAAATGGCCATACCGTCCCAAAGGTCCACGTCGGCTTGCGTGACGGTGGTTGCCGGTGCAACGGCATTGGCGGCTTTCTGGGCGTCGCGAGCAGTTTGGGCCATTGTCCGCCAGGATTGAATCGCAGTTGCTGTAATGTTATTTCTCGCCAAACGAAGGGTCATCCCTTGTGTTGCATCGGTGAGCATTTTTTCGGCAACCGCGGCGAGTGCATCGAGTGCATCGGTCATGGGCACGAGGGTATCGGGTGTCGAATAGGCGCCATCGACGCGGGATTTCCATTGGGGCAATCCGGCGGCGACATTTTGCAATGCAGTATAAATGCGTTCGCGATGAAGCTTGAGGCGGTGCATCAAATCATCGGCGTGGGAGGTTCGGACTTCTTTGGTCGCGGTCATGAGGGACGTACCTTTGGACAATTCTTCATGGCGGGTTTCGGCTTGATGGGCGGCAAATGCGGCAATACGGAGCCAATCGGCGCCGACGAATCCAAGCAATTCTTTTTGCTGTGGCGTCCCTTGCGCGAACCAGTCGACCATGATGCCATAATTGCGGGCGAGTTCCTTGACCAGCCGCGGGGTGCCAATGCGACGTCCTTTGGCGATGAAATCCTCGTTGGTAAAACCTTCGAGTTCCAGGCGCACTTCGGCTTCGGTGGCACTTCCCAAGCGATGGACGATATCGGACAAGGTGTAAACGTTGGGGTCGGTCATGGGTGTGGACGCTAGCAAGGCATGGGGTGGATTGCAAAGGGGAAACGTAGGAGTTCGTTCATTGCTCGTTCCGCCCCCGAGCACGTTTTCGACATCAAGCGCGTTGACATTTACGCACCTTCGTGATGGTCTCGCGACATGCCGAAACGATACATGT
>DAOMZH010000043.1:0-27023 GCA_035437985.1 Polyangium sp. (in: bacteria) | reverse complement strand
GATTCGTCCCGGTTCGGATACGACGGGCACGGCGGCAGGCACCGCAATCGGCATCGCGCTCGTACCTCCCCTGTGCGTCGTCGGATATGGAGTCGGTATAGGCGCGAAAAACATCGCGAGCGGCGCAGGGCTTCTCTTTACGGCAAACCTTTGTGCAATTCTCCTTTTTGCGGTCCTTTGTTTCCTTGGGCTGGGGTACAGCCGAGTACAGATTGCCGCGAGCGAAGCAACGGAACTCGAGCGGCATGGGGCGGGTGTCATTCGACGGCTCGCGCTCGCGCTGCGATACGTGTTTGGCATGAAATACGGACGACTGCTCCGAGTGCTCATGCCGATGGTCCTCCTCGCGGTCGTCGCGGTACCTCTGGGCGAAGCGCTCGCGCATGTGACGTGGCAAGTGCGTGTTCGGGCAGCCATTCAACAGATATTGGGGAGTTTGCCGGAGAACACCGTCCGGTCCACGTTCACGATGGAGCGCGACGATATCGTCGTTCGCCTTTTCACCTTGGGTCGGGCCGAAGACGCATCAAAACTCGAAAAAGAACTCGCAGCTCGCATTGCGGCCGTTGCGGGATTCGTTCCCAAGGTGCAGGTCGTCGCGGTCGCGGACTCCACGGCACTCGAAGCCGTCTCCGCAAAGCTCGAGGCGGCGCGTACGCCGCTCCCAGTGCTCCCCAAGACGCCAGAGATCGACACAGCGCGTGTCGAGCTTGATCGTGCGCTTTCCGACTCGTGGCCCAATTCGGCAGGTAAACTCCTCGCCACGCAACTCATTTTCCCTCGAGGCGCGCCGATGGTGCTCGAAGTTGTGCATCTTGGCCCAGCACTCGGTGATGTGGGTGCCGAGCTATTGGGCGAGCGTCTCTCGCAAGCCATGGGCAGCGAGTTGACGATTCGGGACGTCGCAATCTCGACGGAACCGGTGGTTGCCGAGCCGGCCGAGGCGCGCGAGTTTGTCCGTTCGGTACTGACGCGCCTCGAGCACTTTCATGAATTTCAGGGGCTGTACGCTTGTGTTGAGGCACCGATCGGGCCGGCGCAGAAACCAACGAAAGAAGTCGAAATGGCGGTGGACCTGTTGCACGCGCTGCCGGCACACGAATCCAAGCGGCTCATGATTGGCTCGGGCGAACGATGGCGCATGGTCGTGACGACCGAGGAATGCGCACCGAGCGTGGACCCGACGAATGGTATCGATGCGGGTCTGCTGGACGCGAGTGATGCCCGTGATGCGCGCGCGCCTTGAAACGATTTGTTCACGCGGAAGTGGACGCATTCCATGAATGACGACAACGCAGCACCAACGGACATCAAGCCAAATGCCACCCGAACGCCATTACCAACACGGCGCAACCAGAGCCTCATTTCTGCGCTCTTCGTTGACGTCTCCCCCATCGACTTGCGACTCGTGGGTCGCACGGTCTTTCATGCCGCGCTCGTGGGAATCGGTGCGGGTCTTGTCGCAGTCGCATTTTATGCTTGTCTAGAAAAACTCGACCGGCTTGTGCTTGGCCAGCTTGCTGGGTATCGAGCGTTGCGTGCCGCGGGAGAATCTTTTTTCGGTACGGAAGAAGTGGGACCATTTCGCCCCCTTCTGCTCATGTTTTTGCCGGCCATTGGCGGGCTCTTGGCGGGCCTTGTAACTCGACTTGCGCCCGAATGCCGCGGCGGCGGAGGAGACGCCATGATCGAGGCATTCCATCACCGGGGCGGTGAGCTGCGAAGGCGCGTCATTTGGGTCAAATCCATTGCTTCAATATTGACGCTTGGTACGGGCGGAGCGGGCGGACGTGAAGGACCCACGATGCAAATCGGCGCGGCCTTCGGATCGCTCGTTGCACGAATCCTGGATGTATCACCTCGAGAAAAGCGCATTCTCATGATCGCCGGCGTTGCAGCGGGCATGAGCGCCATCTTTCGCACTCCGCTTGGCGCGGCTCTGCTCGCCGTCGAGGTCCTTTACCGTGACGATTTTGAATCGGACGCAATCGTCCCTGCGCTCCTTGCAAGTGTCATTTCGTATTCGGTGTTTGTATCGGTATTCGGCGAAGCCACTCTATTTACGCATTCTCGTCATTTCCCGTTCGTCCCGGCACATTTGTCGCTGTATGCAGTGCTGGCACTTCTGTGCACCCTCGTGGCCATTGGTTTTCTCGAGGTGTTACAAACTGTTCGTAAGCTGGCCGCACGGCTTCCCGGGCCCGAGTGGGTTCGTCCGGGGCTTGGCGGCCTCGCACTCGGACTGCTTGTGGTTGGGATCATGGTGTTGCTTGGCGCTCGGGTGCTGCCTGAGGGGCAAGGCGTTGGCGTCTTGGGGGGCGGTTATGGTGCAGCGCAACTTGCGATATCCGGAGCATCCTGGTTTCCCGATGGATGGCGTGGGGTCGAATTGCTCGTCGTGCTCGCCGTCATGAAAGTCGTCGCCGCGTCGTTGACCATTGGCACGGGTGGCAGCGCGGGGGATTTCGCACCATCACTCGCGATAGGGGGCCTCGTGGGAGGCGCATTCGGGAGAGTCGCCGGACTGCTCACGGGGGATTCGAGCATTGATCCGGGTGCGTTTGCCCTCGTCGGCATGGGCACGTTTTACGGCGGCATTGCGCACGTCCCCGTCAGTTCGCTCGTCATGGTGTGCGAGCTAGCGGGCAGCTACGATCTCCTGGTCCCGCTGATGCTTGCGGAGGGTATTGCATTCGTTGCATTGCGCAACCATTCGCTTTACCCGGCGCAACTCCCGAGCCAACGTCAATCTCCTGCTCATGCGCAAGGGACTCTGGATGTGCTGCGCACGATCAAGGTCGTCGAGGTCATGGTCCCCGGTCGTTCGTTTGTCCATTTCAAACTTCAGACACACGTATCGGAAGTGCTCCAGTGTGCGGCGGAAACAAGCTGGCAGGATGTTTTTCCGGTCGTCGACGATAGCGGTAAAATGGCTGGGGTCATCACCGGCGACATCGTCCGGCTCCTCGCAACAGAGCGAGAGCTCGAATCGTTGGCCCTGGCAATGGATGCCATGCAACCACCGGTCTCTGTGCGCCTGGAGGACAATCTGCGAACAGCAACGGAAATGTTGTTGTCGCAAAACGTTCGCGAGGTGCCCGTGGTCGATGAGTCGGGGGCGATTGTGGGTTTTTTGGATGAAGCAGAGGTGAGTCGCGCGTATCTCGAAGTGACGGGACGGCAGGTGGTGTGAAGCCCATTCAAGATCGTTTGTCACGTTTGCCCGAATTGGCGGTATTTTGAAGCAACCACTCCCATACTGCATGTGCGGTGGTCGCCGCATTGTCGGACATCATGGTGAAATGGTTGCCAGGCACTTCGATTGCGGCGTGAAATGGTTTCCAATTGGTTCGCCAAGTGTCGTCGCGATGTTCGGCTTGTCCAAAAAATGATCCCGCTCGGACGAGCAATACGGGTGTATGTAATGGCGTGGGGGCCCAACCCGCGAAAATCTGCCGATACCAATTCATGGCCACGAGCTGGTCGTCGACCGTCGTTATGGCGGCAAGCTCGGGCGCTGCAAACGTCACCTCGACCCAACGTTGACGAAGCGCTTGAAGCAAGCCATCGAGACGGCTATCGTTCAAATAGCTGTCCAAGAGCACCACCGCTGCCGGCAATATCCCTTTCCGCTCGAGATGCTGGGCGACGAGATGCGCAATCCACCCTCCAGTGGATGCTCCCGCGAGTACGAATGCCCCACCTTTGGCATGACGCTGTACCATGTCGGCATGATATTCGATTACGCTCGTGAGATCCTCGGGCAAAGTGTCGTCCGCGCCGAATCCCGGATTATGCATGCCCCAGACTTCGCGAGATTCCGGAAGCGCTGAGGCAAAACGGGCATATTGAATGGGACCACCAGGTACGATGGCTGGGAAGCAAAGATAGCTCAATGCGCCATTTCTCGCTGCCAGACGCTCGGGAGCTGGTGTGCGTACTCCAATTTTGGCCAAACTCTGGGCTTGACGGTTTTTTCTCATGCGCGCGGCGACCGCGAGCAATTCGTCGCTCGTCGGTTCGAGCGGTGTTTGACGAAACATCGCGACCAGGGTGCGCTCGCGATTGACGCCATCATCTGGCACCATTAGGGCAGGTGCTGCTTTCTCTGGGCTCGGTGTCGAAGCGTTCACCCGAAAGTTGGCGACGATCCAATGGGCGATTTTGCTGCTCGTCGGCTGGTCGAAAAGCAATGCATCGGGCAACTTCAATCCCAGCATCGTCCCGAGACGACTTTTGACTTCCAATGCGAGGAGTGAATCGAGGCCCAGCTCGAGCAACGAATGGTCGGGATTCACCGCATTCGGAGACAATGCCAGAGCTTGGGCGATTTCTGCACGAACGATATCGAGCACGTGGTGGGTCCGTTCGATTTCCGACATCGATGCCAAACGCAACGACACGCTCGACTGCGCCAAACCTTTTGTGGCGCGTGTTCCCATTTCCTTGGGGGTGCGGACGAGATCCAGCAACATCGACGGGACGAATGATACGTTCACATCGGTAGCGTTCATATCGAAACGCGCAGCCACGAGTAATGCTTCGGGCCGTTGCAAGGCCATGTCGAATAAGGCCAAACCATCATCGGTGGGCAACAAGGGCACGCCTTTTTTCCGCATTCGATTTTTATCGGCTTCGTTCATACGTGCCGCCATACCTACGTCCGCCCAGGGTCCCCAAGCCAATGCCAAGCCTGGAAGTCCCATGCTTCGCCGCTTCTGCGCCAATCCATCCAAAAATGCGTTCGCCGCGGCGTAGTTGGCTTGGCCAAAACTGCCCAATACACCCGACAACGACGAAAATAGAATGAACATGGCCAAATCCTGGCCTTGCGTGAGTTCGTGCAAATGCCAAGCCCCATGCACCTTGGCCAACATGACGTGATGAAGCTGGGTCGGCGTCATTCGCGCCATGGTGACATCGTCGATGATTCCCGCCGCATGCACGACTCCGACGAGAGGAAGCTCAGGAGCAATCGAGGTCATGATGGCTTCGAGCGCCGCGCGATCGGCAATGTTGCATTCGGCCATCGTGACCGACGCGCCCAAAGCTTGGATCTCTTGCTCCAGCGTTTTTGCTTCTGGTGCCGCCGAACCTCGACGGGATAGGAGCAGTACATGTTTGACGCCGTGTTTTTGCACCAAATGTCGCGCCACCAAAGCGCCCAGACCTGCAGTACCTCCGGTCACGAGCACTGTTCCGTGTTGCAATGCCGACGAAGGTGTCGATGTATGCGACAATGGTTCGGCCCGCAGGAGCCGCGGAACGAATACGCTGCCATTTCGCAAGACGACTTGCGGTTCGTCGAGGGCAATCGCGTCGCTGAGGACTGATAATGAAGCCTCATTCTGATCGATGTCGACGAGTACGAGCGAGCGTGAAGGATACTCGAGCATTGCCGTGCGCAACAATCCCCAGAGCGAAGTTTGCGTCAACTCGGGTCGTTGCCCATCACTTGGCGTGCTTTGGGCTTGGCGAGTAATCAAAACGAATTTGCGAAATGTCAGACGTTCATCACCGAGAATGCCTTGAAGCCACGAAAGAAGGTGTTCCGCATGGTCGTGAATGGTATCGAGGTCGAAATACCGTTCCTTGGGAAAAACCATGGCTACGACTGCGGGCGCAGGACCCCCCGGGGCGTACGCAGATTGAAGTGAAGCCAAATCGATGTACGATTCAACGGATTTCCCAGCATTTTCGAGCGCTTTTTGGATATCCCGCGGAGCGAAAGCGAGCAACGCCCATGTTGCAAGCCCTTCCGGTGAAGGTGGAGGTTCGACCTTTTGTAGCGGCCTATAATGGATCGTGTAGAGGTCGCGAAGCGCTTGTGTAGGAAGAAAACGATCCGTCGGAGCGCGGCGATTCGTAAAGCCATCGACGTGAGCAACCGCTGTGCCGTCTTCGCCCCAAAACGTGATATTGGCGGCGATCGCGTCTGCTTCGGACGTTGGATCATTCAGCACGTTGTGTTCGGCCAAGCGCGGTATATCGAGTTTCCCGTACCAGGCGATCCGATCGACCGAAAACGGCACCCGCGCGATGTTGTTACCACGCAAGGCTTGCAATGTTCCGCGAAGATCCATTCCGGGCAGACGAATGGCCATACTCCCCAATCCGAACGCACTGTCGATGAGTCCCGGCGGAAGCGGAGAATCGGCTTCCATCGTCGATTCCGGAGCTTCGAGTCGCCCGCGTGCCGTGCGTTGCGGAACGTGCACGACTTCGCTTAACCAGCACCAATTCGGCCCCCAATCGATATGCACCGAACGGAGAAAATCGATGCAATCGTCAGGCGAGAGGATCTCGCCTTCCACCGGAGCCCAATTGGCTCGCGGCGTCACCCCATGCATATCGAGACGATCGATGATGCCCGTGGCATGGACGGTGAATGAATCGCCATTCGACGAAGTGACGGTGGCCGCAAAGCCTGATTCGCCTTCGCCAAGGGGAGTCAATTGTACCAGCAGCGTGACGTTATCGGACACTTTTTCGAATGGCAATGCGCGTACGAATTGAATGTTTCGTAATTCGATCGGTTGTCCTGGCCACCGGGAAGCAGCAACGGCGAGCAAAACCGAGCAATGAAAACTTCCGGCAACGACGATCCGCCCATACACTTGGTGACCTTGGAGGTAGGTCTGGATTTGCGGCCCGACAACAAAACTATGCACCGACGAACCGTCCGGCAAATCGAGGCGCGTACCGGCAAGCGGATATGCCGCGTGGGAATGACTCACGAGAGGCGCGCGACCACCCAACCAATGCGTTTTTCCTTGAAATGCATAAGGAGGGAGTTTGACACGTTGGGCATTAAAGGGAGCAAAATGAGCTTCCCAATCGACGCAATATCCCGCAACGTGCAGGGCTGCAATCGCCGTCGCCATTGTTTCCGTCTCCGGGCGATCCTTGCGCAGTGAAGTCAAAATACGAGGCTTGTCTGGAAATACGCGTTTGACCAGGGCGGAAAGCACGCCATCCGGCCCGACTTCGAGATAGGTGGTGGCCCCGAAACGTTCCGCGGCCAATACGCCATCGTAAAAACGAACGGCATTACGCACGTGAAGGACCCAATACGCCGAAGAAGACAGGTCTTCGAGCGTGGCCAGTTTGCCGGTCACATTGGAGATGATGGGAATTCGGGGTGAGGCAAATTCGAGGCTTTGCGTAATCCGACCGAATTCGCCGAGCATGGGTTCCATGTGCGGCGAATGGAAAGCATGACTGACGCGGAGACGTTTTCCTTTACGTCCCAAAGCTTCAAAATATGCGCCGATCGCAAGGACGATATTTTCGTCTCCAGCGATCACCACCGATGCGGAACCGTTGATCGCCGCAATGGAAACTTGTTTTTGGCGACCAACCAACAGCGGACCAACCTCGCTTTCCGTTGCCTCGATGGCCAGCATGGCACCGCCCGCAGGCAACGCTTGCATGAGCTGCGCGCGCGCCGCGACGAGCGCACACGCATGTTCGAGCGACAATACGCCCGAGACATGAGCGGCCACGATTTCTCCGATGGAATGTCCCAGCAAAACGGCGGGTTTCACTCCCCATGATTCCAGGAGCCGAAATAGGGACACTTCCAAAGCAAAAAGCGCTGGCTGTGTATACGCGGTTTCATGAATGCGCGCCGCATCTTCGGAACCTTCCGCTGCGAATAGGATGCTCCGCAAAGGTCGATCGAGCAGACGATCGAATTGGACACAAATTGCGTCGAGTGATTCGCGAAAGACAGGGAAAATTTCAGCCAATTGCCGCCCCGCCCCCGCTCGTTGGCTGCCTTGGCCCGTAAACAACAAAGCCAACTTTTCTTCACCTTTACGCTGCTCGTTCCCCAAAAGATGCAGCGATGCGCCATCGTTCGACAAGGCTGCGAGCGCTTGGCGCCTCGTCTCCGCATCGGGGGCAACGATGGCGGCACGATAATCGAAGTGGGTACGAATCGTCGCGGCCGAATACGCCACGTCACCAAACGGCGTTTCGGGATGCGTATCGAGATATTCGGACAGACGCAAGGCTTGCACGCATAATGCCTCGGGGCTTTTTGCCGAAATCAGCAACGGCCCGCAATTCGGTGGCGTGTGGGGGCGAATTCTCGGAGCTTCTCGATCTTCGGGAGCTTCTTCCAAGAGCACGTGGGCGTTCGTTCCAGAAAAACCAAATGCGGATACGCCTGCGCGACGTACGCCCCCTTCGGGACAGGTCCAAGGCTTTAGCGTGTCGACGACTTGCACCGGCAATGTATCCCAAGAAATGTGGGGATTGGCAGGATGCGTATGCAATGTCGGCGGCACCAAACGATGGCGCAATGCCGCTACCATCTTGGCCACGGAGGCCAAACCAGCGGCAGCTTCGAGGTGCCCGATGTTTGTCTTGATGGCACCAATTTGCAAAGGTCGATCCGCGGGACGCTTTTCTCCGTACACGGCAGCGAGGGCTTGGACTTCGATGGGGTCGCCCAAAGCGGTGCCTGTTCCGTGGCATTCGACGACATCGATATCGGTCGGCGCAAGCCGAGCATCGCTGAGCGCTGCGCGCAGCACCTTTTGCTGAGACGTACCATTGGGCACCGTAATGCCGCTCGTCCGACCATCGTGATTGATGGCACTGCCCCGAATCAGAGCGAGGATTTCGTGGCCCCTCGCGCGGGCATCGGCCACTCGCTCCAAAACCATGACGACCACACCTTCACCGCGACCATAACCGTCGGCGCGCGCAGAAAATGTTTTACAACGACCATCCGACGCCAATGCACGCGTGCGCGAAAGCAAGATAAACGAATCGGGAGCACACAAAACCTGCGCCCCCGCGGCCAAGGCGAGATTGCATTCGCCCCGTCGTAATGCCTGACATGCCAAATGCAGGGCGACGAGGGACGACGAACAAGCTGTATCGACCGATAACGACGGCCCCTGTAGTCCAAGCGTGAAGGCCAATCTTCCGGCAGCAAATGAAGGATGCGATCCGGTTACATCGAATGCATTCACGCCCTCTTCGCCCAATACCGAAGAGCGCTGCTGAAGTCCATAATCGCTGGGCCCAATGCCCACGAAAGCTCCCGTTTGCGAATTAGCCAGCGAAGCCGGAATGATCCCCGCATCCTCCAAGGCATGCCATGTCGCTTCCAGCAAAAGACGATGTTGCGGATCCATTCGTTTGGCTTCGTGCGGACTGATGCCAAAAAATCCGGCATCGAAACGATTCACATTATCAAGAAATGCCGCTTCCCGAACGTAACTCTTGGTTTTCGCGGCCGGATCTGGATCGTAATACGCACCGGCATCCCATCGCGAAGCCGGAACGAGATTCACCGTGTCAGTACCTCGTTCGAGCATGGACCAAAGCCCTTCGAGGTCAAGAACGCCTCCCGGCAGGCGCAGACCAATACCCACGATGGCAATTGGTTCGTCCGTCGAGGTCATTACGACACGGGGTTCGGGAGCTGATTTGGAAATGGTTTGCCCCAGCAGGGGAGCAAGTTTGTCGAGGAGAAACGTCGCTACACGCTCGGGGGTCGGATGATCGAATGCGAGCGTCGCCGTCAATTGCAATGACGTGCGGCTTTCGAGCCGCTTTCGAATCTCGACGGCGGAGAGTGAATCCAGGCCGAGATCGGCGAAGCCCAGGCGCGGATCCACGCGCGTCGCGTCGGTGTGTCCCAGAATGGCTGCCGTTTCGGCCACGACCAAATTCATCAGGAATGCATGACGATCCTCGGGCGTCAAAGGCCGCAATTGATTCAATAACTCGGATTCTCCAGATGCTCGCGTCTCGGTCGTGGACGAGGCAATGAGTGCTTCGCGCGCCTCCGCGACACCCCAGAGGAGCCGCCGCGAGCGCATCGCCGCAAATGCTGGAGCAAAACGCGTCCAATCCATCAACGAAACGGTCACCGCATTTTCTCGAGCTTCGAGCGCTCGTTGCATTGCTTGCAGGGCAAAATCCGGTGGTAGAGCGAAAACCCCCCGACGTCCTAAACGATCCGTTGCGACGGTATTCGCCATTCCGCCTTCGCGCCATGGTCCCCAGGCAATTGAAGTCGCCGCAAGCCCATGCCCACTGCGCCATTCAGCAAGCGCGTCCAGGAAGGCATTACTCGCCGCATACGCGCCTTGAAGTGCACTTCCCCAGACGCCGGCCACCGATGAAAACAAAATAAATGCATCCAGCGTGTGGTCCACCAGCAAATCATGCAAATACAAGGCTCCCCATATTTTGCCAGAAGCGACGTCGACAAACTCGTCCAAGGTCATTTGCTCGATTGGTTTTTCTTGACCAATCCCAGCGGCGTGGACGACCGCATCAATTGCCTCGCCCGATTCTGCTAGTTGCTCCAAAAGCGCGGCGAGCGCGTCGCGATCCGCAACGTCACAAGCGGCAATCGTCACCCGCACGCCAAGCCCGGTGAGTTCGTCTTGGATAGCCATTGCGGACGGAGCGGCAATTCCCTGCCGGCTGGTGAGGACGAGATGCGTCGCGCCCGACCGCGCCAGCCAGCGGGCCACATGCGCCCCCAATGCGCCGGTTCCTCCCGTGACGAGCACGGTTCCGCGAGGTTTCCATGATTGGGTTGTCTGGACCAACGGCGCGCGCACAAGCCGACGTACGAACAACCCCGACCCTCGTAACGCCAACTGGTCCTCGTCGTCTGGACCCATCAATGCATGCGCCAGCAGCTCGATTGCATTTTCGTCGAGGTTGTCTGGAAGATCGATAAGTCCACCCCAACGTCGCGGATGTTCGAGAGCGAGCACGCGGCCCAGGCCCCAGATTGGCGCTTGCCATGGACTTTGCAGCGGATCCGAACGATGCGTCGAAACTGCACCTTGCGTGAGTAACCACAAAGGTGCGGCAATCGATGCATCCCCGAGCGCTTGCATGAGCGACAATGTCAAACCCATTCCACACGGCAATGATTGCAAAACGCCGCACGGTGTTTCGTCCAGGGGCAGCAGTGACACGATTCCCCGCGGTTGCTCTCCTTCCGCAAGCATCGTCAAAGACCGGAGAAGCTCAGGCCGATCCAAATCGGCTTCTTCTAGCTGCACGAGCAAAGCCGATGCTCCGTGATTCGTCAACGCTTGCGATACGAAATGCACGAGATCGGTCGCGGGACCAGAATGAACCAACCACCAAGTGCCGGAAAAATCAGGCTTCGTTTTGCTGTCCAAAGGTTCCCAAAGAATGCGATAACAAGCGGACTCGATGGAATCCTCGCGCACCTTCGTCGTCATTTTCGGCGCTTCGAGCCAATAACGCTCTCGTTGAAATGCATAGGTCGGTAATGGGACGCGTCGTGCTTCGAATGGGGAAAAATATTTGATCCAATCGATTTCATGCCCAGCCGAGTGCAACCGCGCAACAGCCACGGCGATGTCCCGAAGCTCATCGCCTTCTCCGGACAAAGTCGGCCAAAAAGCGCCATGGGTCGATAGTTTGTCCGAGCAGCACAACGGAGCCAATGTCGACAGGGCCGGAGCCGGTCCGATTTCCAGGAACAATCGGGCTCCGGCGGCTTCGAGCGCGCGTACGCCGTCATGGAATCGGACAGTTTCCCGCACGTGCCGCACCCAATAATCGGGTGATTGCAATTGCTCGGCGGTGATCAATTCCCCAGTGACGTTGGAGACGATCGGAATCTTTGGCGAATTGAAAGTGAGCGTTCGGGCCACCCGCCAAAATTTTTCGAGGATTGCATCCATGTGTGGGGAATGGAATGCGTGGCTCACCCGCAACCGCCGTGTTTTGCGGCCCATGGATTCAAAGTGTTTGGCGAAGTCGAGCGCAGCGTCCTCGTCACCCGCGATGACGAGCGATCGGGGGCCATTGATTGCCGCGACGGAAATACGTTTTTCCCATCCAATCAACAAAGGAGCGATCTCCTCGGCTGTTGCTTGAAGGGCGACCATCGCGCCGCCAGGCGGCAAGGCTTGCATGAGCCGAGCGCGTGCGGAAACGAGCTTACACGCGTCCGCGAGCGACAAGGCGCCCGCAATATGGGCCGCCACGAGTTCACCAATCGAATGCCCTAGCAGGAGCGTGGGCTTCAGCCCCCACGATTCCAGAAGGCGAAATAGCGCGACTTCCAAGGCAAAAAGACCTGTCTGCGTAAAAAGCGTCTGATCCAAATACGCCGCGGCGTCTGCGCCTCGATCGGCAAACACGACCTCCGATAACGGTTTGTCGAGGTCGGCATTGAAGTGACTGCACACGGCGTCGAACGCATCGCGAAAAATGACGTAATGCTGATACAGGTCCCGTCCCATTCCCGGCCGTTGACTTCCCTGGCCCGTGAAAAGCAAGGCCAGATTTCCGGTGGAGCGTGTATCCCCGAGAATGCCGAATTGCCCCTGCGCCACATTCGCGAGCATATCCAACGCTTGCGCGCGATTCGCACCGAGGACGGCGGTGCGTTTCGTCAAATGCGTCCGCGTCGTCGCCAATGAATAGGCTAGATCGAGCAAATCGAGATTGGGATGAGCTTCGAGATGAGCTCGAAGCTTGCCGGCTTGCGCTTGCAAGGCGATTTCAGTTTTTCCTGACAATACGAACGGCCCGAGAAACGGTGGCGACGTTTGTGAATGGGGTTTCTCCGCAATGGGCACCAGCGGTGTTTCTTCGACGATGATGTGCGCATTCGTGCCCCCAATGCCGAATGACGAAATTCCCGCCCGACGCGGGTGATCCTTCGTGGTCCATGGGACGGCATCCTGCAAGATCCGCACATTTCCTGCTTCCCAATCGATATGCGGAGATGGTTTGTCGGCGTGTAATGTTTTGGGGAGCAAACCATGTTGCATGGCCAGGACCATTTTCATGACCCCGGCGACGCCTGCCGCGGCTTGCGTGTGGCCGATATTCGACTTGATGCTGCCCAACCACAACGCGCGATTTTTCGCCGATGCGGAACCAAATACTCCCATGAGCGATTGCGCTTCGATGGGATCGCCCAAGGTCGTTCCCGTGCCGTGGGCTTCAATGGCATCGATATCGTCTGGACGAAGTTTGGCATTTTCGAGGGCTTGTCGAATGACGCGTTCTTGCGCCGGACCGTTTGGCGCGGTCAAACCCTGGCTCTTCCCATCTTGATTGACAGCGGATCCTCGAATCACCGCAAGAATGGGCAAATTCCTTCGTTTTGCTTCTTCCACGCGACAAAGAAGGAGCATTCCTACTCCTTCGGCCCATCCCGTTCCGCCCGCATCGGCCGAAAATGCGCGACATCGGCCGTCGATGGCCAACCCTCGCTGCCGGCTGAACTCGATGAACCCCACGGGCGTAGCCATCACCGTGACCCCTCCAGCCAAGGCGAGCGAACATTCACCTCGCCGTAAAGCTTGACAGGCGAGATGAATCGCCACGAGCGACGAACTACAAGCCGTGTCGATCGTAATGGCCGGTCCTTCCAAACCAAATGTATATGCAATTCTCCCGGAGGCTATGCTGGGAGCACTGCCAATGCCAATGTATCCCTCCAAATCTGGAGGCGCTTCTTGGAGTCGCGCTGCATAATCAGTGTAGGTAATTCCCACGAATACCCCTGTAGGGCTTCGCAATAGCTCCGAGGTATTCATCCCCGCCCGCTCGAACGATTCCCACGCGACTTCGAGCAGCAAGCGTTGTTGGGGGTCGATGGCCAATGCTTCGCGAGGGCTTATGCCGAAGAAACTAGGATCGAAATGGTCGGCATCGTAAAGAAAGCCGCCTTCACGCACATAGGTTTTTCCGCGCTGTTCGGGATCCGGATCGTAAATATGCTCGACGTCCCACCCTCGTGTCTCCGGGAAAAACGAAATGGCGTCTTTCCCATGACGAAGCAATTCCCATAAATCCTCCGGGGTTCGCACTCCTCCTGGATAACGACAACCCATGGCGACGATGGCAATCGGCTCACGGGCCTTTTCTTCGACTTCCCGCAACCGTTCGCCGGTTTTCTCGAGAGCGACCGTGGCGCGTTGGAGATATTCACGCAGCTTGATTTCCGTCGTGCTCATTCGTCGATACCAATATTTTCAAGGCGCTGGTCGATGATGCTGAAAAGCGCGTCATCCTCGAGCGACTGAATGTTTGAAGTCAATGCGAGGTCTCGAGGTTCTGGTTCGAGTTTCGCGAGCATGGCGCGTAGACGAATGGCGACGTTTTTCCGCGCGTCTTCGTTCGCCGTGATTTGAGAAATCGCCTCTTCGAGTTTTTCGATTTCCGTGTGAGCGGGCAAGACTTCCGCCGGAGAAATAAGTGAATTCATATGGCGCGCCAACGCCTGCGGCGTCGGGTGATTAAAGAGCAACGTCGCCGGTAAACGCTGGTTCATGATTGCCGCGAGTCGATTGCGTAATTCCACAGCCATCAACGAATCGAGCCCCAACTCTTGCAATGGCCTCCCGGGTTCGATGTTTTCCAGCGCCACATGCCCCAGAACGGAAGCCACCTCCTGACGCACGAGATCGAGCAATGTGTGTTCTCGTTGCGTATCGGGTAATGAAGCAAGCTGCTGACGACGCGAAGCGAGCGCACCATCATTCGCCGCGACTCCGTCCGTCGGCTGGGCTCGAGCCGTGGATACGGTCAAACGTGCCGCGACGAGAGAGGGTTCGTCACAACGCATTGCCGCGTCGAAAAGTCTCAATCCTTCGCGGACGGGAAGAGATTCCACGCCCAGGCGTTTCATTCGGGCTCGATCGGACGCCGTCAAATGGGCCGTCATTCCACCAGGTTGGATCCAAGGTCCCCAGGCAATCGAAATGGCAGCAAGACCATGGGCACGGCGGTGGTGAGCCAATGCGTCGAGAAATGCATTGGCCGCGGCGTAATTCGCTTGTCCCGGTCCACCCATGGTGCCGGCCAACGACGAAAACAAAACAAATACCGAAAGATTTGCGTTTTGGGTCAATTCGTGCAAATGCCACGCTGCGTCGACTTTGGGGCGCAAAACTCGTGTCAATCGTTCGGAATCGAGGGCGGTCAAGACCCCGTCGTCGAGAATGCCTGCGGCATGAATGACCCCCGTCAACGGATGCTCCTGCGGAATCGATTGAATCAGTTCTTCGATTGCTTGCCGATCGGCAATGTCACAAGCGCGAATCGCGACCGAGGCTCCAGCAGATTCCAATTCCTGTTGCAATACGTCTGCGCCTTGGGCCTTTGGTCCGTGGCGTGACGTGAGCAAGAGTTGCCGAATACCATACGCTTGCACCAAATGTCGCGCAACGAGCGCCCCAAGGGATCCCGTTCCCCCCGTGATCAGCACTGTGCCATTTTGATCCATCGCGCACGACGCAACAGGTTTTTCTATCACCAACGAAACGAGCTTTGGCATGAACGATTCGCCGTGACGCAAGGCAATTTGTTTTTCGTCCGCAGCGAGAACAACGGACACCGCGCGCAAAGAATCCGGATGGGAATCAACGTCGAGGACCGCAAACGCTCGGTCCGGGAATTCCGCCGTGGCCGAGCGCATCAGGCCCCAAATCGGCGCATGCTCGAGGAGCTCTACGCCATCGTCGGATTGTACGGCAATCGCATTCCGGGTGAGAACGACCAGCTTCGACGAGGCCAAGCGTTCTTCAGCGATCCACGATTGCAACAAGGTCAAGACTTCGCGGGCCCGTACATGAGCTCCAGCAATGAGCGTCTCCGATTCCACGGCATACACGACGACGCTGGGCGTCCGACCTTGGTCGAGGGAGCGCTTCAAATCGTCAAAATCAGCGTGAACCGCGACTCCATGCAGTTCGGCCAAACGATGACAATCCGATCCGAGAACTATCCAGGACGCGACTTTTTTTGGCTCAGATGGCTGCAGATGGATCCATTCGAGGCGATGCATGGAGTCCGCCTGATTCGTCGATTTGTTCGGCGCGGAAAACCAATAACGTTGCCGTTGAAATGGGTATGTTGGGAGAGCGACTTTTTGGGCCCCTAAGGGCGCAAAAAACTTCTGCCAGTCAAAAATGTATCCGGTCGCATACAAGGCCCCCACGGCTGACAAGAGCTGTTCGAATTCGGGTCGATCGCGACGCATTGCCGTGACCGAAATGGCACGATGCGGAACAATTTCGGACGTCAGGGCCGAGAGAACGCCGTGCGGCCCGATTTCCAAGAATGCCAAAGCTCCAGATTCCGTTGCCTGGCGAAGCCCATCGGCAAAACGCACCGTTTGTCGCACATGATCAGCCCAATATCGAGGCGAGCCGAGTTGTTCGGTGGTTGCAAATTGGCCGGTAACATTGGAAATAATCGGAATTCGTGGTGGATGGAAGGTGATGTTTTGGAGCACGCGTTCGAATTCGGCCAGCATCGGATCCATGCGCGGCGAATGGAACGCATGACTGACTCGAAGGGATTTCACTGAGCGCCCCACGATTTCGAGATAATTCCTCACGTCGTGAACGGCGTCTTCATCGCCGGCAATCACGATGGACGACGGGCCATTGATCGCCGCAATGGAAATTTGGTTCTCGCGTCCGATCAATAAAGCAGCCACTTCCTCTTCCGTGGCTTGTAATGCGCACATGGCGCCGCCCGAAGGTAACGCTTGCATGAGGCGCCCCCGTGCGGCAACGAGGGCGCAAGCGTCTGCCAGGGTGAGCACACCCGAAAGATGCGCGGCCACGATTTCACCAATCGAATGACCGAGGAATGAATCAGCTTCGAGTCCCCACGATTCCAATACACGGTACAACGCGACTTCCAAGGCAAAGAGCGCCGGCTGAGCAAATGCGGTCTGCTCCAAGAGCGCGGCCTCCTCCGAATTTTCCGCCGCAAACATAACTTCCCTTAATGAGTGGCCGAGCACGCCATCGAAATGGGTACAAATGGCATCGAGCGCCTCCGAAAACACTCGAATGCGCTGGTACAATTCACGGCCCATACCTGGCCGGTGACTCCCTTGTCCCGTAAATAGCAGCGTCAGCTTACCGCGCGAAGCGACATCACCTCGGGCAATACGTGGCGAAGAAGTGCCTCGAGAAAGTTCATCCAGAAGTTGTAACGCTGAGGAACGATCCGTGGCGATGACGGCGGCACGGCGATCGAAAAACACGCGCGTCGTGGCCAAGGAAAATGCAACGTCTTCGAGCGCAAGTTCGGGAAGCGTTTCGAGTTCGAAATGGATTTGTCGGGCCTGTGCTTGCAATGCCGTATCGGTTTGTCCGGAAATGAGAATCGGCAAAACCGATATCGCCTGTGGGGCAAAGGATCGATGTTCTGGGTTTTTTGGTGCCTCCTCCAAAATGACGTGCGCGTTCGTTCCAGAAAAACCAAATGCGGATACGCCTGCGCGACGGGGTTGTTCGCGTTTTGGCCAAGGGGTGAGTTCATTCAAGATGCGCAGTGCGCCGGTCGACCAATCAATATGTGGCGAGGGCGTTTCGGCGTGCAGCGTTTTGGCCAGAGATTCATGCTGCAGAGCCAAAACCGTCTTCACGAGCCCACCGACCCCCGCGGCAGCCTGCGCGTGGCCGATATTCGATTTCAGCGAACCCAACCACAACGGTCGTTCGGGAGCATGGTCATTTCCATAAACCGCCAAGAGTGCTTGTGCTTCGATGGGATCACCGAGTTTCGTTCCCGTGCCGTGCGCTTCGACGAAATCGATATCGCCGGGGCCAAGTTTTGCATTGTCGAGGGCCCGACGAAGGACACGTTGTTGCGCCAAACCATTCGGCGCCGTGAGACCTTGGCTCTTACCATCCTGATTGATTGCCGAGCCGCGAATCAACGCAAGAATGGGATAACCTCGACGTTTCGCCGTTTCGAGCGGGCACAAAAGCAACATTCCCGCCCCTTCAGCCCAGGCGGTGCCGTCGGCATCGGCAGAAAAAGCGCGGCAACGCCCGTCGCGGGCGAGCCCTCGTTGACGGCTGAATTCAATAAAAATGCCCGGGGTCGACATGACGGCCACGCCGCCTGCGAGGGCCAATGAACATTCGCCTTGTTTCAATGATTGGCAAGCCATATGAATGGCCACGAGCGACGAACTGCACGCCGTATCGATGGTCACCGCAGGCCCTTCCAATCCGAATGTGTAGGCAATGCGGCCGGAAGCTACGCTTCCCGAACTGCCGGTGGCCACATAACCTTCTAGATCTCCAGGAGCATCCGCCAAAAGTGTCGCATAATCGTTGTAACTAACGCCCACGAAAACACCGGTATCGCTGCCGTTGAGCGAATGAATATCGACCCCCGCCCGCTCGAATGCCTCCCACGATATTTCGAGCAAAATCCGTTGTTGTGGATCGAGCGCCAATGCCTCGCGCGGACTGATATGAAAAAATGCCGGATCGAAGAGATCCGCATCGTGCAAAAAACCGCCTTCGCGAACGTAGGTTTTTCGAGGTCGCATCGGGTCCGGATCATAAAGATCATCTATGTCCCACCCCCGATTCTCTGGAAAACTGGAGATGGCGTCGACCCCGTTGGTCAACAGCGCCCATAACTCTTCTGGAGATCGCACGCCACCTGGATATCGACAACTCATCGCGACGATCGCTATTGGCTCATCGTGCGTAGCTGCAACGGCCGTAGTGGGAACAGACGTCACGGCTTCTTCTGCCCGACCAAACAATTCGGCGCGTAAATGCCGCACCAAAGCATTGGGTGAAGGATGATTGAAAAGAAGTGTGGCCGGTAAACGTAGTCCTGTCGTTTGCGACAAACGATTACGCAGTTCGACGGCCATGAGGGAATCGAGACCCAATTCTTGCAGCGGACGTTCCGGATCGATGACTTTCGCGGACGAATGCCCGAAAACCGTGGCCACTTGCGCTTGAACCAAGTCGAGCAAAGCCTTGTCTTTGGATTGGCTCGCCAAACCAGCGAGACGTCGTCCGAGCGACGAGCTCGTCGACGTTCGATTCGACGTGTCGTGCCTGGACGAGGGGCGCACGAGGCTATGGAACATCGCCGGAAGCGTGTTAGTCGACGCATTCGGAGTCGAGAGATTAAAACGAGCAGGTACGAGCACGGCGTCGGTGCACGCCAATGCCGCGTCGAAAAGAGAAACACCTTCGCGCGGGGAAATGGCATCCATTCCACTGCGCCTCAGACGCGCGAGGTCGGCGGCCCCGAGATGACCCGTCATGCCCGAAGCTTCCGCCCAAAATCCCCACGCCAAAGATTGGCCCGACAACCCCAAAGCTTGCCGATGGTGCGCCAAGGCGTCGAGAAAACTATTCGCTGCTGCGTAATTGGCTTGTCCGGAACTACCAAGTACCCCCGACAATGATGAAAATAATACGAACATCGGCAAATCCAAGGTCTTTGTGAGTTCGTGCAAATGCCAAGCCGCGTCGACCTTCGGGCGAAATACACGCGATACCCGATCGGCGTTCAATTGGGAAAATACGCCATCTTCGAGTAAACCAGCGGCGTGCACGATTCCTGTCAGCGGATGTTGCGAAGGAATCGACGCGAGCACGCGTCTTAGTGCCTCACGATCCGCAGCATCGCCAGCGGCAATGGTGACACCGGCCCCTGCAGATTCGAGTTCGTCCTTTAGGGATTCGGCATTTGGCGCAGCCGCTCCTTGCCGAGAAAGCAGCAAAAGATGTCGAACACCATGCTGAGCGACCAAATGCTTGGCAAACAAGGCGCCAAGCGTGCCCGTGCCTCCCGTGATGAGCACCGTGCCGCGGGAGTCCATCGTCGGCGGTATCGTGAGCACGACTTTTCCAATATGACGCGCTTGGGCAAGATGTTTGAACGCCGCAGAAGCGTGGCGAATATCGTACGTCGTCGTAGGAAGTGGTCGAAGCACCCCGAGTTCGAACAATACGACCAATTCTGAAAGCATGGTCTGAATTCGATCCGGCCCCGCCTCCATCAGATCGAATGCTCGATACAACACACCGCGGTGCTGTTTCTCCACGGATTTTGCATCACGAATGTCCGTTTTCCCCATTTCAAAAAAACGCCCACCGTGCGGCAATAAACGCAGCGACGCATCCACGAATTCGCGCGCCAAGCAATCGAGCACGACATCCATTCCGCGATTCTCTGTCGAGCGGAGAAAATGGGCTTCGAATTCGAGCGTCCGTGAAGATGCGATATGCGCGTCGTCAAACCCCATTGCCCTCAGTGTTGGCCATTTGGTGGGATTTGCCGTGCCAAACACGTCGGCCTGGAGATACCGGGCCAGTTGCGTTGCCGCCATTCCCACGCCACCGGCAGCGGCGTGCACGAGCAGTCGTTCACCCGCCCGTAATTGCGCAAGATCGAGCAATCCATAATAAGCGGTCAAGAACACGACGGACGAACCCGCAGCCTCGACAAACGACCATTGCGCGGGCATACGAGTGATCAATCGCTGATCGGTCACGGCGAATTTTCCGAACGCACTGCTCATCAGGCCCATGACCCGATCGCCGAGCGCAAAATCTTTTACATTTGCGCCCATTTCGACAATGATTCCTGCTCCTTCGCTGCCCAGAAAAACGTCCTTTTCCGAAAGCACACCCAGCGTATCGATGACGTCCCGAAAATTGAGCCCCGCCGCCCGAACCTCGATACGCACTTCTCCAGCCTCGAGCGGCGCTAGGCCTTCCGGATATGCAATGAGCGCAAGCGCGTCGAATGTTCGTTCGCGCCCGACATGCAATCGCCATGCAGCTTCACCGCTAGGAATGGTCAAATTGTTTTCGGCACGAGGTCGTACGAGCCGCGGAACGTACAATCGACCTTCGCGCAGGCCCATTTGCGGTTCATTCGAGGTCAAAACACGCGGCAATGCCCGGGCAGAATCCGGATGGTCATCGATATCGATCAACGTAAGCGCGCGATCGGGATATTCAATCATCGCCGTACGCGCCAAACCCCATAACGAAGATTGCCCAAGATTCGCAATTCCTTCGCCCTGGCGTACCGCACAAGCTCGCCGAGTCAAAACGAGGATGCGGCTCGAAACGAAGCGCTCGTCGGGAAGCCACGTCTGCAAGAATGACATGGCGCGGTAGGTGGTCGTGTGGGCCCCCGTGACGACATCCGCCAATTCGGCTTTCCACGACGCAATGACAACACTAGGGATTGGTTTTTCTTGACGAGCTAGCCATTCCTCGTGCGCTTCGACGGTCACATTCATGGCGCGCAGTGTGGCGACGAGTTCGGAGTCCTCGTCGCCGAGCCACAACCATGGCCCGGCAGAAGTTCCCTCCTCGTTCATGGGCGCGGCGATCCAATCCAATCCATAAAGTGATTCTTGACGTGTTTGGAGGGCTTTGAGGATTTGGGCCTTCGATGTGGGGCGAATCGTCAGCGCTTCAATCGCGGCCACGGGTTCGCCTGATTCATTCGCGAACTGCAACGAAATGGAATGGTCTTGCGGCCGCCTGCTCGAGCGTACTCGTAATGCCCTGGCATTTTCCGAATACAACGTGACGCCAGACCAGGAAAATGGCAAGGCGACAGCGGAATCTTTCTCGATATCGACCGTCAAGGCATGCAGGGCGGCATCCAAGAGGGCAGGATGCAATCGGAATTGGTTCCAGTCTGCGGCAATGGACTCCGGTAGGCATACTTCCGCAAACAATTCATTTTCACGCTTCCATACAGCAGACAAACCACGAAAACTCGGACCATACGCCAGGCCCGCGTCCGCAAGGCGGTCGTAATGCCCGTCCAAATCCAGCGGTGTCGCCCCCTCGGGCGGCCAAGCATACCAATCGAACGAGGGCGCGTTCATCGCCGGGCTCAAAATGGCAGTGGCATGACGAACCCAATTCGTATCCGTGGACGCGTCCTCGAGCCGCGAATAAAATACGAGCGTCCTGCGGGATGTTTCATCCGCCAAACCCACGACCAGTTGCAACGAGGTGGCGCCTTTCGCCGGCAAATTCAGCGGCGCATCGATTGTGAGTTCTTCCAAGCCACCGAGACCTACGTGAAGGGCGACGAACAGTGCCAGTTCGACAAACGCCGTTCCCGGAAGCAATACCTGACCAAAAGCCACATGATCGGCCAACCACGGATGAGTTGCAAGAGACAAACGACCATGAAAAATGCGCGAATCGTCTGTGGCCAAGGTAGTTGCCGTCGACAACAGTGGATGACCGGCATGCTCGAGGCCCAACGATTTCGCGTCGAGGAATGATTTTTTCCGCGCCTCGAGCCAATATCGCTCGCGCTGAAATGCGTACGTCGGCAATTCGACACGTCGTGCGGCGGGGAGAATTGGTGTCCAATCGACTGTTCGGCCACGAGCAAACAATTCGCCCAACGAGAGCAGGAGACGGTCGTATTGGCCTTCGTCACGACGTAATGAGGCGACGACTGCCACGCGAACCCCTGCCGATTCGGCAGTTTCTTCGAGCGCCAATGCCAAAACCGGATGCGGGCTCATTTCAACGAAAAATCGCGCTCCTTGTTCGAGAAGCGTTTGCGCAGTGGCGCTGAATCGAACGGTTTGTCGGAGATTACGGTACCAATAAGCAGCATCTAGTTCGGAACCGATTATTTTCTCACCGGTTACCGTCGAAAACACTGGCGTGGCGCAATTTCGAGGAGCAATATTCGCCAATGCGTGCACGAGATCCCGTTCGACCGCTTCCACGTGCGCGCAATGCGACGCATAACGTACGCGAATTCGCCGCGCAAAAATTCCTTCGGCGGAAAGCTCGGCCAAGAACGTGTCCACCGCCTCGATTTCGCCAGCGATCACGCTCGACCGTGGACTATTGAAAGCAGCAAGGGCGAGTTTGTTCCCAAATCGAGCTATTCGCGTTTCGAGCACATCGGCAGGCAATTCGACCGAGGCCATTGCCCCTGCGCCATCGATTCGTGCCAGCGCCCGTGAACGCAGGGCGACGACTTTACATGCGTCTTCGAGCGTCAAAGCACCGGCTACGTAGGCCGCCGCAATTTCCCCTTGGCTGTGTCCAATGACCGCATCGGGAACGATACCCAAAGAACGCCATACATCCGCAAGCGACACCATGACCGCAAATAAAGCCGGTTGCACAACCTCGACACGTTCGAGCCATTCAAGTTCATCGTTTCGTTCGAGGACGGCGACCAGCGAGAACGTAACATACGGAGCAAGAGCCCGCGCGCAAGCTTCGAGCCGTTCGCGAAAGACCGCGGATGATTTCAACAAATCCCGTGCCATCCCTGCCCATTGCCCTCCTTGGCCCGGAAAAACAAAAATCGTTTTTCCTTGACTCAGGGCTTCACCCTGTACGCAATACGAATGCGATTCGCCTTGCGCCAATGCGGCAAGAGCCGCGAGAGCAATTTCGCGTTCATTCGTGATGATGGCCGCCCGATGGTCAAAGAATGTACGTCTTGCCGCAAGAGAAAATGCTATGTCCCTGAGCTCGAATTCAGGATGAGCAAGAAGATGGTCGCGGAGGCGCGCGGCCTGCGCGCGTAATGCAGCTTTGGTTTTTCCTGAAAGAACGAAAGACAGCGGATTCGTGGTCGCCAATATTGATTCTTGTTTGTCGGGCCTTGGAGGCTCCTCCACGATGATGTGCGCATTCGTCCCGCTGATCCCAAAGGAAGAAATTCCCGCGCGCCGTGGATGGTCCATTTCGAGCCAAGGGGCGGCCTCTTGCAAGAGCCGCACATTTCCCGCCGACCAATCGATATGCGGCGACGGAACGCCCACGTGCAACGTTTTCGGCAAAATGGCGTGCTTCATGGCAAGGACCATTTTGATGATCCCCCCGACACCAGCGGCCGCTTGCGTATGACCAATGTTCGACTTGAGGGCGCCGAGCCACAATGGTTTGTCGGGGACTCTATCGGAGCCATAGACGGCCATCAACGCCTGCGCTTCGATGGGATCGCCAAGAACCGTGCCCGTGCCGTGCGCTTCCACGGCATCGATATCAATGGGGTTCAGCGCTGCGCCGGCCAATGCTTGACGAATGACGCGCTCCTGCGCGGGCCCATTGGGCGCCGTCAAACCCTGACTTTTCCCATCTTGATTGATCGCCGAACCACGGATGATCGCCAAAATGGGATACCCGTGCTGTTTCGCTTCTTCGAGGCGACATAGGAGCAACATACCCACGCCTTCGCCCCATCCCGTACCATTGGCATCGGCTGAAAATGCGCGACAACGTCCATCAGGCGAGAGGCCGCGTTGTCGGCTGAATTCAATAAAAATTCCCGGACTGGCCATGATGGTCACGCCCCCAGCGAGCGCCAATGAGCATTCACCGCGGCGCAACGATTGACAAGCCAGATGAATCGCCACCAAGGACGAACTGCAAGCCGTATCGATCGTAATTGCCGGACCTTCCAATCCAAATGTGTACGCAATGCGCCCCGAGGCCACGCTCGGCGCACTGCCAATGCCTACATATCCTTCGAGCTCCTGCGGAATTTCCGGCATTCGTGATGCGTAGTCGTTATGGTTGACCCCGACGAACACGCCCGTTTTGGTCCCCGCGAGCGCCGCCATATCGAGTCCTGCGCGCTCGAACGCTTCCCAGGACACTTCGAGCAACAACCGTTGCTGCGGATCGATAGCTAGCGCTTCACGCGGACTGATTCCGAAAAAACCCGGATCGAACCATTCGGCGTCGTGTAGAAATCCCCCTTCGCACACATACGTTTTTCCAGACTGACCAGGCTCCGGATCGTAAATTTCTTCTTTGTTCCAATGGCGACCGACCGGAAATCCCGAAATCGCGTCCGCCCCTTTTTCCAGCAAAACCCACAAATCTTCCGGCGAGTGCACGCCCCCGGGATATCGACAAGCCATTCCAATGATCGCAATTGGCTCGCGCTGCTGGTCCTCCACTTCGCGTAGCCGCAAGCGAGTTTGGTGGAGCGCCGACGTAACGCGTTTCAAATAATCCTGAAGCTTTTGTTCTTCGCTGCTCACTTGACAAACTCCACATCCTCGAATTCGCGGTCGATGAGCGCGAAGAGTTCTTCTTTGTCGGCATCCTTCAATTGGTCGTCGAATGTACGATCCGGGACTGCCTCGGCCAATCTTCCCCATTTGGCAAACATGGCTGCCATTCGCGTGGCGATGCCCGCGCGGGTCGTATCATTCAAAGGCGTTGCCGCCAGAAGATTCTCAAACCGATCGAATTCGGCATCGAGTGATGAAGAAGGCCGGGTTTCTTCTGGGATGAGCAATGTCCGTAAATGCCGGGCAAGGGCTACGGGAGTCGGATGGTTAAACAAAAGCGTCGCGGGCAAACTTTGATTCGTGACGGCGGCGAGTCGATTGCGCAATTCAATGGCCATGAGCGAATCCAGTCCCAATTCGCGCAACGGACGCCCAGCTTCGATCATCTCGGTCGAATGATGCCCCAAAACCACGGCTACTTCTTGCCGTATGACCTCGGTCAGGGCATTTTCTCGCTCCACATCGGGCAGCGCAGCAAGACGCTGCTGGAGCGACGGGCCCGGCATTCCGTCGTGCGTGATGACCGCGGGATTTTCCCGCGGCACAATCGCTGCCGACAAGTGTGCAGCGACGACCGAGGGTTCGTCATGACGAATGCCCTCGTCAAAAAGCGTCAAACCTTCTTGGACGGCAAGATAATCGACCCCAAAACGTTTCATGCGCGCGCGGTCGGATGCCGTCAACTGCGAGGTCATCCCATCCGATTGAGCCCAAGGTCCCCACGCAATGGACTTTGCGGCCAAACCCTGCGCGTGTCGGTACTGAGCCAATGCATCGAGAAATGCATTAGCAGCGGCATAATTCGCTTGTCCCGGCCCACCCATGACTCCAGCCAAGGACGAAAACAAGACAAACAATGACGGACGCAAGCCTTGGGTCAATTCGTGCAGATTCCACGCTCCATCGACTTTGGGGCGCAATACCCGATCCATGCGGTCTGCATTCAAGGCCGTCAGGATACCATCATCGAGAAGACCGGCCGCATGAATGATGCCCGTTAGCGGTTGGGTTTGGGGGATCGATCCGAGTAACTCCTCAATGGACTTGCGATCGCCAACATCGCAGGCTCGAATGACGACGGACGCTCCCATTGCTTCGAGTTCCAGCCGTAAAACGTCAGCCCCCTGGGCTCTCGGTCCGTGTCGTGAAGTGAGCACGAGGTTTCGTACACCGTATTTGTCGATCAAATGGCGCGCCATTGCGGATCCGAGGGAGCCCGTACCCCCTGTAATCAATACGGTGCCGTTCGGATCCAGGCGTCGAGGCGGAGAATTTGGACTTTCCGCAATGGGAACGAGTTTGGGTACATGCGCGGAACCATTACGCAACGCAAGTTGTTTTCGTCCCGAAGAAATCGCCATCGGCAAGGCTCGCACAGACTCGATTCGAGAATCCAGGTCGATCACGGCCAAGGCACGGTCCGGGTGTTCTGCAGCAGCTGAACGCAAGAGCCCCCATATTGGTGCCTGTTCGAGGTGAAGGATAGGTTCGCTCGGGCTCATGGCCAGGGCATTTTGGGTGAGAATGATCAGCTTCGACGAACTTAGCTTTTCCTCGGCGAGCCAAGATTGCAACAATTGGAGAATGTTTCGGGTGTGGGTGTGCGCTCCCGACATGAAGTCACCTGGGCCAAGCGCGTGCACAATGACGTCTGGGGGGGATTGACCCAGGTCGATCGAGGATTTCAGGGATTCGAAATCGCGATGAAGACCGACCGCATGCACCGTGGCCAGGTGGTGAACATCGTCGCCCAGCAGCACCCACGAGTCCGTGTTATCGGTCCAAGTAAGCGAAATACGAGTCCAGGCAAGACGGTGAAGCGATTCGCGACGCAATGGAACCGGGTTTGGCGGGTCAACCCAATACCGTTGTCGCTGGAATGGATACGTGGGCAGAGCGACTCGTCGTGCGCCGAGTGGGGCGAAGAAAGCCTGCCAATTTAACGTGTGGCCAGCGGAATATAACGTTCCGAGCGCATGCAAAAGCTGATCGACTTCGGGACGATCTTGGCGTAATGCCGGTATGGCGTGCGCAACCGAGGGGAGGATCTCGTGCGTCAATGCTGAAAGTACACCGTGCGGCCCGATTTCGAGAAACGTCGAGATTCCGCCTTCGGCTGCAGTACGCACGCCATCCGCAAAACGAACCGTGTCGCGCACGTGAC
>DAOMZH010000042.1:0-27169 GCA_035437985.1 Polyangium sp. (in: bacteria) | reverse complement strand
GGTGGTACGGGTTGGGGTGCCGAGCTTGCACGGCTCTGGAAGAAACCGCTCTTCGTCTTCGACCAGAACAAGCGCACGCGGTTCCGTTGGAGTGGCTCGGTCTGGGCGATGATTACGGCCCCGATCATTTTCAGCGAATCGTTTGCCGGTCTTGGGACGCAAAACCTCACCGATGATGGCAAGCAAGCCATCACCGAGCTATTCCAGCGTTCGTTCGGCGATCCGTGATCGGGTATGGGGGCGGGGCAGCCTGCGAGCCCCCATCACAAACAAAAACTTCGCGTAGCGCGCTTGTTAGCGCGTGAAGCGAGGGTTCAAAATCACCGGACGTGGTCCCGGTCTGTTCCCCCATCGCCAGCAAGATTCATGTTACAAGGGCGCGGTGTCGTCCGAAGAACACTCGACATCCCACATCATTCAATCATTGGCGGCCAATCTCGCCATTGCTGCCGGAAAAGGCGTCGTCGCCTTCATCACGGGTTCCGGAGCATTGCTCGCGGAAACCCTCCATTCCACTGCGGATTGCGGCAATCAATTGTTGCTGCTGCTCGGGGTAAAACGCGCCCAAAAAGCCCCTGATGCGTCGCATCCGCTCGGATACGGCCGCGACCTTTACTTCTGGTCGTTTCTCGTCGCGCTGCTTCTCTTTACAGGCGGCGGAGTATTTTCGATTTACGAAGGCATCCACAAACTGCACGAACCCGAGCCCATCGAAAAGGTCCATCTGGGCTTGGGAATCCTGGGTTTTTCCTTGTTGCTCGAAGGAGGCGCAACCATCTCGAACATTCGCGAGATGAACCGTCGCCGCGGAAAAACCCCGTTTTTCCAGTACCTACGTGATTCCAAAGACAGCGACCTCATCGTCATTTTCGGGGAAAATGCCGCTGCATCACTCGGTCTCATCATCGCCTTGATCGCCCTCAGCATCGCGTACGTCACGCACGATCCGAAGTGGGATGCCATCGGGAGCATTGGCATCGGCCTCGTTCTCGTCGCCGTCGCCGTCTTCCTCGCTGCCGAAGTTCAATCGCTCTTGATTGGTGAAGCAGCCGATCCCGATGTCGACAAGGCCGCACGTGAAGCTGTCGAAGCCCACCCGAAAGTCGAAAAACTCCTGCACCTCATCACTGTCCAGCAAGGTCCAGGCGAAGCCCTCGTGGCCATCAAGGTCAGCTTCGTCGAACACGCGACGATCGAAGAAGTTTGTGTTGCAATTAATGAGTTCGAGGCGGACTTGCGTAGGCGTTGTCCGGAAGTTCGTTGGTGTTTCGTCGAGCCCGACATTCCGCGCGGCCCCGACTACAAGAAACCAACGAGCTAGATTGGGATGAGGCAAATTCGGGGGTATTGGGGGTTGGGGGCACTCACCATCACAAACAAAAGCCTCGCGTAGCGCGCTTGTTGGCGCGCGAAGCGATGGTTCAAATTCTGACCCGAACTCAAGAAGCGTGTTTCTCGAGCAACTTCGACAGACGAGGCACGGCATCTTCCACGTGCTTTTTCGCCGTCCCGCGTAGTGATTGGTATGTCGACTGCACCAGCCCGCTCTTGGCTCGCTTGGCCTTTTCGTCCGTCACCGAAAGAAGAGCATCAGCCACTCGGCTGCGGTTTTTCTGGAAGAACTCGACAGGTTTGCCGTCAGCGACACCTTCGCTCCAGATGGGATCCACCTTCGTGGCAAACTCGGGCAAAAGCTGATCGAGCACGTGCGAGATGAATCCCGGCTTGATGCCCTTGACTGCTTTGTAGCCAGCCTTGAGCGGTATCGCCGACAAACCACTTTTCGCGTCGACCTCTTGGTCGATGAGCACTGAGCAATCAGCAACGATCTTCGTCTTCTTGTCTTTGTCGGCGAGAGCCTCGGAAAGTCCCATCTCATCCTCCAGGGGCAGGGCGGGCTTCCTAGCACACGACCTGCACCCCGCGCGACTTTCCGCGTCCAAAGGAGCCAAGCACTTTTGTTTCGGCTCAGTACTTCGACCACGGCGTGGGCATGAACAAGAGCACGAACACCAAAAGCGACAATACCGCGATCGCTCGTCGTCCCCGCGATAACTCGCCCGGCTCCGTCGGCGGATGATCCTGACCGGACAATCGTCCGAGCACATAGACCAGGACAAACCACACGAGCCACGCCATGGAATTGCCCACCGCATCCTCGATGCTCTCGTGCTTCCGAATCGCCGGAGGCAAGAACCGCATGAGGTTCAACACGAACATGCCGAGCATCGACCAGTGAATGATCCGGGCGTAACGATTCTGCTTTTCTCCGAACAACGCGTACGCGATGTGCCCGCCGTCGAGTTGTCCGATGGGGACCAAGTTGAGCATCGTCACGAACAACCCGACCCAGCCCGCAAACGCCGGACCATTCAGAAATACGTCGTATCCCTCGGGAATTTTGCCCAAAGCCAGGTACTTGAGCAACCAATACAAAAGGGATTGCCCTTCTTGTATGCCGTCTTCGGGAATCGGTTGTACGGGCGAGTGCCGCAAGCCGTAGATGACCACAGGAATCGCCACGACGAGCCCCGCCAGAGGCCCAGCTGCCCCAATGTCGAGGAGCGCGTTGCGACTCTTGATCCGCCCACTCATGCCAATCACTGCTCCCATCGTTCCGAAAGGACTGAGCAGCGGCAGAGGAATGAAAAACGGAAGCGACGCCGGCACACGATGCAAACGCGCCGCGAAATAGTGCCCGAACTCGTGCGTCAACAAGATCGCCATGAGCGGCACCGTGTACGTCCACGCGCCCAGGCCTGCCCGAATCTGCTGCGACAAACTCGCCTCGGCCGGCACGATTCCGCTCGTCAAGGCGAACGTCACCAGCGTCGAGAAAATCGTCAAGACAAACAGAAGCAGCGGCTTTTGCCAGCGCAACGGTCCGTCGACGGGTTCCTCGCGCACCTCCGCACCTTGCTCAGGCGCAGCATCGTTGCGTGGTGGTTCGGCTGCGGAAGATTCGGGCTCTGACTCCGTCGACATTGCGCGTAGGTTGGCCAAGAGCAGCCCCAAGCTCAAGCCCGGATCGTGCAACGTTGGTTCAGCCTGCGAAAACGCATCCGTTCAGGCATCGCTGCTTTCATCGAGCGCTGCGCGGTACTCCTCGGGCGTATTCACGTTTGCCAAGAACCGCAAACGAGGATCGACGCGTCGAAGCTGTTCTTCTTCGACCACGAGTGTTCGGACGCGAGGCAAAAGATCCATCAGGCGCAGGTGATTTTCGTTCAGCATGCGCTCGATCTCCGTCGCGACATCCAGGGCATAAAGCGCAGCGAGGGGATGATGACGACCGAACGCGTAGGGGACGACGAGATCATGGGAGGTCCCACGAATTTCGTCGAGAAGGGTCACGAGATGCGGGGTGACGAAAGGCGCATCGGTTGACGAAACAAAGGCAGCCTCGACGTGTCCACGGAGCGCGGCGAGACCCGTTGCCAGACCTTGCACGGGTCCGCGATCAGCAACCGAGTCTTCCGTGATCACCACGTTTTCAGGCAGTTCGGGGATGGTTTGTCCTGGCGCTCGAACGACGATGACCGGATCGAGCAGCGGGGTCAAACGACGCACGATCCGTGGCAAGAGCAGATCGTCGCCAAAAGGCAACCAAGCCTTGGGTTTGCCCATGCGCCGACTGTGACCTCCGCAGAGGACGATCGCGCCCGTGCGTCTAGACAAACACGCCGCGGTCACGAGGCATTCGGTGAGTCATCCACGTGAAAGACGTCCAATGTCTTGCAGACGCTTTTGCAGCTCGTTCGGCGGGAGAAACACGGCCAGAGCGGCTTGGAGAGCAGGTAGCGCACGCTCGATGTCGTCGCGCTTCATCTTGGCAGGATCGACGCCAATGCGCGCGAATGCTCGTTGGATCGTACCTTTTGCGAAAACGGGCGATAAGCCGCTTCGCTGAACTACTTGATCAAAGAGAGATTCCACGCGAACCGTTTCTGCCTGTGATCAATTGCTTTCAGCGGGTGTGGAAAATGCACATCGCGTCGTTGTTCGATCGTGGTTTGTCCTCGTGTCTTTGAGAGACGGCTGCACAAAATATCCCGCGCGGCGTGTCGTTTCGACGCACCAAAACACCGCGAGTCCACGCGGTTTCTGCAGGACGCTTCAACCATGTTCTAAATCCTACCATGATGGTTCGGAGGGCAACACGGCTTCGTGCGTGTTCGAGTGCATTTCGTTTCTACCAACGTCATTCGGTCGGAGTTTCTCGGGCAATCGCCACTGCTGACTACTCAGCCCGTGGGCTTGAAAACGAGTTTTTCTTTCTGGTCACGGGTCTTCCTTCGCGGCCGACCCAAACGGCGTAGGGGAGCAAGAATCGCCAGCAAACCCAGAGTGATGACGGATGCTTTGGGACCACGTTTGTGTGGTTTGGCGCGTGGATGTCGAGCCACCGTACAGTCGCCCGACTCGCTGCTCGACGAACTCGACGAACTCGACTCGAAATAGTCCGTCGAACCACCGCTTCCACTGCTGCCACCTGTCTCACCACTGCAATCGATTCCATCATCCGAGCTCGAACTGCTCGAACTGTCGGTCGTGCTTCCGTCGCAATCGTCCGAAGATGAAGTATCGGAGTACGTTTCTGTGGAGGTGGATTCGGTCGTATCGCCGCTGCAGTCTTCCGAAGACGAAGTATCGGCGTATGGGTCTGTGGAAGTGGATTCGGTCGTATCACCGCTGCAGTCTTCGGACGAAGTGTCCTCGTAGTAGATGTCGCCGCCGGTTCCTCCTGCGCCGCCACCGCCGCCATAACCACCGTTTCCCCCGTAACTCGTCTCGTCGATGATCAAGGGCCCAGCTGCAGGCCCGCCACATCCACAACTCGTGTCCGTGTCGTAATCAGGTTCGTACGTCGGATTTCCGCCGCTGCCGTTGCCAACCGTCGTTGGAAATCCACTGCCGGTCGAAGTCGTGGTCGGATCTGGAGGCATCCAGCCGCTGCTCGTACTTCCTGACGAACTCGTGCCAGCACAGCCTGAGTAACTGATGCTCGACGTGGTGAACGAAGGATCGACTTGTGGAGCTACGGACGTGAAGGTGACGGGCCAGCTTTGTCCGCCCATTTGTTGGGGGACGATGAGGGTCATGCGGGTGAGCCACGTGCTGGCGGGACGAAGTTCGGAAAGAGCCATGGCCAAGTCATCAGCGCCAGCGCCGCAGCGGAGTTTGGCAGGATCAACCTCGGAGCCCGTTGGAGACTCGGTACACGTAGCAGGGCCATCGACGACGCCCAAGGTGGCGCGAGGGCAAGCTTGGGCAACGTCGACGGTGCTATCGAGAGCCACGCCTGCGTTGAGGATGCAGTTGCTCGGGTTGGCGTCTCCGTCTGCGTATGCGGCGGTGCGTTGGAAGTAGCTCGTGACCACACCGGTGATCGATGCTTTGCCGCCCGCGACGGGCGTGTTTCGCACGAGCGCATCGTGGCTCGCTGTTTCGGTGACGTTTGCCGCGGAACCCCCCGTGAGCAACGCGCCATCACGGACTTCGACGTAGTTGGAGGTGTGTGGATACGCGAGCCATTGCACGTCGGTCATTTGTAGTTTCAGGGGCGAGCTCCCCGTGAGCGCGGCGCGACCTGTACCGATGAACCACGCAGTGATGCGCAGATCCGTCGTGCTTGCTTGCGTGAGCGCCAACGGGAGTACCGGCGTGGAGCTCGGCAAAACGATCCGCAGGGTGGACGAGTAAAACGGAGTCGCTTGCGGTTGAAATCGTTCCACGAAAAACCGCATGCCAGACATGTTCTCGAGGGCCGCGCGTATTTCCGGCGAGATGCTGAAACCATGCGTGTTGGCCCAGGCGAGAACCGCGGGTACGTCGAGCAAAACCTGAGCTTCGAGAGGATCTAGGCTCTTCATGGCTTCGCCAAGCGCGGTGTTGTGCAAGGGCAGAAGCGTTGGATCCTGGACCGCATCAGGACAAACCCATCCCGTATTGCTCGGGGGAAAGACCCGGGCCGCAGTAGCTTCGTCGAGGGCTTCGAACCAAGCGTCGGAGCTATGATCCAAGGCCGCTCCGGGAGGTACGGGAACGACGAGCCCCACGGAGGTGCCAGCTGTATCGAGACGCAGGTTTGTCCAGACCGTCGTACGCGAAGGACTCACGGCCACGGCGACTCGTTGGTCGAGCGGTATGGCCGTACCGCTTGGAAGCACGGCGGTCGTGGCTCGAGCGTCCGAGAGACAGGCGAGAGCAGTCAGGACGATGGCAGCGGTACAAAGAGGCAAGCGGCGTCGAAGCATGTGGTCCCCGTGGCAAGTGACATGCCGATGAACAACCCTGGCAATCTCCCTCGAAAATAGGACAAATGCCCCTCCACTGAGAACCCCGGTTCATGGAGCGCCCGTTGCGAGGCCACGACTCGACATCTTCCACTCCGGCGGTGCACGAACACCTTGCTTGTAAACGAGCCTTTTGTAGTAACCTGACAGCGTGGATCAACCAAACGTAAGTGCTCCTGTTGCTGCGTCGCCCGACGCGCAAACAGATGCCGGTCCCCAGGGCGAAGCAGATCGTTCGCGAGAACCAGCGCTTCTGACAACGGGCGAAATGGCCCGACTCTCGAACAGCACGTTACGCACCGTGCGTTTTTACGAGGAAGAAGGCATTTTGCGCCCGGCCAAACGCACCGAGGGCGGACATCGGCTTTTCGAGCGCACGGAACTCGATCGCCTCATGCTCGTGACCGACTTGCGTATGGCTGGTTTGTCCCTCGATGACATCAAGGCCATCCTCGAAGTCAAACGAGCTGCAACTTCGGGTACGGCCGCAGCCGAAAGTGCCATCAAGGTGCTTGGTGTACGAATCACCGAACTGCGGGAAAAACTCACGGTCCTCAATCGCCTTCGCGACGACCTCGAAGAAACCAGCCGTATCGTTTCGGGATGTTTGGCGTGCCAAAACGAGACGTCATTCCCCGATGGTTGCGCCAAGTGCAGCGTCATGACCCAGCATCCCGCGCTTCCTCGGAGCGTTCGAGTGCTCTGGTCGGTCGGACAATGCACGCACGAGCATCTACGCCGGGCGTCTCCCGAAGCTCCGGCTGCACCAAAGTCCGAGTAATCCTTTCCAAATAATCAGCTTCCACCAGGTTGGTTTTCCCGAGGTACACATCGGGGAATTTGCCGCGCGTGGGCAGTCCACGTATGAATTCCGTTTGTGATCGACAGAGACGCAGCGGCGCGGGCCATCGAAGATTTCCTGCGGGCTCTCGGGCATGAGCCCAAGGGTGAGCTTGCGGGTACGGGCGAGCGGGTTGCCGATGCTTGGGCCGATGACTTGCTCGAAGGTCAGTCCATCGATGCCGCGGCCGTTTTGCGCGAAGGCTCGCTCGACGTCACGCCCACGGGAACAGGTCTCGTCATCGTGCGGGATTTGGCCGTGACCACGGTTTGTCCGCATCACCTGCTGCCGGCATTCGGGACGGCGGCCATCGCGTATTTGCCACGTACGCGGGTTGCGGGTCTAGGCACGCTTGCCCGCGTCCTCGACGTCGTTTCCCGGCGGCTGATTTTGCAAGAACAGATTGGCACCATCGTTGTTGACCTCATCTGTTCCGAGCTTGGTGCGGAAGCAGCTTTGTGTCGTTTGGAGCTGACGCATACGTGTTTGGTTTCCCGAGGCGAACGCAAGACGAGTGCGATTGTCGAGACAATCGCGTTTGGCGGAAGCTTTGCAAATGATACGGCCGGGCGAACCTTGGCCCTCATGACCCTCGGGCGTTGATCCTGCGCGTCGGTCGCTCTTCGCGTGCTACGTTCATTTCATGAACGCGCCTGGTGGTCATGAACCTCCCGACATTGCTGGCGCACTCGAGGCGTTGCCCTTGTTTCCCCTGCCCAACGCCGTGCTGTTTCCAGGGACGTTTTTACCGCTTCACGTGTTCGAACCTCGATACTGCGCGATGGTGCGGGACGTACTCCAAGGTCATCGAGCCATGGCCGTCGTGATGATCACGGATGCCGAACGTCGTGATGCCCATGGTCATCCCGTCATCGCCGAAATGGCTGGTGTGGGCGTCATCGTCGATCACGTCGAATTGCCTGGAGGTCGATACGACATTCTGCTTCGTGGTCGAGCGCGGGTGCGTCTTCGCGAACTGCCGTTCGAGCCGCCGTATCGTCGGGCAGAAGCGCTGATCGTCAATTCTGCAGCGGAAGAAGTTCCGCCGGGTGAGGTGCTGGCTCTCATGTCGAGCGCTGCGGCCTTCGTGGCGTTGCTCGATAAGACGCATGGTGGTTTCGAGCTTCGTTTTCCGAACAATGCAGCACCAAGCACCTTGGCGGATCTCTGTGCGCATCAGCTCGTGATCGATTCGCGGGAAAAGCAAGTGATCTTGGAGACGCTGGATGTGCGAACGCGTGTGCGACGTGTTGCTGAAGCCCTTGTCGTGCAACGTTTGGCCTTTGGATCGAGCAATCGGGATTTGAACTAGGTAGATGCGTGCGCTGGGGGCACCTTCGGCTAACCTTGCCGCCCCTATGACCGCTACCCCTGCTACTGCATCTGCGCCAGTCGTCGTCAAACATGTGAGTTGCCCCGAGTGGGGCCTTGGATATCTGTCGGAAGAACGCGACGAAAAACGTTTCTACGACTTCGAAGACGGCCACAATCATTCCATTGCCAAAGCTTTTTGGTCCAAACTCGAACCAGTTTCTCTGGGTACCGCTGAAGCCGCAGCGCTCGAGAAAAAAGTCCGTTCCTTGCGGGATCAACGCAGCGCGCCAGGCAAGTCCAAGACCCGCGCCGTCGCTGTCGCCCTAGCCGATTTCGATGCGCAATGCGCCCGTTTTCTCGAAGTTTGTCCCGGTGGATTTGCAGGGGAGCGGTTCATCAAGGACGAACGGGGCGCGGTCGCCGACGACGCCGACAAGAAGGTAAAACCCAGCAAAGCCCAAGCAATCGCCATGGCGCAAAAACTCCTCGCCAAGAGCGAACTCGATCGCCAGATCGCAGCCTCCGCTTTCGCCGAAGTGCTCACGAACGTTCGAGCCATCTACAAAGTCGCGACAGGTCTGCTGCATCCACTCGGCGACATCATTCCGTTCAACAAGATGCCTGCCGAGCGCGATCGCGCCTTCGTCGAGGCTCTGCGGAATGTGCTTTACGGAGACGGTGCTTATGAAGCCCGTTTTGACAAGTTCGTCGCGACGCTCGCCGATGCGCACCTCGCCACGTGGCCCCTCGCGACCGTTTTATCGGCTCTTGTTTTTCCCAATGAACACGCCTTCGTCAAACCTTCGTATTACGAGAAGCAGGCGAGTTTATTGGCCTTCGATCTGCGTTACGAGCGCGTACCGAATGCTGCAGCTTATGGACGCATGCAACAACTCGCCGAAGAGCTCGGCAAACGCCTGACCGCGCGCGGACAAACACCCCGCGACAAGATGGACGTCTACGGATTCATCGGACGAACGCTTTCACCTCAAAAGAAGTAGATCTCACGCGCCAAGTTCGAGCGCGGCATCGAGCAATTCCCCAAACGTCACTGCACGTTGCGCCCGGGTCGAAGAAACGAGCACCACGAGCTCCGCTTCGGGCAACGTTCGGCGAACGACTTCCGTGGCAATTGGATCCGTAGGCTTGAGCGTTGGTCGTTCGACTTTCGGCATCGATGGCGGATCCAGAGACACGCCGTCGATATCCCAACGCGAGAAATCTTCGACGTCTTCGAGATCCAAGTCAGAACCACGTTCGCTCGCCAATTTACGCGACGCCGGAGGACGTTCCATCGATTCAGGGCCCGGCAAAACATCGGGATCGACCACCCCGGGCAAACCATCGTCGAGCGGCATTTCATCCCGCCCAGGTCGAGCCAGACGCGACGAACTCGGAGGCACGGAACCACTCATGAGGGACCTCCTGATTCCGTTTGCAGCGTCGACAAAGCATCGGCCCACGTTTTGTCTTGGGCGAGCAGTCCACGAACACGATCGACAGCTCGAGCATTGCCCACGAAAAACCGCACCCGCGCACGTTGCCGCTCGATCCGCGTCACATGCACTTGCCGCTCCGTTGCTCGGCGCAGAACACCTTCGAGCATCACTTCGAGCAGCTCATCTCCTTCGCGACCCAGAGGCGAGTTGTCGACCGTCATCACCAGCGCTCGACCCCATCGCTCCATTCCGAGTCCCCCGAAGCCTGCGAGCGCCCATGCAGCAGCAATCTCGGAAAGAGCTGCTTCGGGACTCGCATCGACCAACGCAAGCGGGGCTGCGAAGTCTTCTTCCTTCATCCGAATGGTCGCGACGTGTCCAATCGACTCACCAAGCGCGCGACAAAAAGCCTGCTGCACGTCGGCCGTTGCTGATCCAACGATTCCCAACAATGCCGACACGGGCAAGAGCACACGGGCTTCACCGCCAAGACGAACCAGTCCTTCCGCAAGGTCGAACGACAAGGTTCCGTCACGTGGGCCCAGGCGACCAGTCACTCCACCCTCCACACGTGTCTCGACATTTGTTGAACCATGACCTCGAGGCAGCCACTTTCGTGTACATACCTCAGTTGTGTCGAGTGGTCTTCATCGGCCCGACGACTTTCGATTTTGCATGCCGTCACGAACGTTGTGGTGCGCGTCGATCTCGCTCGTCGCGATGATGCTTGCGACGACCACGAATCAGACGTCGGTACGTGCGCAAACGATATCGTCCAGCGTCCCAAGTGCCTCTGCGTCTCCGGAACAGCCCGTAGAAAAGAGCTTGCTCGAGGAGTCAGCAACGGCTGCGGGACGCAGCATTTTTCCGTCGCGAGCTCGTCCCTTGCCGACGGAAACACCACGTCGGATCTGTTCGTTCGTCGTGCCCGTGTGTGTGCATGCGGCAGCGAGCGTCAGTGACGTCGCCATGGCGCATGTGCTGCTTGGCGCGGAGAGGTTTTACCGCGTCATGTGGGCGCTGGGTTTGCCCGAGCCTCTTGCGGACGGGGAGCTCGGGGGTGATGCTCGGTACGACCTCTACGTTCTTCCGGACATACCCACGATGCAAACGATCGCCGATGATTTGCCGCCGGGAAGTTTTTGGGATCAGACGTCGGCATTTACGGTATTGCCTCCGCCAGTCGCGCCATTTGGCTGCGATTCCGAAGCTTTGATCGCGCGAGCTTTGGGACGCGCTCTGGCATTACGAATCGATGCGGGCATGGAAGATTCGGCAATGGCCATGGCCGAAACGTATCTCGCGGACATCGTGACGGATTGCGCCATTCAAAGCATTGCTGCCGTGGATGACCTGCAGCGTTTTCCCGAACGAACTTTGGGATTTCACGTTGCGGACGAAGCTTCGGTCGCTTTTCTTTTTGCGCGTTATCTCGACGATACGTACGGACTCGGCCAGCCGGGAGGCGTTTTGTTCAGCCTTTTGTCGGTCGCGACGCAACATGCGTCCGCGTCGCGCCTGCATTTTGCCAATGAACCCGATCTTTTCGATGCGCTGCGGAGCAATGCTGCTGCCAGGGGCAAACCAATTGATGATTTATGGCTCGATTTTGCCGTCAATCGCGCTTTCATTGGTTCGCGTAGCGATGCAGGGCATCTCGTCGATGTCGACAAATATGGCGATGCCGGACGAGTCCGATTCGAATGGAACGTGCCGTTGTCGAGTTTGCCCCGCAGATTGGCCCCCATGCGCCCGATCGAAGCCTTGGGCAGCACGTATTTATGGGTCGATCTCCAAAACGCTCCCGAGAATTTGGAATTGGTTTTCGTCGCCGATTGGGAAGCTGGCGTCTTGTTTCATTGGATGATCGTGAAAGTCGACGCCCACGGACTCGAACTGGGACGCATTTCGATTGCCGGCATTCGAGGCTCGATTCGCGCTGAACGCTCCCTCCTTGATTTACGCGGCGTATCGGGCCTCGTCATCGTCGGCGTCAATTGCGGCAGCATCGATCGCGGACGTCCGTTCGACCCCGACGAACAGGAATTGCCGCGCTCCTACACCGTGTCCCTCTTCCGGTAAGGTCGGCTCTTCGCGACGACCAACGACCAACGACCGAACTCGGCCAACGGGATGTGTCGTGATGTACATTCGCGAGCCGAAAAACGAGTCAATGCCGGTGGGTACCTCTTTGCCTCGGTGCAGAATGTTGCTAGCAGTCTGTCTCGTTTGATCGTCAGGGCGTTGCGAAACATGAGCGAGACCAAAGACAGCGCGGAGAATTTGGACCCCACTTCGGACAAACCCGATGCGGAGAATCCGCCTGATGCGGAGACATCGGTGTCCGAGGCTGATGGGCCAGCAAGGGCGACGGAGAATACCGACGAGGGCGAAAAGGAAGAAAAAGAAGACGAGAGCAACGACGAATCTGGCGAAAGCGCTGATAAACCCGAGTCGATTCCGCCGGAAGCCGAGGTTCTTTTGCCTCCGGGCAATCCATTGCGGGTGGTGCGAGGTGGATCAGCGTTAGCAGGTGGAGTGTTTGGGGCGCTCATTTTGATGGCGCTACGTCCGCAATATCGATTGGGCGTGCCGCTGGGATTTTTGGCGATACTGATTGCGACATTTGGCGTGCTCGATTTATGCGGCACGTTTGACGATCCTGACGAACGCGTGGCGAAGCGGGTGCATTGGCGCGAGCTTGCCGAACCCTTGGCGATGTTTGGCAGCAGTATACTCGGGTTTGCCGGGGCGATTTGTTTGGCGGTAGCTGGACGGCTTGGTCCTATGTCGGCGGCGATCCTGATGCCGGCGTGTTTCTTGTCGGCGGTCGTGGGTTTGGCCCGGACAGCCGATCGTTTAGGCGTGTGGGCGGGTTCGGAGCCCTTACCTCTGGTCAAACGACATGGTTTTTGGCTCGTCACGATCGTGACCTTGTTGTATTTGCCTTTGCTCGGAAGTCATTCGCTGAGCGATCCGTGGGAGACGCATTATGGCGAAGTTGCGCGGGAGATTTTGTCGCGTAATGATTGGATTTCTTTGTGGTGGGCGCAAGAAGGTTGGTTTTGGTCCAAGCCTATTTTCAATTTTTGGGTGCAGGCGCTCGCGATGGCGACGTTTGGCGTTCGTTATGCACCGAATGGAATGCTTTCGGCGGTGGCCGAAGGGCGTGAGCCGTGGCCTGAGTGGGCCGTTCGTTTGCCGATTTTCTTGATTACGCTCACGGCCACGTATTTGCTCTACAAGGCTGTGGCGCGGGTGTTTGGTCGGCGCGCAGGGTTTTTCGGGGGCCTTGTGCTGACGACGATGCCGCAATGGTTCCTCGTTTCGCACCAAACGATGACGGACATGCCCTTCGTGGCGGCAATGGCTGCGGCGATGGCGCTTTTTTTGCTGGGTATTCATGAAGACCCGGACAAACTCGTGCGCGTGTATGAAGTGCGCGCGGGCGAGCAAGCCTATCGTGTTTCCGGGTATCACTTGGTGGTCGGGGCCATTGTGGCGTGTTCGTTGCCGCAAATCGTGTATCTGATTTCGCGCAACATCGAAATCATTCCGAGTCCTTTCGACATTCGTTTCCACATGGATGCTTTCCGTTCCGGATCGCCCATCAATTGTGGATTACCGGGCAATGAAGCGTGTCGAGACGTAGCTCCGGTCATGCGTGGACTTCAGCCGATTTTGCAAGCCTTGCTTTGGCTTCAGGCGCTCGGGTTGATTCTTTACATGTCGTGGGGCGAGCGACGGGTGCAGCGTCTGTTTTTCCTGGCGGCCTGGTTTTTCGCGGCGTTGGCGACGATGGCCAAGGGGCCAGCCGGTTTTGGATTGCCCGTCTTGTGCGCGCTGATCTACGTGATTGTGGCCCGCAAATGGCGCGACCTTTTGCGCATGGAGGTCGTGGCTGGAATCTTGGTGTTGTTCTGCGTCGCGTTGCCCTGGTTTGTTGCGATGTACGTACGCCATGGACAACCGTTTACCGATCGCCTCATTTTTCACGACATGTTCAAGCGCGCGTTTACGCACGTGCACGATACCAACGAAGGCGATGACGTAGGTTTTCGTTATTATGTTTGGCAGCTTGGATATGCGATGTTTCCGTGGACGGGGATTGTTCCGTTTGCCCTCGTGCAATGGCTCAAGCGTTCGGAAGAGACGGATCGCCGCGCCGATGCGGGCGTTTTTCTTTCGATGTGGTTCTTGTTTGCGTTCGCCCTGTTCACGTTGATGCTCACCAAGTTTCACCATTACATCATGCCGGCCTTGCCTCCGGCGGCGATGCTGACGGGCGTATTGCTCGATGAAATGGTGACGCGCAGCGGGGTCGAAGCGAAATACGCTTCGGCGACAGAGCGATACGAACGCATCATGTATGGGGCCGCGGGTTTGGCGGGGGCATGCATCGTGGGGTTTGTCGGCCGCGATTTGGCGGGATTACGCGCGGGTCTGCTCGATCAGGTGCGTCTCTTGCATTTGTTCACGTACAACTACAAACGCGTTTTCCCCCCGACGCTCGATTTTCGCCCAGCGCTTTGGGCATTTACCATCGCCGCCGTGGTCTTGACGTTTGCCCTCGTCTGGGCGCGGATGCGCAAATGGGTCGTGTATGGAATGCTGGCCACGGGCATTCTTTTTGCTGGCTGGGGCATTGATGTCTATTTCTATCGGCTTTCTCCCCATTGGGGACAACGCGAAACGATGGTCGCGTATTATCGCGCCGCGCAAGAGGTGCCTGGACCGATCATTGCGTTCCAGATGAATTGGAAAGGCGAGAATTTTTATACGGGTAATGCCGTACCGGCGTTCGTTTCGACTGGCAAAAAGTTCCAGGATTACATTTTGGAGCAGAAAAAGAAGGGTTTGAAGACGTTTTATTTTGTCACCGAACACACGCGCATGGGCAATCTGTCGACCGAGCTGGGGAATCCGCGCATTTTTGATAAATTGACGACGCCGGAGCTCAACAACAAGTTTGGTTTGGTGCGGGCGACGTTCGAGTGATTTGGGCAATGGACGTGACAGAATGGATGTATGTCCCTACAAGCCAACATCCCTTCAATCCCGGCAACTTGACATGACAGCCGAAGTGAGGTCTACTCACTCCAACGTGGCGACTGGATGGGCTGAATTTTTGGCGCGACTACGGGGTTTGGCGAGCAAGGGGCTGGCGAACCCCGACGCCGCGTGGACAACATTCACAACGCTCGCGCAGAACTCTCCACAACGAGAAATCCTTGCAACATTGCAACACCTGGGGAACGGACTTCCCGAACAAGAACGTTATAGGCTTGCGGTAGGCACTACGCGCCTTCTCGCGCCCATCGAGTGGCCATGGGAGTGGGAAGCTGCCCGTCCGTCATTAGCAGATGCAATTTCGCGATTGGGATCGGAAATGGATCCAGATGTGCCGGAATCGTTTTTTGCGCAGATAGCAACAGGAAAGGGCGCCGAGGCACGGCGCCTAGCGCATATTGCCGTGTTATCAGCCGAAGAACTGCTCCGACGTCCGCGCCGAGATCAGATCAAGACGATTGCCAGGTTGTGTAATGCGGGAATGGCTGTTTGCATCGAAACGCACCGGCAATGCAGCAAGACAATGGATGGAACTGAGTTACGAGCATTTGGCAACGCCATAGCGGACTACACAGCCGCGGCGAGTTTGCTCAACGACGCTACAGGAGTCGTACTGTTCGAGGGATTGCATGCACCGTTGGAGGACGTTTAGTGCACATCACGCGATTGGTCGTCGAAGAGTTGCGAGCCATTGATAGGCTTGAACTCGATCTGCGTAATGCTACGGGTCAACCAAGACGACGGACCATTCTTCTTGGTGTGAACGGAGCAGGAAAAACCACGACACTGGACGCGATTGTGCACGCGTTTTGTGAGCTGGCCAAAAAGGACCACCTAGGGGCTGCGAAGCTTGGCGCATCGGATGTTCGTGACGTCGAATTGCCCGCGCGAAAAAAGAAGCTGGAGGCTCGACGCGGCACAATCACGATGGACGCGGCGTTGTCCGATGACGAGTTGCGCGAAATAAGCGTGGAACCCTCCGCCCAAACGCGACAAGGCCCCATGACCTTTTCGGTTGGTGACGCATGGGATCGCCTGTTGCCCCCCATTCCCGATCCCCTTGATTCGGGAATGGGGATCCTTATGCCTGCACAACCCGATCCAGAGCTGTTCGGTACACTTGCCAGTATTGCAACACGGGCAGTTTTTCAAGGTAATGCTGGGCATGCCATCCAGCATTTGCACCCCGCTTGCATCTTCCTCCCTGCCGATCGGGGCATCCTCGAACATCGAGATGACCTCACCCTCAAAGAAATCATGGCATTCGAATCGTGCTCCCAAAGCCTGAGTCGTAATCGTTCTCGATTCGCTCCGATTGCCGCTCGATTGGCTCTCGCTCATAACGCTCCGCAAACCGACGAAGGCAAAGCCGTCGCGCGTATGTGGAAGGTTCTTGCCAAATACTTCGTCGACCTCCCAAAACCCGTCAGCGCGGATAATGCCGTCCTCCGTTTCCGCAACAAAAGCGGCGCAATCGTTCCATTGTCCGCATTGAGCGACGGCGAGCGGGCCATTTTGCTTATCTTTGCGGAATTGGCGCTTCGTGCCCCCACATCCTGCGTCGTGCTCATTGACGAAATCGAGCAGCACTTGCATCCGCGGTGGCAACGCGAAATCCTTGCCGCTTTGCTCGTCATGGCTCCATTGGCTCAATTCATCATCACGACCCAATCTCCATACCTCGCCGCCTGCGCGCCCGATGATGTGATCAAGTTGCCGGGTTGGGAGGAACATGGGGAATGAGGCACGACAACCCGGATTGCCTTCGGGTTTCGACAGCATACTTGAAATAGGTTTCGGTGTATCCGCAAAACCAATGGTTCGTCGCGACGAAGCCATAACGCGCGTGCAGCAAAAAGTCGCAACGGATAAATTGACGTGCCAACGATTGTGCATTTCGGAAATGCCGGTCGATCGCGATACACTCTTCGATATGACGGGTCGACGGGTGCCATTCCCTGAAACTGCGCCATATGATCGCTGTTATGTCGCGCTGCTCGATTCGGAAATTGTCGCCCCTTGGGGACATCCGGCACTTTGGGCATTCATACCCGTTGACGCCCAAAGTGATATCCTCTTCGTGCCGACACAGTTTCCGGAGAACGCGAAAGGATCCATTCGCTTCGTCGAGGTACCGCGGTGAAACGCGCAATTCTTTGGTGCGGCCAAATTGAACACGACAAACGCCTTCAGACTGGCGGCAACAACGAGCCACAGAGCAAAAAGGAAAAGCGGCTCGTCGAAAGCACTCCAGAAACCCGGTTCCCTTATGACGATATCAGCTTGCAGGTCAATGGCCTCGAACTCGCATTTCAAGCTGCATGCAAGCTCGGTGTCCACGAGTCCGAGATCTACGCTTGTCTGGTTCAACCGGATTTGCGTCCGCAGGGCCTGCAAACCAACGTCCGAGGGGCGACGCGAGACGAACTCGAACGTCTGCTCCACGAATTTGCCAATAAATCTACCGAAGCGCTTCTGTTTGTCGCCGTAAATCATGGTTCATCGAATGGATTGACCACTGCGGAGGATGTTACCGATCCGATGCGCGACGACCAAGATACGATTCTCACGCCTTTGCTGCTCGAAAAATACCTCCAAGTCATTGATGGACCACAGGTCTTGGTCATTTCTACGTGTCATGCGGGGGCATTTTTGGGGCTGGGTCATGAGAATCGATGTGTGCTTGCCGCATGCGCCGCCAACGAGCGGTATATCTTTCCCCGTTCTGACAATTTGTTTTCCCCGTTCCTTGATGAACTCTTCGGTGCATGGTGCGAATGTGCTCTCCATGATGGAGTTCCACGTACCACGCTTCCGCTATACGACGCGTTTGAAAAGGCAAGAGAACGCATGTCACAAGTGGATGGTTTGATGATCCCGCTTATAGCAGGAAAAACCAATTGGCCGCCATCCAACGTCGAAGCGGCCAGAGTGCAACGAAAACGCAGCACTCCTCGCCGTTGAATCCGCGGGCGAATTCAACACCCCCTAACTCAACTCCGGCTCTTCCGGCGGTGCTCCGAGCATCTCCATCATCATGCGTTGTTGATTGTCAAAATGCCCCGGGCCCGTTTTCAGCGCATAAAATGCTTCGGCCAATTCGATTTTCCCCGCCGTCGCAAACCCCATTCCGCGACCCATCATGTCCAAGAATCCACGAGTCCCTTCACGTAACTGCAATCGATGCTCCTCGGACAAATTGGCCGGATCGGCTCCAGCGACAAACCAATTCGCCAAAAGCTCCATCTGCGAACCATGACACAACGTCGCTTCGACTTTCTTGTCGAGCGTCCCCGCAATGTCGACAAATCGATTGGGCGCATGATCCAAGGGCCCCATATACCATACCTCCTCCGGTTGCGATGCAGAAACCCCGTCGACGAGGTGCTCGGGATGCAAGAGCGGAAAACAAGAAAATACCGCCGCTTCCGAAGCCATTCGTCCCACCGTGGCATGGTCGGGATGAATTTCATATCGTTTGAAAGGATCGAAGGTCATGATGCGATTGGGCCGAAGACGACGAAAATGATAAATTAGCCGTTCGCGCAAAACGGCCGCATGTTCTCTCACGAATCCATCGGGAAGTCCCAGCATGATGGGGGGTTCGGCGCCAAGAACGGCCAGTGCAGCGGTCAATTCCCGGGCGCGCATTTCGGAAATATCGCCAGTAGACAGGTCGCGTCGTTTCGTGCCTAGCGCTCCATCACTTGCGCAAATGGCGAGCACTCGATGCCCCTGCGCGGCCCACTTCGCGAGTGTGCCTCCGGCGTAAAACTCTCCATCGTCGGGATGAGCGAAGACCGCGACAATCGTCAAACGGGGCGTAGTGGTTTGCATGGGCGCGACGATAGCAGAGTTCGCCGCTGGTGTGGGAATGGTCGAATGCGCTTCAAACGTGGCTAGATGTAGCCTGATGCGCCGTGGTTTGGGGCCTCAGCGTTTCCCGCCTTTGCCGCCACCACCTTTTGCACCACTGCTACCGCCGCCTTTGCTGCCACTTCCGCTGCTATGGCTGCTGCTATCGCCGTCTTTCGCGCAACCTTGCCCCATGGAGCGCCGGCGTTCTTCTCGCAAGAAGCGCCACATGCGCCACGATGCTCGCTCCGAAAAACCATACGTTCGTCGTGCACACCGCGAATCCATGAATCGCAACCGCCATCACCACAGACACCCGTGGAACCTCACCCCATGCCACCGAAAGCCCCAACAACAATTCCAGAATGACCGCCGTCCAGGCGTGTGCGCTCGCGCAGGGCTTGTTCCCCATGCATCGAAGGAAAAAATCTGGATACGGCCAATCCAACGCCTTGTGCAAATACGCAACGCGCACATGCAAATGACTCCCGCTCAACCACGATGGGTTCATCTTCATGACCGCCGTCGCCACGTACGTAAAACCAAGCTGGACGCGCATCACGTCCACGATCCAGCCCTTCACCAAATTCGGCGACCGCGAAAACCGATCCGCATCGAAATACGCAATGGCCATGAGCAGCGCCGTTACCGAATAATAGAAAAAATCGTTCAGCCAGATCATCGTCGTTGCCTGATAAAAACGCAATATCGCCGCCCCAAGGCAAAAAAGCGCAGGGAATCGGCCGCTCACCATGCCCACCTCACACCCCACCACAATCCCCTGAAGTAAATGGGAAGGTGACGACCCACCCTCGAGACGGTACACCACATCTTTGCAAATCGTCGTTCCTTCATAAACGATGTCGAGCACATCGTACGTCAGCCAAACCAATGCAAACACCACGCGAAACGTGTTCAACCTCTTGGCAGGAACATCTGCCTCGTGCCAAGCGCGCCACCATTCGCTCACATGGTCACTCACATGCAACGACATGTCGCGTCTCCCGAAACCCTGGATAATAACAAGTCAGCGTAAAAGTTCGCGCGGGACCATCCCCATACTTGGCACATGCACGCCGGCCCAATGAAAGATAGTCAGCCGCGTCGTGAAGAACCGGGTTCCATTCGAAGTACGGCGCGAGCGACCGCATTCGCCCAATACGCTCGTCCGACGCTGACTTGGATTTCAGCGGCGGATTCCATTCAATGTCACAACGGGTGATCCGCTGCGCGAACATGTCCCACGAAAAAGCGACACGGCTTGGCTCGTGACGAAATAATCGGTATCCGCGTTCGTATTGGATGAACACAGCCCGCGCCTGAACCAACACCAGTACCAAAATGACGATCGCCGCAAGATACGGACGCACCCGGCGACGTACTCGACCCATGGCGCTTTTTGGCTTGTTCGGAGGAGGATCGGCTGGCACCGCAACCTCGGAGTATCGAGCAAATACGTTGAACGCTCAGCGTGTAGATTGGATGTCGCACGCGATACTGGCACAGAGGGGACCACGATTCATGAAAAATTGAGCAACCCGAGACGCTGCTCAGTTTCGAGGACGCAGCGCCAGCGCATGCTTTTCATTCCCCTCGGTATCTCAATGCAACGAGGGACCTTCGCAATAGTAGTTTCCGTTACCCGTCGAGACACAGGTCTCCATCTCGGCGCACGGATTCGGTGCGCAGGGATCCGCCGCGGCGGCGCAAACCCCATTCGTACACGCAGCACCATCACAGCAAGGAACGGTCGCATCACAAGGCGCACTCGTCGGCAGACAACCATTTCCCTGACAGGTCGGATCGTAAAGCGGCGAAGCTGGATCCGTGCTGGTCACGTAATCGTTGGGAAAGCCGGAAAACGCATTGACGCATGCCTGCTCGTTCACGCGAAGGATCTTGAACTTACCATTGCCGAGTTCATGGCAGATCTGCACCGAACCATTGACGTCGAAGTATTCGCATTGATCAGCCGTGAGCGCGAGATCCGCCTCGCCGAGAACCTCGTCGCCTTGAATGTTTTCATCGACGGAACAGCCAATGACGTTGCCAACACCCAGGGTGGCGGCGACGAGCATGAACGTAGAAGCAAGTTTGTTGAAAGTCGACATGATGAATCCCTCGTTCCTGTTGAAGTGCATGGCTCGGGCACGTCATTCCATTGCGACGTTGCGCTTGCACGCGAGCCAGCCACGTACGCAAAGCACTTTATCGTCCCATTATCGACGAGCAATACACCGAAAGCACCTCTGCGCAACGAGTGGCGCAGACTGACTAGCCATTGCGCTTATTGGATATTCTCACTCCCGATGACGCTTCTCCAACACCCCCTTGTCGTTCCATCGCCATGCTTCCGCCAAACATTGTGGCGCATGATGAATACATTTGACGCTTTCTGACCACCCCCCAAGAAAATTGCCTCTTGCTCGTCGTCCGACTTCGTGCTCAACGCCCTGCCGCACGAGCTAGCGTCTCGGATGGACTCTCGCCAAACCGCTGCTTGTACTCCGCACTGAACCGCCCCGCATGCCCCAAACCAAACTCCTTGACCACATCGATGATCGACGTGTGAGCGGGTGCGTCGCGTAGGCGCTGATGTGCCAGGTCGAACCGTACTTGGCGTAGAAAACCCACCGGGGTCGTCCCGCGAAACCTCTTGAACGCACGTTGTAGCGACCGTGCAGGCGCTCCCGCAACAGCCACCAGTTCTTCGAGCGTAATTGGTTTTCCTGCATGCGCCACGATGTATTCCTCGACGCGACGCACACACGCCGGAGCGACCTGAAGCGCAGGTTTGGACAGAAATTCGTTTCCGTCGTGGTTTGCCCCCGTCAGCATTGCCGTAAACAACGCGTCGCGCAGCGCCGCAATGCTCAGCAACGATGGCTCGGGACGCTCCATTTCTTGGCATAACAACTCTGCCAATCCCGTAACCGCAGCCGTGCGCGGTTGCGACGGATTCAACATCAATTCGAACCGCAGTCGCGTCCGTCGTCTTTCCCCTGTGAGTAATGAGAGATGCGTTTCGAGCGCCCCCCGATCGATGCAAATGTTCCGCGCTCGATGACCCGCACCAATTTGCAGCGTTCCAGAAAGCTCGGGCGAAAACAACATGTAGCCCCGACCAGGAACTCCGATGAAATCGCGCCCCGCTTGCTCACCCGTCACAGTCCCCGCCATGGTGCGCGACAAAACGTACCGCTCCCCTACCGATTGGACAACAATCTGCCCGCCACCGAAGTATTCGTCTTCCGAGCTCTGAATCGCACCGTATGTGGCGACTTTCAGCGCATAATAAAAGGGAACGCCCGCAAGCGGCTCGAGATACGCTTCCCCATAAAGTTTACTGAATGCTTCTCGAGCTTCGTCCACATCCTCCAGTGCCGCCGAAAGCCGGTGGATACGACTTGACCGAGGCGTTGTTTTTCCCGGAGCAACAGGTGACGTCAGAGTACGTATCGACAAAGAAGACATAGCCCATGAAGCATAAGCTGTTTTTGTCGAGTGCGTCCAACAGTTGGGCACAGGGAATCGATTGCTCGAAAACTGGACGACTGAATTGAAACATGCCGACCCCGAGGGCTCCGAGTCGACCTCGATGTGCCGCGAATGCCGTTGATTCAAACGTCCCAGGCAACGAACGATTAGCGTTTCCCGCCTTTGCCGCCACCACCTTTTGCCCCACTGCTTCCGCCGCCTTTGCTGCCACTTCCGCTGCTATGGCTGCTGCTTCCGCCGCCTTTGGCGCTTCCGCCACCACGATGATCGTCGTGCCCGCCCACATGCGCATTCACGTGCACGGATGCGCCTCCGCCGCGGTCATGCCCACCGGGATGTTCCGCATGGTCCGATTTGAATCCCCCGCTATCCCGGGCAAACGTTCCATCTTGTCCGAAATGACGACCATTATCACCCTTGTGATGTTTTCCCTCATGATCGTCGTCGCGTACTTCCACGCGTGCTCGCGTACGCCCATAAACGTCCACACCGCTATCGAATCCACCGGTCAATCGAAAACGAATTCGCGGCGCTGCCGCAATACGCACCCTCGCCGTCGGAGCAATGACCCGAATTCCCGGCCGATATCCCCAAATGGCCGAACGGAACACATTCCCAATGCCGAGCGATACCGTCACGCGTAATGGATCGACAACCGCCCGCGTTCCCATTCGCCCCACGAAATACGCTCCGCCCGACGCATGGGCAAACGTCACGATTTCCGGCTTTTCCGCCAGAAATCCGACCCGCAAGGTTCGTCCTTCGATATTGGCGCGCGGATGCAAATCCGCATCGAGCACGTAAATGCGTACTTCGCCGCCTTCATCACCCACCATTTCGAGACGATCATCCCCGACCACTTGAATCGTCCCGCCATGCGGCCCCACCGCTTCCGCATCGATTTTCACGTCCACCGCGGCTTTCGCCGTCGAATTCAAAGACGCCGTTCCCCCTGCGGGCACATGCATCACGCCGCTCCAGGGCTTCCCCGATACTTGCACCGTGTAATTGACTTCGGTCAAATCGGCTTCCAGCTTTGGGCCTGCGGCGACCAAAACGCCCGTTTTCGGTTCGAGCACCAAGGGCACCGTTTTGGTTTGTCCGCCATCGAGCTTGTAAACCAGCGAGCCACTCACGTTTTCTTTGATTTGTCCCGTGGCCGTTGCGCTCACGACCGCCCGCACTTGACCGTCCCCAGCAATTTGCATGGCCACGGTGCCTTCATCGTGTTCTTCCACGACGGCATCCGGCAGATCCGTATTGACCACCATGGCAGCTTCGGCACCGACCACCAAAGCCGCATCTTCACTCTTGCCACATCCCGGCACGAGCAAAAAAGCAAGCACGAGAATCGGTGCGTATTTCAATCGGATCATGGTTGTCCTCCGGCGTTTTTTCAATCTCTAGACCAACCGCCTCCCGATGTATAGGCCAAAGTTGGAAGAGCAAAAGTCGAGCGTGTGTTGGACGGACCAGATTCGCTGGAGATCCAAGTGGTCACAAAATTTCCCAGGTTATCGAAGAATTATTCAATCGGGTCAAACAAAGGCTTGCCATAACAGCCACGTTGCACCGCCGCGAACGGATTGTCCCTTTTATTGTTCGGCGGTCTGTGGTGTATTGACGGCATCGTCGAATTCCGAAAGACTCGCCCGTTCCACCCCGAGGCATCATCGTGTCATCCACTCGATCCAAAGCCACCGAAAAGTTCTTGCAACAAGTCGAACCCCTCACGTACCGGGCGCGATTTGCGCACATGGTCGAGCTTGGGCGAGCTTTTGCCAAAGGAGATGCCCAAGCGCATGTCCTTCTCCAAGAATTGCATCTCAGTTCCGATGCCTATGAACGACTTCTGGCCCTGATGTCGGTATTCGGTAGCCGTCATGGAGCATGGATCGTCGAGGGTTTGTCCGACGCTTCGCGCTCGGTTCGTCGGCGGGCGAGTCGCATGGTGGCGCTGTTTTGCTCCGAGGAACAGATTGTTGCGGCCCTGGAGTCAATCGTCGAAAAACGAATATTGTGTCGCACCCTCGCCGCGCTTGTGCGCAGTCGCAAGCGAAGTGCGGTCGATGCGTTCCTCGACAAACGTATGCAACAGGCGCCCGAGCCGTTCGTAGTGGATATCCTGATGCTCGGATCCGAAGACCTCGTTCGTCGTTACATGCCGAAGATCGTCGAGGGGGCGAGTTATATTGCGTGGGGCCGTTTGTGTTCGCGGCATCCGAAGTTCGCCGCGTCATGGTTTCTCGAAGATTTGAGAAAGAACCCCAACATTGATCCTCGTCGGCGATATCGTATTCAATTGGTCTTGGCGGAATTGGCTCGGCGGGCTCCAGATGAAACCTTGGCCATTGTAAAATGGTTTTTCGAGCAGGAACAAGACCATCAGTCTTTGCGCGAGGTTTTGGCGATTTTGACGCGCTCGCGTCCCTGCCAAACCTTTGATATCCTGAAACAGCGGCACAAGTCAGGGCGTCAAACACGTCCTCCGGGGGTGTTTGGCCTCGTTCGTTTCGACGCAGTCGTGCATCGCCTTGGCGCCGAACGAATCGAATACCTCGTACGCCATGCCTACGATACTTTGCGCGACGGTAAATATGGCGTGCGCTGGTTCTTGCGCTTGTCGGATGACGAAAAGAAAATCGTTTTACGCACGTTTCTTTTGCATGGTCGGGGCAGCTGGGGCGCGTTTCTCTTCCGTTACTTCAAGGCGGAATCCCCTGATGAAGTTGGCATGCGCCAACGTGCTTTCGAGCGGTGGAGTCGTGCGGCGCAATCATCGGACGGAACGATTTCCATTGCGATTTTGGATTGGTTGCCCCGTGATCTGCGCGAAGCGGAAGCGCGCCGGCACCTCGAGAATTGCGCCTCGCTGAACTCGAAACCCGCCCTGCGCATTCAATACGCAGGTCTGCTCGCATTTGCGGAAGCGAAACAGGTCCTCGCGCCATGGCTCGGTCATCCCGAAGGTGAGGAACGAGCTCGCGCCCAAGGTATTTTGATTTCCAGCATTCGCCACGATTCTGCCGCGTTGTCCGAGGCCATAATCAACGTCAAGGCGCGCAAATTCGAGCAAGATCCGGTGCGTAATGCCATGTTTGCAGCTCTCGTTCAATTACGCATCGCGTTTTTCAAACCAGAACACCTCGAATCCGTAGGGGCCATCATTGACGACGCCCTCGATTCCGCAGATTTGTCCGCACAAACCTCCTCCCAAGTCGAAAGGCTCGTCGTTCGTTTGTTCCGCGTGGACGGTTTTTGGGGCGGCAAGTACCTTGCCAAACTCCTCCAAGTACGGGGCTCAATATCCACATGGGGCATGGGCGATGGTTTGACCAAAGACCAAGCTGCGAAATTGTCTCCTGCCCTCGCCCAGCTCGTCGAAACATGGACCACGCAAGAACGAGCCGCATCGATTATCGAGCTCGGCGGAAGCCTCGGACTACGCCTGCGCGTCGTCACACCCATGCTCGTCGGCCTCGAACGATTAACCCGTGACCTTCCATTTTTAGGCGTCGCTGGAGCAGCGCTCGCATTGTTGTCCCGCCACGATCGCTCGCGATTTACGCGCCTCGTCCCCGAATTGCTCGCCACGGATGCAAGCTATGTGCTTTTGCCGATCGTCGCCCAATACATCAGTCGTAGTCGGCAAGATTTGTTGACCAACGAAATGCTCGCCGCAAAACCCATGAAAGGTCGATTCGCGAGTGGCCGCTCGCATTGGGTTATTGATTTTCAATCGGGTTATCCGCGATGGACCTCGGCACAGCAATGCACGTACGCGGCAGGATTGGTCAAGTTGCTCAATGACGAAAAACGTTCCGTGCCCGACCTGCGATTTGCTTTGACCACCTTGGTCCGGCTTCCGTTTGCGGATGCAACACCCATTTTGCCATTTGCCAACGATCCGCGACAGCCCGTGCGCGAAATGGCCATTCGCGGCCTGCCATGGCTCGATGCCCGTCAAGGGGTGAGCGTTTTAATCGAAGCCCTCGGGGACGACCGTGCGCGCTGGGCAATTTATGCTTTGCGGAAGGTTTTTTCCGAAATGCGGCGTGGTCAAGTGCTGGCAGAGCTGCGCGCCGTACCGCTCAAAAAAGTTACGGTCGCCAAAGAAGTCGTACGGCTTCTTGGCGAACTCGGCGGCGGCGATTCATTTCAGGAATTGTTGCGCCTCGACGCACCGGGGACGCATCGCGACGTACGTATTGCCTTGCTAAGGGCGCTTTGGGATCACCTCGAACGACCCGAGACCTGGGTTATCTTCGATAAGGCCGTGCGCGATCCGGATTGGATTGTCGCGTCGAAACTCGCCGATGTTCCACTCGGGCGCTTGTCGCCAGACGCCGAAGAGCGCGTCGTGGTGCTCTTGTCGACGATCTTGGCTCGGTCCGAACCCGAAGCGCGTCAAGACTTATTGAATCGAATCGCGTATGTTCCCTTGACGGATGCGCGCAGATCTCTGTTCAAACGCTTGCTCGAACACATGGGGGCGGAGGATCCGAGCGAAGCGGATCTAGCTTTTTTTGCAGTATTGCAGCGAATGAATGCGTCAGAATCGGACAGCGTCATCCGTCGTTTGTCCGAGTTAGCCTCGCGTCGCCGTCATTTGCACGTGCTTTTGCATCGGCTCACGCCAAACCTAGGCCCGTACGCCCAAAAGATGCACAAAGACGTGGCGCAGGGTTTTTTGCGCGTGCTCAAAACCGATCCATTGGCCGTACCTCAATACTTGATGCTGGGCGCTCATTGCTGGGATCATGAAGATCTCGTCAAGGTGCTCATTGAATTGTCGAAAAAAGAATTGCTTTATCATGAGGCAATGGTCGCGGCCATCGCGGCCATCGAGCATTGTG
>DAOMZH010000041.1:0-27356 GCA_035437985.1 Polyangium sp. (in: bacteria) | reverse complement strand
CACTCACCGCTTCCCTAAAGCGGCCAAACCACCGTATCGTTCGCCCGACACTCTTGTACACGACAAACCAACCGGCATGATCCCCGAATTTCCAGGCTGTAACATCATTGCCACCCTCGCCGAAAGTGCGCGGTTTGCCCTCTACCGCGGGCACCTCGAGGACGGCACATCGGTGCTCATCGAAGCGACTCGCACACGTGCCCGCAGCGACGATCGCGCGCGTTTGCGACGTGCACATGCGCTCGGCAAGGAGCTTGGTGATGCGGTCACGCCGCGGGCCTTGGGGTTTGTCGAACACGCCGAAGTCTTTGGCATCATGCGCGAAGATCCAGGCGGCACAACGCTCGCACAGATCCTCGAGACGCGCCGCATCTTGCTCGAAACTGCACTCGCCTACGCCGCAGGAATCGCCCGTGCACTCGCCGTCACGGCAGCTCAAGGCGTCGTGCATCGCAACCTCACGCCGCAAAGTGTTCTCATCCGCGAAACCGATGGCGCGGTTTTTCTCGTCAACTTCACGGCTGCAGGACGCACAGGCGACGAATCGCTCCGCTCACCCAATGCCGATGCGCCCGAAGGCACATTGCTCTACATGTCGCCCGAACAGACTGGCCGGACAAACCGTCCCGTCGATCATCGCGCCGACTTTTATGCCCTCGGGATCCTGCTTTACGAGATGCTCACGGGCCATCCGCCGTTCACGTCGCAAGAGCCCATGGTCCTCGTGCATGCGCAACTCGCTCGCGCCCCCAAAGCCCCGCACGAACTCGAACCCAGCGTACCTCCAGCCGTTTCGCGCATCGTCCTCAAGCTGCTCGCGAAAAGCGCCGATGATCGATACCAAAGCGCGCGTGGCGTCGCGGCCGATATCAGCATGTGCATCGATCGCTTGCGCATCACTGGTCGCGTCGATCCGTTTCCTCTCGGAGGCCAAGATCGCCCCACGATGCTCACGAATGCGGTTCGTCTCTACGGACGCGATGCCGAACGTGAAACTCTGTCTTCGGCTGTGGAACGCATTCGCCGAGGTGGTCGTGAGATGTTTGCGATCCAAGGTGCCGAAGGCATGGGCAAGACCGCGCTCGCCATCGACATGTTTGCCCGTACGCCCGCGGACGATGCTTATCTCGCCGCCGGAAAGTTCGATCAAATTGGCCAAAGTATGCCGTTTGCCGGCATTGGCCATGCGCTCGGCGAGCTCGTGCGCGCGGCTCTTGCTGAACCAGAAATCGAACTCGCCCGTATTCGTAACGAACTCGAAGCAGCGCTCGGACCAAACATCGAACTCGTTGCGCGCGTCGTTCCGGAACTCGGGATGCTTTTTACGCCCACGGGCGCGTCGCCGGATCTCGGGCCGCTCGAATCGCAAAATCGTTTTTCGATCATCGTTCAACGCTTCCTTGCCGTCTTCACGCGTCGTCGTCCCGTCGTGCTTTTCCTCGACGATCTGCAGTGGGCCGATCCTGCGTCGCTCAAACTTCTCCGCGACCTTTTGAGCGATCCGCAAGGTGCGTATCTCCTCGTCATGACTGCGTTTCGGAGTCGCGACGATGGTGAAGCGTATGGTCCGATCCGACGAACCCTCGACGAACTTCAGTGGGCGGATGTGCCGGTCACCGAGCTCGAATTGCGTCCGCTACGTCCATCCGATGTTCGCAGCATGATCGCCGGGCTGCTCGGTTGTGATTCTTCGGAAGTCGAGTCGCTCGGCGTACTTTTGTGGAGCAAGACGAGCGGCAATCCGTTTTTCGTGCGGCAAATTTTGGGCGCGCTCGTCCGCGATGGTCTCGTCGATGTCGATGCGGCAACGGGCGCTGTGTATTGCGACGAAGAGCGGGTCGAAGGTTCGATCACGGACGACATCGTTTCGCTTTTGCTCACGAAGATTGGCGATTTGTCCCCGGCTTCGCGGTATGCGCTCGTGCGTGCTGCATGTTTTGGGCACGAGTTTCGGATCGACGCGTTGGCTGCGCTTTGTGAACGCACGCCGATGGAATTGCGTAGTGATCTGAGCAATGCGGTGGCTGATGGTCTGGTGCTGCCCGTGCGCACTCGTCCGAATGCAGTTCGTCCGGGCGGAACAAAGCCGAGTGGTCCGCGCGCGTATCGTTTCTCGCACGACAAGGTGCAACAAGCGGCGTATTCGCTGCTTCCCAAGGAGGAACTACCAGCGCTGCATCTCGCCATCAGTCGGCGATTGCGTGCCGACATCGACATCGAGAACGACAATCCGTTCGAGGTTCTTTTCCACGCGCATCGAGGTGCGTCTGCAATGACGGATCCCACCGAGCGGGTCGACGTTGCTCGGTTTGCGCTTGCGGGAGGTCAAAAAGCACGTGGTGCCGCGGCGTATGAAGCGGCAGCGGGGTACTTCGCGACGGGAATGATGTTGCTCGGTGAAACCGGTTGGCAACAGCAGTCGCAACTCATGTTTTCGCTCGCATGGGGCGCCGCGGCGTGTGCGTATCTCACGGGCCGTTTTGACGAAGCCGAGAAGCTTTTTGCGTTGCTTCGAGCGCATGCGGCCTCGTCACTCGATCGTGCCAGTGTTCGCGATCTCGAGACGGTTTTGTACGTGACGATGGGTCGGTTCACGGATGCTGTCCGGGTGGGTTGCGAGGGATTGCGCTTATTGGGTGAAAATTCACTCGACGAACCGGATCGTGCGGCCGCGTTTGCCCAGGAACAAACCAAAATCGACAGCATGCTGAATGAACGGCGCGCTGAATCGATGGTCGACGTCGTCATGCTCGAGGATCCGAATCGGCGCGCTGTATTGCGCACGCTCATTCACCTCGTACCTGCGGCGTATGCGACCGATCCGGCGCTCCTTTTTCTCGTGGCTGCGCGAATGGTCCGTACGACACTCGAAGGTGGACCGACCGAAGACAGCGCATTTGCATTTGCGGTTTCCGGCATGACGCTGACGGCGATGCAGCGTTATGAAGAAGCCTTTCACATGTGTGAAATCGCGCTGCGTCTATTCGAGCGATTTCCCTCGCCGTCGTTTGCCTGCAAAGTTTATCTCTGTGTTGGCAGCAATTTGCATTTTTATCGTCGCCCTCTCGTGACGAGCATCCCGTATCTCGAACGGGCGCAGCGGGAAGGTTTGGCGACAGGCGATTTCCCGTTTGTCTCGTATACATGTTTCAGCATGGCGCAGATTCGTTTGGGTTTGGGCGAAGATTTGGCCCAAGTCGAACAAGAAATCGAAGGGTTTCTCCTGCTCATGCAGAAAACGCGCGACCTCATGTCCGAAGCGCATTTGCGGGTCGCGTATCAACTCGTCCGTTGTTTGCGAGGACGAACTCGAGCAGATACGACGCTTTCGGATCGTGAATTCGACGAAGCGAAATTCGAGCAATCGTTGCGCGACAAAAACCTACCTTTCGTAGTGAGTTATTTTCACGCAGTGCGTTTGCAATTGGCGGTGCTTTTTGGGGAATGGGGCAAGGCCGAGCAAATACTTGCCGAGGTCGAAAGATATATCGATGTTGCCGTTGCGCAATTTTTTGCGACCGGAGTGTTTTTCCGGGCGGCACTTTTGGCGGCATTACACCTGGAAAATGTTCCCGAAAACGAACGTGCGGAGCGCTTCGCCGAATACCAACGTCGAGAAACCAAGCTTGTCGCATTGGCGGAAAATTGCCCCCAGAATTTCTTGCATCGATTGCAATTGGTTCGTGCCGAGCGTGCCCGCATCGAAGGCCGGGACCTCGACGCCATCAATTTGTTCGACGCAGCCATTGAAGGAGCGGCGCAAAATGGCTTCATCAAGGATGAGGCATTTGCGCTCGAGCGAGCGGCGCGACATCATTGGAAACAAGATCGAAAACGTTTGGCGCGGGCATACGTGATCGACGCGCATCATATGTACGGGCGTTGGGGCGCGATGGCCAAACGCGAGCAATTATCCATCGATTTCGACGAGCTTTGGGAAGGTCAATCCCCGCCGTGGGATCAGCCGGCGCAAAGCTCCCGGGTCGACAAGGGTTTTGCAGCATTGGATACGGCCACCGTCATTCATGCGGCCCAAGCCATTGCGGGTGAAATTCTCCTCGAACGCGTCCTCGTGCGCGTCGTCAAAGCCGTCATTGAAAGTGCCGGTGCAGACCGAGGGATGCTCCTCATTGATCGCGGGGGGCGATTATGGGTCGACGTCACCATGCAGGTCGAACCGGAAAAAATCGAAACGGAAACGAGTGTTCTGGCTGAAGAATACGAGGAGCTTCCGGTATCCGTCGTCGAATACGTTCGGCGTACGCGTGAACCGCTCGTCATGGGTGACGCGCGAGCCGATCGGCGCTTTGCCAAGGATCGGTATATGGTGCATTACGCGCCGCGGTCCATTCTGGCTACGCCGATGATGCACAAAGGCAAATTGGTCGGCATTATTTACCTCGAGCATACGACGGCGCACGATGCGTTTGTCCCGACAAGACTGCCGCTCATTGAATTTTTGGCGGCACAAGCTGCCGTAGCGGTCGAGAGCGCCTTGGTATATGCCGAAGTTCAACGTGTCCGGGATGAATTGCACCGGACCAATGAGAGCCTCGAAGCGCAAGTCGAAAAACGGACGCAAGAAGCGCGCGAAACGGCGGATATGCTGCGCGTGGAGCTCGAACAGCGTGAACTCGCGGAATCCGAGCGGGAAGCATTGCAGATGCGCGTGATTGAAGCGCAACGCGAGCGTTTGGCGGAGTTATCGACACCGATCATTCCCATTACCGACGACGTCGTGGTCATGCCGCTCATTGGCACGATGGATGAATCTCGGGCTGGTGAATTGATGCAAGCGGCATTGCGAGGCGCATCAGAGCGCCCTGTGCGGGCGGTAATATTGGATGTGACCGGCGTTAAGAATGGTGATGCGCGGGTAGCCGAAACGCTTGTCCAGACGGCGTCCGCATTGCGGCTTTTGGGGGCTCAGGCGATATTGACGGGCGTGCGCGCGGACGTAGCGCGATCGCTCATGGAAAGCGGTACCGAGCTTGCGGGAATCGTGACGAAGAGCAGTTTGCAGGCAGGAATTGCGTTTGCGCTCGGGAAGCAATTGCGGGGGCGGGGGTAGAGCAGATCGTTTCAAAATTCAATGTAATCCCAGGGCGTCGAGGAGTGAGGCTATAATGCGGGCGTGTCGAGCCTCGATGTCTGCGGGGGCGATACATTCGATTGCAGTCAGGTCGCGGGTGAGTGGCAGGAGCGTTTTCCTGTAATGCTGTCGCTTCTTTGAAAAGTCGTAATTTTTGGCCGCTGCATTCATTTTTGTTGTAAGCAGAGTCATGTTTCCCAGCCGATAGGTATAGTCTTTGCGAAACGTATCCGAGAAATCGACAATCCAATTCGTATTGGGTGCTGGGGACTGGGGAATGATGTGTTCCAATGTGGCGTCAGGCCAACGCAACTGTTGGTCGACGACGTCGGGAGTCAATGTTTCCTCATGCCAAACATATTCGGCGAGGAGAAGCTTGGCAATGCCGTGATCGCGGATCTCTCCGGCTAGGTAACCAATCAGGAGCGACTTATCATCTGGCGATAAGTCGAATAGGTGTGCGGCACCTGCGACGTCGTGTTTACGTATCAGCCCAATGGCCTCGTAGATTTTGCTGTTCGAAAATCGTGTTCCAGGCGAGAGCAACACGTGAATCATCCAGCATTGGTACTTACGCAGGAAATTCAATACTGTAGGGTTCGCAGTGCCGTCGTAGTCTTGCTCGCGGAACAGGGCCATCAGGAGGTTCATCGAATAACGTTCGTTGCTCGCAACCCTGAAGAAACGAATTTTGTTTTGAATGGCACGCTCCTGGACGCGCTCGCGCGGTTCCGCTAGCAGCCCATAATATTGAAGATCGCGCTGAATCGTTTCATAAAACCGGCGAACTCGTGGCCGTCCAGGCACATTGTCAAAGGCCTCATCATTTGCATAAATTTGACGAAGATCGTTGAATGCAGAAGAACGCTGCTGCTGCCCAAGCCAACTCTCAACCCAGCGACCCATGAAGTCTTCCGTGAGCGAATCCTTTTCGAGTGACGTCCACATGGTAGCAGCGTCTGTCTCTCCAGCTTCCTCCAGCTTGTCCAAAAAAAAGTTCCGCAATAGATCCACGTTCGAGAGTGGCAACCCGCGATTGTTGAGGGTCTCGAAAATCATGAATGCCGTCTCGAAGCTCGAGGTCGTGATGAGTACGACCGCTACACGCACATAAAGAAAGGAAAAAAATTGATTGAAGCGTTCGGCGTCGGCAATCGTGAAGACGCCTTTGGTCAAGAACGTCGACTCGAGCCGATTGCGGAAATACTCGCGATTCTGAAAATATCGATCGGCTACATCAGCATAACGTTGGTCGGTTACTTTTGAAGTCGGCTCGCACCGCACCGCTCGTTCGAGGACTTCATTATAATCATAACCCGCTGCGCGTTGAATTTTTACCTTCAACGTTTGCACAAGGGTAACTCCAGTAGAATTATAAAGTAGCTTTCTGAGCGTTGACAATGAATCGTCTCGAAATGCTGCAAGCACCGGATCGGTGCAATGCTTGTCAATGAAGCAACGCATGGCTGCAAAAAGTAAGGCCAACGTGGTGAGCCTTTGTTGACCATCGACGACATCGAAAACGCGCGTCTCTTTCTGCTGGATTACCACCATCGATCCAAAGAAGTATTCGGTCTCCTTGTCATTTTGAGAAAAGAATCCCCATAGGTCATCCCACATCCGATTGACTTGATTGTTTTGATCGGTTTTGCCAATCGATTGCCATGAGTATGGCCGTTGATAGGCCGGTATCGAGTACGTCTTGTCCGCGCCAAACACTTCTTCGAGTGAATTATGAGTTGTGTTAAAAAACTTCATGTTGGCGAGCCTCCAAAACGGAACCTCATGTAACATGCGGTGAAGTCAAAGGCAAGCGGACCGGACGTCCATCTGCTCGGCATTCCAAGTCCCTCCATACAGTTCGCCCCGGTCGCGCGTTCGCTCATGGAAAGGGGTAACGAGCTTGCGGGAATCGTGACGAAGAGTAGTTTGCATGCGGGAATTGCGTTTCCCTCCGGACGCAATTGCGCGGACGGATATAGCGAGCGTAACGGGCGGTTAATTCTCGGGAGCGTGTTTTGTCGGCGCTTCCAACGCTTTCGTATACGGATGCGCCCGTCTTTCGGCAAATCCGTCAATCAGCAAACCCACACCGGCAAAAAACACGAGCGCGGTTCCAATACCTCGCCCAAATTCGTTTTTGAGGGCAAACCGCAACAAGAGACCCACGACTGCAAACGTGGCCCACGTCGTCAAATACGTCGCCCACGCCTTGTTCACCTTCTCCATTCGTGCCTGTTCTTCGACCCGCGTCTTTTCCGGCTCGGCAACGAATGCCGCCGTCAATCGCTCGACTTGCGCAGGCGCTCGAAAACCCACCGTCGCACCGGTAATCGTCAAGGCCAATCCAAGCACCACGAAGGGCCACGCTACACCCCGAAAAAATGCTTCCTTCGTATCCGTCAAAAGCCATGTGCCGAATACGATGCTTGCCAGACCCAGCGGCAAAATGAAGACCAAGGCTTCCAGCTTTTCCCCTCGAAGGTAATCGGTCATCATGTCGACAATATTCATGTTTTGCTTCACCCCTTTTCCAAGACCACGATCGTTCCCGTCAGCGTCGTTTTCATTTCCACGAATTTCACGCGCTGTTTGACCATTATGCGCGCCGCTTCAGCCAATTCCTCTTTGGCCTTTTGCCCTTTGATGAGCAGCAATCGTCCCCCTGCTTTTGCAAATGGAGCCGTTATGGGCACAAGCTCGGACAAACGCGCCACCGCTCGAGCCGTCACCGCAGCGCATGTTCCACGCAGCGGCCCCGTCGCCAGTTTTTCCGCGCGCTCGGCGCGAACATCGACATTCGTCAAACCCAAGATTGTCGCGACAGACGATAAAAATGCCGCTTTCTTCTGCGTCGATTCGACCAGCGTGAATTGCACGTCCGGACGCACGATAGCCAAAGGAACTGCTGGCAACCCGCCGCCTGAACCGATATCGATCACGCGTTCACCCGTAGGTACGCGGGCAACCGCCGGCCCCAGCGTCAAAGCATCGAAAGCATGACGCTCCCACGCGACAATCGGATCATCGATCGCCGTCAAATTCATCTTTTCATTCATGGCCAAGAGCCGAGCCAAATAATCCCCAATCTTGGCCAAAGCCTCGGCACTGACCTGAATACCATTCTCTTGCAAACGTTGCGCAAAATCTTTCGGCGGCAGCAAAGGCTCCGGCGATGGAATCGGGAGCGGCTGGCGTTCGTCCGGGCGTATCACGCGGGCAGCTTAGCACTTCGTCGAACGAGTGCGCACTTCATTCTTCCACCTACCTTGACACATTCGGATTTTGTGGCGATGCTTCGCCCCGCATGCAAGCTTTGACGAGCGTGCCCAAACGCAGCGCATGACTGACCCACCTACACATTTACGCGGCGATCGTTATGCGATCATTCGGCTCCTCGGTGAAGGTGGACAAGCCGCCACGTTCGAAGGCGTCGACAAAAAGCAAGGCAAACTCGTTGCCATCAAGCGCTTTCGTGTCCGCGGAGCAAAAAGCTGGAAAGAAGTAGAACTCGCCGAACGTGAGGCTCGCGTCCTGGCCAGCTTGTCTCACCCGGGTTTGCCCCGGTACGTCGATCATTTCGAGGAAAACGGCGAACTCTATTTGGTGACCGAGAAAATCGAGGGCGAGAGTCTGCTCGCGTTGCAAAAACAAGGCGTGATTTTATCCGCCGATGAAATTCTTCGTTTTTTGCGCGAAACCGCCGCCATACTCGATTACCTGCATGGTCGCTCGCCACCTGTCGTGCATCGCGACATCAAACCCAGCAATGTTTTGCGTCGAGCTGACGGCTCGTTTGCCCTCATCGATTTCGGCGCTGTTCGCGACAAAATGAAACCCGAAGGGGGCAGCACGGTCGTTGGTACCTTCGGATTCATGGCCCCCGAGCAATTTCAAGGTCGCGCCATGCCCGCGTCCGACGTGTATGCGGTCGGCGCCACTGCAATCACCATGCTCACGGGACAACAACCCGAAGATCTGCCGCATAAAGGCCTGGCCATCGATGTTGTCAGTGCCCTTGGAAAAACCGCGCATCCCGCGCTCGTCGCGGCGCTCTCCGCAATGCTCGAACCCGACCCGGACAAACGTGCCGCTCAAATCGGGCCGCTCTTGCCGGTTTGGCAGGATGCACCAAATAAGGCCGAATCCAATCAAAGAAAACCCGAGCCTCCACAACGACAAACGTCGGCAGAAAACAAGAAATCAAGCCCGCAAGTCGGCTCGGTCGAGAGCGACATCGGACAAGGTATCGACGAAGCCGTCGAGCAATTGGAGCAGGGCTTTACCGAGCTGAAAAAGGAATGGAAGTCCAAAAAGAACGAATCCAAAGCCGAACGTAGAGCCCGGCGTTCCGAGCGTCGAGCCGAACGCAGAACTCGTCGAGCCGAGCAAAGCGCAATGGTGCGCGAAGGGAAAGCAGGTCTTCCGCTTCCGGTTGCCGGTTTGTTCTTATTTGGCTTAACCATGGCGCAAATTGCCGTGCTCGTGGCCTTGCGCGCCATCGTGCCCACGGTCTTGTCGATACTGTCGATATTTTTCGGCAAACCATTACGCGATGCGCGTGACCGCGTGCGCGAGGCCAGCTTGACGGCGCACGAGGCGATTAACCGGGCCAAACAAACCGTTCGAGGACAAACCGAAAAGAGCCTCTCGGGCGTGCGCGTGGAGGTACCCGGCGAGCCCGCGCGTATACGCGTAGCCGATGTCGAATCACCGGACTCTGCAGCGGATGAAGAACTGATTGCGGAGGAAGAAGCCCAGGCCCAGGAAAAACGGCGTGGGCGGCGTTGATTGAAGGGATCAGCCAAGGGGCCCCGAAAGGCCCCTGACAAACGATTTTATTGCTTGTCTCCGCGACCCTCGCCGCCCTTCGGTTGCAACGCCTTGAGGTCTTCGGCCATGACCATCTTCGGGTTCATCAACTCGAAGAACGCTCGTTTCGCCATTTCACCCGTCTCGCCTTGCTCTTGGCGCAGCGCCATCAATACGCCGCGCTCCTTCATGAACTTCAGCGTCATGATTGCGCCCTTCTTGCGTTCGACGTCCTGACCCTTGGCGTCTTGCCACAATCGATAACGCAAAACCACGCGCGTCTCCGAATGCGGACCGTTGTCGAATTTCAGGTTGTCGAATTGTGCCTGCAACCGTTGACGTGACCAATCTTGCGTCACATCGCCAACCTTGATGCGCGCAATGGCCTCCGCATTGGCGACATAACGATAAATATTGCCCCGCTTGAAGTCTTCATCCGACCAATATCCGAAGGCTCGGAAGTAATGATCCTTCAAGTCGTTCAACGCATCCGGTCCGAAATCACCATACATGGCGACCGTTCGGGCTGCCGTTTCCGCCGTACCACCCATGATCAAGGCCAAAGCCGCCGCATTACGAATCTCGGGATTTTGGAGTTTCTCCCAGAGAATCTTTTGCGTCTCTTCATCCACACCACCAATGCCGATGGCGCGGGCGTATGGCATGCGCAGGTTGTTTTCGAGTTCCGGCTTGAGCAATTCGGCCAATGTCGCCGCAATGCCCGGAAGCGGCTTGAGCGACAACGTTTGTGCATAACAAGCGCCGATGAGCTGTTTGCGGGGCTCTTTCTTGCTGCCATACTCGGCTGCCTTTTTCGCGACTTCGATCATCGTCTTGTCATCGGCACACCACGCAAGTGCGTCGCAAGCAGCCAGGCGAGATTCTTCGTTCCAGAGTTCGTCCTCGATGAACTCCATGAGATCCTTGTTCCCGCGCCCGTCACCCCATTGTCCGAGACCTTGGGCCGCACCATACGTGACGGCTCGAAGCGCCATACCGAGCATTGCGATACCACCGCCATTCATGCCTTCGAGCGTGGTATCCATTTTCTTGTCTTTCTTGCGCTTGAATTGCTGCAGCATTTTCGGGAACGATTGCTCGTCCTTCATCACGCCGATATATCGCAATGCGCTTTGCGCAGTTTCGAATGCCGTGGGGAACGGCGGAGGCGCTCCCTCTTTCGGCAATGGATCTTTTGGAAATGCCCAATCACGCATATCGTTCAGGGCTTTTTCCGAATTGACGGCCGCAAGGAAACGCAAGCCGTTCGCATGCGGTTGCGGACGATCTTTGATCCAGAACATCACGCCTTCTTCGGCCGCAGCTTTGAGCTCGGCTTTCTTGTCTTGGTGAATCATGGCCAAGTCGGCGAGCATGCGGGAGGCGACGACGCGCGGCAGATCCGTACGCGACAAATGCCCGCCTTCATCGGCCTGCCAGAAGTTTTCTTGCTTGTACACATCCGCCGGATTAAACCGCATTCGTTCGCCCAGGAACTTCGCCCCGCGAATATCACCAATCTCGGCCAAACGCGTTCCCGCTTCGCCTTGCCAATGCACGGAAGGCTTTTTCGTTTCAATCCACTTCACGAGCGCATTACCCGTGCGCGGATCCGCAATGTCCTTGATCATGTCCAGAATCTGTTTCGTCTGGAACCACTCGGTCTCCGGCGGATCAGGCTTGACACTGTCGAGCGCGAGCACGAGCCCCTCGCCGCCGATGCCATCACGCAACGCTTCGAGGAACTTCTGCCGATTTTCTTTGAACGCTTGATCCTTTTGCGGGTCCACACCTGACGGCGGTCGCAACGCTTCGAGCAATGGCGCACGCGCTGTTTCATCGCCGATCTTGCCGAGACCCGTCGCTGCTTCACGCCCGACTTCGACATCCTTGTCTTTCACGAGTTGGATGAGCGTCTGCGTCCACTTCGGATTTGCATCGCGGGACAAAAGCGTCGCCACGAGCTGCCGCACCGAGGGGCTCGGGTCACCCGCCAACTTTTGGAACTCCTCGAGCGGCACGAGTTGCGCGAGTTTTTCCGGATCGAACGCCACGCCACCACCAAGACGTTCGACCTTGGACAAGAAGCCTTTGCGATATTGTTCCATCGCATCTTTGAAGACGGCAGGTTCTTTGAGGGCAATCAGGGTCCAAACGATCTGCGGTTTGTCACTATCATCCGCATCTTTGAGCGCGGCGAGCAGCGCTTGTTTCGCACCATCGGCCTTGGGCGAACCGTAAAACGCGAGCACCTGCGCGCACACACCACGCACGCGATGATCGGGGCGAGCAAGTGCGGTTGTCGCGAACGCCACGCCTTCGGGATCCTCGGCGTAGGCGAGTTGGATCAACGCTTCTTGTTGCAAAGCCCATTCATTCGGCTCTGCGGCCCACTTGCGCCAAAGGGGGAGTTGGTCCTTTTTGGGCTGGACGAAGATGTTTTTCTTTTCCTTGACGACCTGATCGATCGTCATCTTCTGGTGCCCTTCTTTCATGCCGAAGTAGACACCGGCACCGACACCTGCGAGCAGGAGCAGACCAACGACGCCGAGCACGAGACCGCTCGTTTTTCCCTTGCGAAAGTCGCCATCACCGAGGTCGGCACCACCGCCGCCGCCACCACCTGCAGGCGCAGCGGGCATTCCGCCACCCGGAACGTCGGGTACATCGGCGTCATCCGGTGGCCATTTTGCAAGCTCGAGCGCTCCGGGAGGTGGGCGCTTTCCGTGGATGGGAGCTGTTGTGTCGGTCGACGAATTGGGGCGATCGAGCATGTTTCCTCCGACGCGGATTTCGGCGTTCGGCATGAGGCTTCGGGAGCTTGCGTAACCGAAGTTTTTTGCTTTTTGCAAGATTGCGACGTTGGAATGTCGCGTGCGGCGAACGATACCAGGGGTTTGAGCAGCGGCGTAGACGCAAAGAACTTGCTATGCACACTTCTGCCCCATGACCGACTCGACGCGCTCCGAAGACAAGTCGCCTCTTGGTTCGTTGGCCATCCTGCTCGTGGTGGGGGCGCTTGTGCTTTTGGCGCTTCTGCCGCGATTCAAAGGGTCATCATCGCCGCTGGAGGGTAGTGTGGCGCCTGATTCGGTCTTCGCGGTGGTGGCGAATGGCGAGTCGGGGACGAAGGTTCAGGTGTCTGGGTACAAGGGTCACCCGGTGGTGCTGGACTTTTGGGCGACGTGGTGTGGACCGTGCACGATGCAAGCGCCGATTTTGGATCGCATCGCGAAACGTTATGAAAAGCAGGGTTTGGTGGTGCTCGGAGTGAACGTGGACGATCCGCCAGAAGCGGCGCGAGCACACGCGCAGAGGCAGGGTTTGTCCTACCCGATCGTGATGGACACGGTGCGTGATGCGTCGCGAAAATACGGGGTGGAGAAGCTTCCGAGCTTGGTGGTGATCGATCGTCAGGGGCGGGTGATCAAGTACATGACGGGTCTTGTGGACGAAGCGTCGCTCGATGAAGTTGTCGCGTCGACGCTCTAGATGGTTTGAGGACCAAGGAAGGTTTGGGGGGACCAACAGGGGGGTTGTGGGGTTTGACGGTGCAAAGGTCGTATGGTACGTTCTGGTCGCGAGGCATCGATGTCCAACGCAAAAGTGGAAGTCGAGAAACTTCTAGAAAAACTACCCGAGAACGCATCATTTAATGACATCCAGTACCATATCTATGTGCGTCAGAAACTGGAGCGGGGCCTAACCGATATCGAGGAAGGGCGAGTGGTCGATGATGCGGACGAAGACACTCAGGCGCGAATCGACGAGCTTGCAGACAAATGCACGGAGGGGACGCTCACGGCGACAGAACGTAGTGAATACGAGTCGTACGTTGCGGCGATTGATTTGGTGACCATTCTGCAGGCGAAGGCGCGACGGGTACACACTAGGTAATAGATCCACTTCCGCAAGTGGCACCTATGCCACTCGCTTGTTGCGCCGCATTGAGGTCGGTGGTGTTGGCGAGGCGATACCTGGTCGATTGGGTTGCACAGCGCGCTCGATGGCCGGGCCCATTGCAATCTCCGCCAAACGCAGTTCGTAGGATTTCTGCATATTCATCCAAAATTCCGGTGTTGTCCCGAAAAAACGCGCCAGACGAAGCGCTGTATCGGCGGTGAGATTGCGGGTTTCCTTCAAAATCGCATTGATTCGATTTGCCGGGATACAAAGCGCCTTGGCTAGCGCATTTCCACTCAAGCCAAGAGGCACCACGAACTCTTCGCGCAACACTTCACCGGGATGAATCGGTCGCATTCGATTTCGCATGACCATATCCATGAACGCTATGCGCGTAAAGCGCAGTTGTCAAACCAAATAGTGTGCGAATCATATGGTTCGTCCTGGTGTACTGTTCGTCCAAATGGAATGACTACTTGAGACCAGCCACTGACTCGCACCCTCCCTGTCACCCATTATTCCCCGCCAGCGCCAGCTCCTTCTTCGCTCCCAGCGCCTTCTCCCCGCACCATTGCCCATATACCGCCCCGACAAACCGTTCCACGCCCGCCAATACATGCCCCGTCCGCTCCGATGGAAATACCTCGAATGCATGTTGCGTCCCCGGCAGTTCCGCATATAAAACCGGCGCTTTGCTCTGTGCGCGCAAAAGCTCCACGAACACCCGCGCATCCTCCACCGGAACGAGCGAATCCATTGCCCCGTGAATCACGAAAAATGGCGGCGCATCCGGGCGCACTCGACTCATGGGCGACGCCGCATCGAATTGCGCCCGCGCATCGCGAAGACGCTTTTTCATGATCAATCGTTCCACCATCGGCACGAGGAGCGAATGTTTCCAATGCCCATGGCGATCGGTGAAATCATACGCCCCGTAAAACGGCACGCACGCCTGCACCCGCGTATCCACATCCTCGAACCCCGGCTGGTACGCGGGATCATTGGGCGTCAACGCTGCGAGCGCCGCCAAATGCCCTCCCGCAGAACCTCCCGTAATCACAAGGAAATCTGGGTTCGCCCCGTATTCCTTTCCATGCTCCCGAATCCAGCGAATCGCACTTTTCACGTCGATGATGTGATCCGGAAACGTGAATCGTGGCGACAAACGGTAGTTCATCGAGACAACCACCCAGCCATGCGCCGCCAATCGGTTCGCCAATGGTTTTCCTTGGTTGTCTTTGTTTCCAATGATCCACGCGCCGCCATGCACGAACAGCACCGTCGGACACGACGCATCTTTGGGCAAACCCTTGGGCCGATATACGTCCAGCCGCAAATTGATGCCCCCTGCTTTCGAATACACGATATTCTTGATCCGTTCGACGCGCAGATCGAAGATCGCGAGCGGCAACAAACGCTGCCGTAAACTGAGCCGCTCCGCTAGTCCAGGACGCAAAGGCTCGGGGATATGCCCCAAATATTCCGTCCCCAATTCCTTGCGCAGCGTCGACTCCATGAGTTCATCCGCGCGCCGCGATTCCACCAAAATTCGCAAAAGCCCTATCCCAGACAAACTTACCAAAACGAGCGCCGTGATGCTCCGCCAATCATGAAGTCCACCCGCCCAAACGAAAATGCCTGCCAAAGCGATTTGCCAAACCAGATGATGCAGCGCCAATTCTCCCGTGAGCCACGCTGCAAAAAAACTCGGACCCAAAAGCGGACCTATACGTAATACCGGGCGTAAGGCATTGAGCGTGAACGCGAAGCACGCGGCACCGAAGAACAAAAACAGAATGGGAATCGGGATGAGTGTCGACACAGCGCACCAAGAATGAATCAAATCCGGGCCGTTGTCTCGTCGTAAGTGGTCAATTTTGTGGTGGACTTCGAACCTTCGGCCCTTGTACGCTCGCCCCACACTCGATCGCGGACGAAGGTGCCAATCATGCTGTGCGAAGTCGCCAAACGCGGGAATTTCTTTACGACCTGGCTCGTCCTGACGCTCCTCGCCCTTGCGTCCATGGTCATCATGTCCGGGCTCATGTTCTGGCGTTATTACATGAATCCCACATTCGAACAGTGGCAGCGTAAGTCGAATCCGAACTATCCTTCGCCGCAGCTCGTACGCAAAGAAATCCTGACGATGCTCAAAGGTCTCGTCAGCGCCGCCGCGTGTCCCGCCATTGCGTTGCACCTCGTCGACAGTGGTTATTCACAGGCCTATTGTGGAACGAGTACCTACGGCGTGGGGTATTTGGTCTTGTCGTTTTTCGTCGTTTGGATCGCGACCGATTTCCTCGAATTTGCGTACCACCGGCTTGGTCATATCAGCAAGTTCGCGTGGAAAGAGCATCGGCATCATCACGCGTTTTACAATCCCAGCCCGTTCGCGGTCATTGCGGACTTGCCCATTGACCAATTCTTTCGCGCCACGCCGCTGATTATTTTCCCGCTCGTGATGCCCATCAACATGGACCTCCTGTTTGGCATGTTCGCCGTCCTGTTTTACGGGTACGGCGTTTACTTGCATTGGGGCTACGAGGTCAATTGGCCCGATGCGCATCATCCGTTCATCAATTCGTCGTTTCAGCATTATGTGCATCATGCCAAATCGACGCTGAACAAGCCGTACCATACTGGGTTTTTCTTCAAGATTTGGGATCAATTGTTCGGGAGCGTGTACAAGGACGAATGCGTGTGCGCGAAGTGCTGTGTGGCGCGCGGTGAACGCACGCACGAGGCTTGGCAAGTTTTGCCCAAACCCGATTATTCGCCGCTCTTCTCGTTGACGTTCTGGCGCACCGGCGAAATCGCTCATGGCGAACCGGCCGAAGTTGCCGCGGAAGAATGAAGCGCATCGGTTATCTCGGCGATATTCACGCCGAGGACGAACGCCTCGAAATCGCCCTGCACGAAATCTCCAAACAATCCGTCGATAGCATCATTTCGGTCGGGGACATCGTGGATGGTCCTGGCGATCTGGAGCGGTGTGTGGTGCTGCTCCGCGATTACGACGTTTCGGGCGTGCGGGGTAACCATGAGCGGTGGTTTTTATCGGACCAAGTGCGCGAATTACCAGATGCTCACGAGCGGCATCAAGTGTCGACCGAGGCCGGAGAATGGCTCGCCGCATTGCCGGCCATGATCGAATTGCCAACCGTAGCCGGAAAGCTCTTGGTTTGTCACGGTCTCGGTGCGAACGACATGGCCAGTATCAAGCCCTGGGATGATTTGTCCCTCGTTCGTTACAACAAGGACTTTCGCAATTTGTGTCATGTCTCGTCGGCGAAGTTCATCCTCAATGGACACAGCCATATGCGCATGGTGAGAGCCGCGGAAGACCGCGTCATCATCAATGCGGGAGCATTATGTCGGGACCACGAGCAATCTTTTGGAATCATTGATTTCGAGGCCGAGCAAGTGCACGTGTGGATATTTAATCCCGACCTCTCGCTTCAGGCACTTCCGCCGATTCCGTTCGAGGTCCCGTCACCCGTGACCCGTCGACAACGTTGATTTTTGCTCAACGGCGCAAAGCCAATTGCATCCACGCCTCTGCAAGAAGCTGCGCCGCTTCCTCGACCATTTCTTCGGTCGTGCCTCGACCCAACGTCAAGCGCACCGTTCCCAATGCTTCTTCCGGACGAACCCCCATGGATGTAATGACGCTGGAAGCTGTGTCGTGACCTTCATGGCAAGCCGACCCGGTGGATGCGGCGAGCCCCGGCGTATAAGCCAAAAGCGACGGACCGGTCACCCTGGGAAAACGCACGGACAATGTATTGGGCAATCGTTCGGTGGGATGACCATTCAAGGCAATCCCGGGGACGAGTTTGTTCAGGCGTAACCAAAGATCGTCCCGTAAAACCTGGACGCGTTTGGATTCCGTGGCCAATGTATTTTTTGCAATTTCACACGCCTTGCCCAAAGCCACGATGAACGCGACATTTTCCGTCCCTGGGCGCAGTCCTCGTTCGTGCCCTGCGCCCAAAAGCACTGGCGACACGCGCACACCTTTTTTGATGAACAATGCGCCCACGCCTTTTGGCGCATAAAGTTTGTGCCCCGCAATCGACAAGAAATCGACGCCCAAGGCATGCACGTCGACGGGCACTTTTCCGAGCGATTGAGCGGCGTCCGTGTGGAAGAACGTGCCATTGGCATGAGTCACGCGAGAAATCGCCGTAATCGGTTGAAGCACACCCGTTTCGTTGTTCGCATGCATGATCGTCACGAGACACGTATGCGCGCCAAGGGTCTCCTCGATTTCATCCGCATTCACTTGTCCTTGCGAATCCACACCAAGGATGTCCTGGCGCCATCCATGACGGGTCATGTACGCGCATGGTTTGCTCGTCGCCGGATGTTCGATGCTGGACGTAATGATGTGTTTTTTTTCGGGATGCGCTTCGAGCACGCCACGAATAGCCAGATTGTTCGCTTCGGTGCCGCCCGAGGTGAATAGGATTTCTTCCACTGAACACCCAATGAGTTCGGCGACTTGCGCTCGGGCTTCTTCGATGGCCGCTTTGGTCCTCTGGCCATAAACATGACCACTCGAAGGATTGCCAAACCCATCATGGAGCCAGGGCAATAGCGCCTCGATTACCTCGGGCAAAACGGGTGTCGTCGCGTTGTAGTCGAGGTAAATGGGCTTGTCGTTTTCCACGAATGTCGTCGATAGTCGTGTATGATTGCGCTGTCAAGAAAATGGCCGAAGGAGACAAATATGCGCGAGTTTGTACTGAAATATCTTGGCCTGGTCGGATTTTCCGGTTTGGCGTTCCTGGCTTGTGGGGGCGGTGATGGTCAAGACAAACCCGTGCCCGATTTCGACGTGGCCCCCATGCTCAGCGAATGCGGTGGGTTTGTCACCGGCACGACCGGCGCGATGATCCCCGAACCTGATCCGGCTACATATTGCGCTGCAGAAAAGTTGCTTTGGAACTACGACGCACCCTCGAAAACCCTGAGTTTCAATAATTCTCGTATTCAGCTCAATTGTTGTGGGGATCATTCGGTCGCGGCAAACCTGGATGGAACGACCGTGGTGTTGACCGAAATCGATGCGCCGAAATCATCCGCGGGAGGTGCGCGGTGCAAATGCAACTGCGTTTTTGACTATGCCGCGCAGATTTCTCCCGTCGAAAATGGCCCTACGGCATTTCGTATCGTGCGAAACGTGACGGATGCGGACCCACCAACGCAAATCGTGTGGGAAGGATCGCTGGATCTTGCCGCATCCTCCGGGGAAGTAACCATAAGCACCGCAAGTGCGGATCCTTGGTGCACTCCACCGACTCCTTGACGGTTGATCCAAAAAACATCGCGCTTGTTCGATCTGCTTTCGGGCGGGGCGCATTTGGTTTAATCTTTCGCGCGAATACGCTCGGGAGGCTACATCATGACAGATAAGTTCCGGCTGGTGACGAGGAGCGATTTCGACGGGCTCGTGTGCGCCGTGCTCCTGCGAAAGCTGGGGATTTTAGAGGAGATCAAGTTCGTTCACCCGAAGGACATGCAAGACGGCAAAGTACCCGTCACGCATCGGGACATTACGACAAACCTCCCGTACGTTCCCGGCGTGCACCTCGCGTTCGATCATCACTCGAGTGAAACGGCGCGCGTGGGAAAACAAGACAATCACATCATCGATCCGCACGCACCTTCCGCGGCACGTGTCGTGTGGAATTATTACGGCGGCAAAGAAAAGTTCGCCGACATTCCCGACGACATGATGGAAGCCGTCGATAAGGCCGATGCAGCGCAATTCACGCGCGACGAAATTCTCGATCCTGAAGATTGGGTGCTGCTGAACTTCATTATGGATGCCCGTACCGGCCTCGGGCGCTTTCGGCAGTTTCGAATCTCGAACTACGACCTGATGATGCGGCTCATCGATGCCTGTTTACAACATTCCGTAAAAGAAATTCTCGAGCTGCCCGACGTAAAAGAACGCGTCGACATGTACATGGAGCACGATGAAAAGTTCGTGCATCAAATCAAGCGGTGCGCAACGGTGCACAAAAACCTGGTCGTCCTCGATTTACGCAACGAAGAGACGATTTGGGTCGGCAATCGTTTCGTGATTTATGCCCTGTTTCCTCAGTGCAACATATCCATTCATGTGATGTGGGGCCTGAAAAAACAAAATACCGTCTTCGCTACCGGCAAATCCATTCTCGATCGCTCGTCCAAAACCGATATCGGCGCCTTGATGCTCGAATACGGCGGCGGCGGCCACGAAGCTGCCGGCACCTGCCAAGTCGAAAACGATCAAGCCGAAGCCAAACTCGCCGAAATCGTTGCCCGCATCAATGCCGATGGCTGAGTTTTGAACAAAGGTAAATTTCGGGGGTTTGGGGGCAGAGCCGTTGGGTCAGTCTCTTTGGCGTAGCCAAAGAGATTGTGAGGGCCCCCCAACCCCCAATCACAAACAAAGCCTCGCGTAGCGCGCTTGTTAGCGCGTGAAGCGAGTGTTCAAATCAGGCCTGCCCACTCACCGAATCTGATCCAACACCCACCGCGCCGCTTCTTTCGCTCCCTCGCCCGAAAAATGCAGTCCGTCCGGACGAACGAGGGCTCCCGCGCTTTCCTTGACACAACTGGCGCTTCCTGCGGGACAAACGTGTTTGGCCAAATCGAGAATCTTCACGCCGGGCACGCGTGAGGCGACGTCTTTGATCATTTCATTGAAGCAATCGATGTGCTTATCGCGTTCGGGCTTGTACCAAACGCCGAGCGGGTAGGGGACTAGCGTGACCCACAATTGACCGACCAGGGGTTGCATTTCGCGGAGGTTTTTTTCGAACTCGGCCCCATACGCTTTTGTCCATCCGGCTTCACAAGGTCGTTGCCAAGTGTCGCCAATTTGGACGGGCGCAAAATGCCCACCACCCAAAATCACCAAAGCAATGTCGGGATGGAGCGTCGTTGCGTCTTTTTTCCAGCTCTGATCGCAATCACCGCCATCATGGGGGCGATTGGCAAGCGATAACGTCGGCAAGGTTCCCTCGAGAATGCTGCAATTCGGGGTTCCGCGCTCGATGACGATGATTTTCTTTTCGGCTTGCAAGACGCGCATGCGTTCCCCGAGCGCTTGCGCGACGGAATCGCCGACGACGAGAACGCTTTTCGTTCCGGGAGGAATGATCGTCAGTGCTGGCAACGATTGCAAGGCCGTCTTGGCGGTGGCGATGTATTGCGTCGACGCCAGCAGAAGCCAAGAGCAGAGCCCGACGACGACCGGCAAAACCAAAATGGGTTTGCCGAACGGTAACCCTCGCTTGCGAATGGGTTGTTCCAGAAAATAATACGAAACCAGCGCTACGGCAAAGGTCGACGATAACCGCAATGCCGTCAGAGGCAATCCCGTAAATTGCATTCGTTCGGCAGAAAAAACCACATAGAGTGGCCAATGCCAGAGATAGACGCCGTAGCTGACGAGCCCGAGCCAGGTGAGGGGCCGAAATGCGAGCGCACGGCCGACGAGGCTTTGGGCGCCTTGCGATGCACAAACAATCAATACCAATACGGCGAGCTCGGTGACCAAAAAACCGCCGCGATACAAATAGGGACGTTGTCCATCCATACGTATCCAGGCCCAACCGAGAATCAGGATTGCTCCCAATCCGAACGCGTCGTAGAGGCGCGTGCGGGAAGGTGCAGGGGGCGAACTTCCATCGGCCTTGAAACAAGCCAGGACCGCACCAAAAAGAATGGCGGCGCCGCGGGTGTCCGTGCCCAAGTACGCCCGATCCGTCCCGCCAATGCGTGTACCATGCCAAACCAATAGAGCCGCCGAGATCACCCCGAGCACGGCACAAGTCCCCAGCATGGCTTTGCGCGAACCGCGAGACCATTTCAAGACCAAAACCGTGAGCAATGGCCAAAGCACGTAAAACTGCTCTTCAATGGCCAAACTCCAGGTATGTTCGAGGGGCGATGGAGCCTGGAACATGTCCCAATAACTTCGGCCAGCGAAAATCGCGCGCCAATTGGCAACATAGGCGAGCGTAGCGAAACCGTCGTACCGAATTCGCAATAACTCTTCGGATTTCGCCAGCGTCAAGGCATACAAAGCAATGGCGGGCAAGAGCGCGAGAAGCGCGGGGAAGAGACGGCGGGCGCGGCGAATCCAAAATTGCGCGAGGTCGATTTTGTGGGCCGCAGACCATTCTGCCAAGAGCAACGAGGTAATCAAATAGCCCGAAAGAACAAAAAATAAGTCAACGCCGAGATAACCGCCGGGCAGTCGACCATCGTGAAAAAGCAAGACACCGAAAACAGCCAAACCTCGGAGGCCGTCCAAAGCGGGCAAATGAGGAATCGTCGGGCGGCGAGAGGGCGGTTTGTCCACGGGAAGCGAAGTCACGTAGGGCGACGAGATAGCGCAGTTTCCATGGGATTGATAGTCGAAAATGTCATTTGGGAGGCTGCTGTCAAACTGCTGCGCGCCAGAAATCGTCGATCACTCGCGACGTTTGACCGCAGCCTCCTAGGGTGTGGGGCTGGGGTCGAGAACTCTACGCAGTTCCGTGGCCAACACGTCGCGGGTGATGGGTTTTTGCAAAATGCCCACGACGCCCAGGTCTTTGATCGCGGATTCGCGGAGCGCGTCGCTGAAGCCGCTCATGATGAAAATGGGCATATCGGGTCGCAATTGGTGAAGGCGTTTGGCCACTTCGATTCCGCCAGGTGGGGGCATGTGCAAGTCGATGAACGCCAATTGAAAATCCGCTGAGTGTTTCTCGAACAATTCGATTGCTTTGGCTGAATGCGTTTCAATCGTGACGCGATATCCCATGCTCTGGATAAGCCGGCCAAATACGCGAGCCAAGCTTTGCTCGTCGTCGACGACGAGAATATGCTCGTTGTTTCCTCGCGGCCCTTCTTTTTTTGCTTCTCCGACCTTTTCAACCTCCGCTGGAGCCACGCAAAACCACACATCGATGGTCGTGCCATGATTTGGTTGGCTTTGGATACGAATTGCACCTTCGTGGGCGACGATGATTCCATGGACGACCGCCATGCCCAATCCAGCGCCGTTGCCTGCACTCCGGGTCGTGAAAAATGGCTCGAAGACATGTTCGAGTGTGTGCTCGCTCATGCCAATGCCATCGTCGCTGACGCGGATTCGTGCGTAGAGCCCCTCATTGAGCCCGGATATCGATTTTGCCAGGGAAGCATCGACCTTTTCGACATCCAGCTCGACGTGAACCAAGCCTTTTTTCCCATCGAGGGCGTGAAATGCATTCGTGCACAGATTCGCCACGACTTGCTGCATTTGCGTCGCATCGGCCAAAATCCAAGGGTTTGCGCGCAATGAAACACGCAGCTCGGCATTGGCGGGACTCGCCTTGCGCATCATACTCAGATGTTCTTGAATGACGGTACCGAGCTTGATCGGTGTTCGGCGCTGATTAGCGCGCCTACTGAAGGTCAAGATTTGCCGGACGAGGTCCGCGCCGCGTTGTGCAGCTTGTTGCAATTCGAAAACAATTTCCGGCATCTCTCCGGTATTCGGCAAACGGCGTAAATCATGGAGCAAGAGGTCGCTACTGCAGGAGATGGCGGCAAGAATGTTGTTGAAATCATGGGCCACGCCACCAGCCAAAATTCCCAGGGCCTCCATTTTTTGCGCTTGCAGGAGCTGCGCTTGCAATCGATTCCGCTCGGCTTCGGCCTCTTTACGGGCAGTGATGTCCTGAATCGCCACCACGAAATGGGTCGGATTGCCTTGTTCATCGGGAATGACATCGACGGTTGCTGCGCCCCAAACGAAATCCCCCGAAGGCCGGAGATAACGTTTCTCGAACGAAACCGAGCGTTGTCCAGGCTCGAGGAGCACTTCACGGTTGCGCCACGATAAACCAATATCTTCCGGATGCGTTAATTCCGGCATTTTTTTGCCCACGAGGGTGTCGGGGGTTCGTCCAAAAAACCGGCAGGCCGTGGCATTCGCTTGCAAAATTTCCAATTCGAGCGACGCGAGAAACATTCCGATCCCCGAATGCTCGAATGCCGAGCGAAATCGTTCTTCGCTCGCCCGCAACGCATCGCTCATGCGTAGTTGCTCGGTCACGTCCGAAAACTTGACCACCACATGCGCCAATCGTTTTTCCCCATCGAGAACCGGAATGGCGTCGACGTTGAGCCACACGCGATCATTGGTTCGGGGCCGAAAAACACCCATGAGTACATTTCGGACGGCGTTTTTCGTCCGCGCCGCAATCGACGAAGGATGTTCTGACCCGGGCATGGGCGCGCCATTTTCATCAATGATATTCCATCGCGGATCGAGCGACGTCACGCCAAGGAACTCGTCTTCGGTCAGTCCGAGAAGAGTCAACGCTGTTTCATTGCACAATACAATCTCGCCTCGTTCGTTGTGATAAACGATGCCGACGGGAACGTTGTTGACGATCGAGGCAAACCACGAATAGGCTGTGCGCGATGTCTGCTGATGCGCCACGATTCTCGATTTCGTGCGCAATTCACGGTCGAGAGCCGAGGGGAGACGCGTAATACGAGCGGTCGAAACCACGTCGGCTGCTCCATTGCGAATCAAACCCGCAGCCGTATCTTCGCCAATGCCGCCGGCAACGACGATGACTGCTGCCCCATGCGCCAAATCCACGAATGTACCAACCAAATCCGACGGATCGTTCGCGACATCGGAGATCACCAAGATCAATGCGTCCCAAAGCTGCTCGCGAAGCGCTTGCAATCCAGCCGCAGTCGTTTCGACAAACCTACTCGTCGAAGCCGTTTGCATCGGCGCGAGTGCCTCGTGAATATGCGGCGCATCTTCGGGCGGAGCGACGACGAGCAGCTGAAGCATTGCCCGACGATAAACAATTACGGAAGCGGCGTCACGAATTTCTGCTTCGAATTATCGCTTTCCACCGAGTCCCCAAAGGCTCCAACCATCGCGCAAAAAGATACGATCCTGACCTCCCGTAATGGCAGGTTCACTCAAGAAACGATCAACCACGCGCGGTCGAAATGCCCGACAAGGTGCCGGAAGTGTCCACGTCCATAAGCGATCGTAGGGCGGATTGATTCGCTCGGCAATGAGCGCTTCGGGACTCGCCCAAAGCAAAATATCTTCATCCATGTCCACAATCGTGGGCAATTCCGTCGACCAAAGATCAAATGAAGCCCGTGTGCTCCACGGATCGAGCGGAGAAACGGGCCATCCAGAACCGAGCGACGAAGAACCGCGTAATGCACCCGTGCTCAAATCATGGCGATAAAGCGTCGCTGTCGTTCCGTCGACTCCGACCACCGCCAATACTTCGTGATTTGCATGAACCGCCACGATTTCGCCCGGAACGACGATGTTCCAACGTTCCGCACCCGTGAGCACATGACGCGCGGACAAACGCGTGGGCGTACGCAAAGGTCGTTGCGACAAGAGCTCGCGCTGCAACCGATCGAGCGCTGAACCCATGAGTCCAGGCTCTTCCGCAATCGCGTGCACCAGGTCCTCTTCGCACGCAATGCGTCGGTTGACGTGTTCTGTGAACCGCGAGGCACGATCAATGACCAACACCAAGTCATTAAAAGCTGTTGCCACGGTCTTTTGCCGCGCATCGAGCGACCACAGCTCGGTGCCGTCATCGATCGATCGGGCGACGATCGTGCCGTGATGGTCGGTGCCCCGGACAGGCACTGTCACGCCAATGACGACGCCACTCGTCGAAGCCAACATCGCTTCGTCACTGCCCCAGCGGAGTCCCGTTTTTAGCGAGCGACATTCGGTGCGGAAAAACCTCACCTGTCGATAAATCCACGAAACCAAATAATCATTGGGGCCCAAACCAATCGCTCGAGCCAGGGGCATGAGGAAAAACTTGCATCCGGCATCGTGGGCGACGATGCGCATGTCGTTGCCCATGGCTTGTTCCTCGGAGCCCGGAGAATCGGAGGCTTCGAGGGTGCCATCGGGGGCGATGACGAAAACGCGGAGCCATGCGTCTTTTTCGTAAACGGGCAACAACGTGCGGCCATCTTCGAGCGGAAAAGGCAAGCCGATGTAGCTATCAGCGTTCGCGTGTTGCACCGACACGGTGAAGATCGGTTTGCCAGTGTCTATCGACAAACGGGCACACGTACCGCTACCGGCTACGAGTATCGCGTCGTTCGCAACTACGGGACGTTCGACGAATCCCGCCCAAGGGCGTGGGGCTTTGACCGAAAAAAGAAGCGTCGGTTCGCTCTGGGGCAAACGAGGCATGTGCGAGCAGGACAAACGGGGTTCGGGGCGCCGGGCGCATCATCCTCCGACGCGTCGCCGAGGGCTAGGGAAAAACCACACGCGTTAGTTGCTCGGGAGCATCCCCAGGTCGAGCATCGACGTGTAACGACCCGTGCTCGAAACGATGACGTGGTCGATGAGCGGCATACCAATCGACTTGCCAGCAATCGCCAGTCGATGCGTCATGTCCAAGTCCTCGCTCGAGGGCATTGGATCTCCCGCCGGATGATTGTGCACCAGGATCACCGCCGCTGCTGCGTCTTGCAGACCCGCCGTGAGCACGTCGCGCGCCGTCAGATGCACTCCATGCAGTCCGCCTTGAGCGACTCGCCGTGTGCTCCGCAGACCATGGCGACCATCCAGCGACAAGAGCCACAACTCCTCCTGATCCTTCCAGCCGAGACGGCTCATGAACCATTCAGCCACCGACGCAGACGTGAGAATTTCAGGACGTGGTTTCAAGGACCGAATGATCGACCTGCGGCCAGCTTCGAGCGCCACGGACAAACGCAACGCCTTGGTGATTCCTACCCCTGGATGCTCGGCGATGGCTTGCGGCCCGAGCCGCGCCATACCCTCCAGTCCGCCAAACCGCGCCAAAAGGGCGTACGACAGCTGCGTGACGGGACAACCCATCAAGCCCGTTCCGAGAAGAACAGCGAGCAAGTCGGAATCCGATAACCCACCAACGCCATGATCCATGGCCTTTTCACGGGGCCCGGTGAGAAAAACGTCAGAGGTGAGTTCGTCGAGGTTCACGTTGATGGGCATGTGCACTTCAACGCCGTCGTGTGTCGTTTCGATGAGTGTTTGCATGCCACGCCCTTGTGCACATATCGGGCCAATCGTTTTTCCCGAGAAACAACAAAATTTGCCCTGGCGGAATCGCCCCTCCGCCACCCCTCCGCCAGGCGGTCGCCAGGTGCTGGAGAATACATGGGGGAAATTGAGGCGGGGTCAGATTTGGATGCTCGCTTCGGAGGAATTGAGGCGGGGTCAGATTTGGACACTCGCTGCGCGCGCTAACAAGCGCGCTACGCGAGGGTTTTGTTTTCGATGGGGGCTCGCAGCCGGCGCTCCAGGTGCTTTTGCTGCGCAAAAGCACGCGCCGGCAGCTCTGCCCCCAAACCCCCGGGGGACAAACCGGAACCAGGTCGGACAAACCGGAACCAGGTCGGACAAACCGGAACCAGGTCGGACAAACCGGAGCCAGGCCTAGCTGGAGCGCCGCGTCACTGCTCGATCACCACGATCGTCTCCGCGGGCAAACTCGTCGCAAAGGCA